>CBIHLT010000280.1:0-5500 GCA_966210615.1 uncultured Massilia sp.
GTGGAAGTTGGCATATTGTCGGCAGGACCGCCCAGGGGACCGCCCACCGACGGTTCTCCCTGCGCGAAACTCAATACGGAGTCCTGCGCTTCGTTGTGTTGCTGCCCGGGTTCGGCCAGCGCCGCCTCGACGATGGCGTCGCGCAGCAGGTCGAGCCCTGCGCCCGTGTGGGCGCTGATGAAAACGCGGCTGATCTTATCATATTCATCACGCTCGATCCCAGGTTCCAGCCCGGCCGCGTCGATCTTGTTCCAGACCAGGATCTGGGGAACATGATCGGCGCCGATCTCGCGCAGCACCTCGTTGACCTGCTCGATCTGCTCCATGCGCACCGGCGAGTTGCCGTCGACCACGTGCAGCAGCAGGTCGGCGTGGATGGTTTCCTCCAGGGTGGCGCGGAAAGCGGCCACCAGCTGGTGCGGCAGTTCGCGCACGAAACCGACCGTGTCGGAAATCACCACGCTGCCCACCTCGTCGCCGAGGTAGAGGCGGCGGCTGGTGGTGTCCAGGGTAGCGAACAGCTGGTTCGCGACGTAGACGCCGGCCTTGGTGAGGGTGTTGAACAGGGTCGACTTGCCGGCGTTGGTATAGCCGACCAGCGACACCGAGAAAGTCTGGTTGCGCCCGCGCGCGCGGCGCTGGGTCTCGTGCTGCTTGCGCAGCTTGGTCAGGCGGGTGCGCAGCATCTTGACGCGCTCGCCGATCAGGCGGCGGTCGGTCTCGAGCTGGGTTTCGCCGGGGCCGCGCAGGCCGATACCGCCCTTCTGGCGCTCGAGGTGGGTCCAGCCGCGGATCAGGCGCGTGGCCAGGTGCTGCAGCTGGGCCAGCTCCACCTGCAGCTTGCCCTCGTGGCTCTTGGCGCGCTGGGCGAAGATGTCGAGGATCAGGCTGGTGCGGTCGACCACCCTGATCTCGAGACGGCGTTCCAGGTTGCGCTGCTGGGCGGGCGAGAGCGCGTGATTGAAGATGACGATATCGATGCGCTCGGCCTTGCAGGCCATGGCGATTTCGTCGGCCTTGCCGCTGCCGACGAAATGGGCGGGATCGGGGCTGGCGCGCTTCGCCGTGATCGTGGTGATCGGTTCGGCGCCGGCGGAACGCGCAAGCAGCGACAGCTCTTCCAGGCTGGCAGCGAAGTCGCCAGCGCCAAAATCGATGCCGACCAGCGCTGCGCGCATGGTAGGAGTGCCGGGGGCGTCAGCCATCCTTACTCGGCTTCGGAGTCGAGGTTAAGGTTGACGGCACGGGCCGGCACGACGGTGGAAATGGCATGCTTGTAGACCATCTGGGTCACGGTATTACGAAGCAGGACGACGTACTGGTCGAAGGACTCGATGTGTCCTTGCAGCTTGATGCCGTTGACCAGGTAGATGGAGACGGGGACGTGCTCCTTGCGCAAGGCGTTCAGGAATGGGTCTTGTAACAGTTGCCCTTTGTTGCTCATAACAGCTCCGTAATGTTGTTGTAGTTTAAAAATTGTGGCGATTTGCCGGATTTCAAGTATCAAGGCGACATTCCGCTGTAGCGAATGAAAGCCCTAAGCTACTGTAACCTGTTTTGCCACTTTTTGTCGTACTGCTACGGTTATTTCTGTTCCTTGGCAAACGGGTTCTTCCCGCTCTTCAGTTCGATGCGCAGCGGGGTGCCGACGAGGTTGAACGTATCGCGGAAATGTTTCTCCAGGTAACGTTTGTACGGCTCGGTGACACCTTCCAGCGCATTGCCGTGGATGACGATAATCGGCGGATTCTGGCCGCCCTGGTGCGCATAGCGCATCTTGGGACGGATACTGCCCTTGCGCTTGGGCTCTTGCTTTTCGATGGCTTCCTGCAGGGCGCGGGTCAGCTTTGGCGTCGACAAATTGGTGGTGGCGGCCTTGTAGGCGCCTTCGACCGATTTCATCATCTGCGGAATGCCGGTGCCCTTCAGCGCCGAGATGAAATGGGTCTTGGCGAAGCCCAGGAAGTCCAGCTTGCGGTCGAGGTCGATCTTGACCTGGTCGCGCTGGTGCGACTGCAGGCCATCCCACTTGTTGACCACGACGACGAGCGCCCTGCCCGCTTCCAGGATGAAGCCGGCGATGTGGGCATCTTGCTCGGAAATGTCCTGCTGCGCATCCAGCAGAAGGATGACCACGTTCGCGTCCGAGATCGACTGCATGGTCTTGACCACCGAGAATTTCTCGATGGCCTCGAAGATCTTGCCGCGGCGGCGGATGCCGGCGGTGTCGATCAGGGTGTATTTCTTGCCGTCGCGCTCGAAGGGCACTTCGATCGAGTCGCGGGTGGTGCCCGGCATGTCGAAGGCGATCACGCGCTGCTCGCCGACCAGGGTGTTGATCAGGGTCGACTTGCCCACGTTGGGCCGGCCGACGATGGCGATCTTGATGCCGTGGTCCGGGTGTTCCGGTTCTTCTTCCTCGTCCGGACGGTCGGCGAAGGCGATGTCGAGCGCCTCGCGCACCAGGTCGTGCACGCCGTCGCCGTGGGCGGCGGAAATGACGTAGGGGTCGCCCAGGCCCAGCTCGTAGAAGTCGGCGGTCACGGAGGTGTACTTCATGCCCTCCGACTTGTTGACTACGAGCATGACCTTGCGGCCCGCCTTGCGCAGGTAATCGGTGATGGTCTTGTCGTGCGGCGTCAGGCCCTGGCGGCCGTCGACGATGAACACGACCACGTCGGCTTCGGCGACGGCCTGGCGCGTTTGCAGCGCCATTTCGTGCATGATGCCTTCCTTGGCGACCGGTTCGAAACCGCCCGTGTCGATGACCAGGAATGGACGGTCACCGATCCGGCCTTCGCCATAGTGACGGTCGCGGGTGAGACCTGGGAGGTCGGCCACGAGCGCGTCGCGCGAACGGGTCAGGCGATTGAACAGGGTCGATTTCCCGACGTTGGGACGACCTACGAGTGCGATTACCGGCTTCATGTACTTATTCTATTCGACCGCGATGGCGGTCACAGTTCCGTTTTGTGTTTGAAAAATCAGGTTCGAGCCGGCAACCAGCGGCTGGCCCACGATGGGGCTGCCGTCGGTGGCGGCGCGGGCCAGGAAAGCGCCGTCTTCGCGCGACAGGAAGTGCACGATGCCTTCGTAGTCGCCGACGGCCACCGCGCGGCCGTAGGACAGCGGGGTCGAGAGACGGCGGAAGGACAGCTTGTCGTTCTTCCAGGAAGACGAACCGGTGTCGCGCGCGAAAGCGTGCAGTGCGCCCTTGTCGTCGGCGGCGAAGACGAAGCGCTGGTCGACCGCCACGCCCACTTCGGACGAGAGGTCGCGGGTCCAGCGCGGCGAACCGGTGACCACGTCGAAGCAGCCCACGCGGCCCTGGTAGGACACGGCGCAGACGTCGTTCTCGAACAGCACCGGGGCGCCGCCGATGTCGGTCACGCGCTCCAGTTCGGTGGCGCCGCGCGCCACGCCGACCTCGACGTCCCAGCGCGGGGCGCCGGTGGCCAGGATCAGCGAGGACAGCTTGCCGCCCGGCTGGGCGACGATGACGTCGGTGCCGGCCACGATCATGCCCGGCGCGTTGCGCAGGGTGAGCGGCGGCGCGACCTTTTGCACGGTCCATTTCTGGGCGCCGGTCTTGGCGTCGAAGCCGACGATGCGGTTGTCGAGCGAGCGCGTCACCACGACGCCCTGGCTGACCACCGGGGCCGACAGCAGTTCGCTCGACAGCTGGCTCTTCCACAGGGCCTTGCCGTCCATGTCGAAGGCCAGCAGCATGCCGTCCTCGCCGCCGACCACGATCAGGTTGCCGTCGGTGCCGACGCCCGCGGTCAGGGCGCTGCCGGCCTTGATGCGCCAGACCACATTGCCGCTGGCCGCTTCCACGCGCGCGATGTCGCCGTCGCCGCCGGCCACCACCACGGTGTTGCCGGTCAGTGCGGGCGAGAACTGGTAGCCGCGCGCCTTGCCGATGTCGAGCTTCCATGCGGTGCGCACGGCCATCGAGCCCTTCAGCTCCACCAGCTTGGCCGGCTGGTCGCCCTTCGGCTTCGAGGCGAACGGGTTGAGCGAATTGATGGTCGAGCAGCCCGTCATCAGGGCCAGCACACCAACACCAACGAGCTTCCTGCTAATACGCATATTCTTTTACCTTGTTCCTGGATCGTAAAGGACGCAAAGCCCGCGCACACCGCGAGCGCCTGATAAACCCCCAGGGCTAGTCAGACGCTCTTACTGGCGCGCGCGGGCCTGTTCAATCACCGGCTTTAAGCAGCCGCCTTCTGGTCGGCAGCCTTCGTGTCGGCCGGCGCCGTGCCGCCGATGGCTTCGAGCTTGATCTGGACCAGCTGGCGGCCCGGATTATTCTTGTCCATGGCAGCCAGGGCCGCGACGTAGGCCTGGCGCGCTTCCGCCAGCTTGTTCTGGGCGACCAGCACATCGCCCTTGCGGTCGTTCACTTCGGCGGCGAACTGCGGCAGGAAGTCGGTGCCAAGCAGCTTGAGCGCCTGGTCGTAGGCCTTCTCGTCCAGCAGCACGCCCGACAGGCGCAGCTTGGCGATCGACTTGTACTCGTCGTTGCCGTGGTCCACCGCCCACTGCAGCTGGGCCTTGGCGGTCTTCAGGTCGTTGGCGTCGAAGGCGGCCTTGGCCCCGGCCAGCGCGGCCATCGGGGCGTAGGCAGTGCCTTCGTACTTGGCCTGGATGTCGCCGGCCACGCGCTGCACCTTGGCGTTGTCCTTGGCTTCCAGGGATGCCTGCAGCTCGTCGTACAGCGCCGAGGCTTCCGTGGCCTGGCTGCGCTTGTGCGAGTTCCAGAAGTTATAGGCAGCGTAGGAGCCGAGCGCCAGGATCAGCACCCAGGTGATGATGTTGCCGTACTTGGACCAGAAGGCCTTGAAAGTCGCTATCTGTTCCTGTTCTTCGAGATCGTATGCCATTGTCTTGTCTGTTCTTCTGGTGGGTGGATCGGTCTGACTACTGCTGTATTACGGGTGGTAGTGCACGTGGTCGTGATCGTGGTCGTGATCGCCGACGATCTGGTCGACCACGTAGTCGACCACCTCTTCGAACGGCACGCTCGCCTGCTGCTGCTCGCCTGCTTCGCCGCGCATCGCCTTGACGGCCGCCTGGTTCTTCGCGATTTCGTCCTCGCCGATGATCACGGCGAAGGCCGCGCCGCTGCCGTCGGCCTTCTTCATCTGGCTCTTGAAGCTGCCTGCGCCGGCCGGCGTTGCGCAATGTAACACAACATCCAGGCCCGCATCGCGGAGGCGCTCGGCCAGGATGAAGGCTTGCGCCTGGGCTTCCTCGCCCTGGTGGACCATGTAGACGTCGCACTGGTTCGGGGCGGCGGCCTCGCCCAGGCCCTTCATCAGTTCGATGATGCGCTCCATGCCCATCGCGAAGCCGACCGCCGGGGTGGCCTTGCCGCCGAAGGTTTCGATCAGCGGATCGTAGCGGCCGCCGGCGCAGATGGTGCCCTGCGCGCCCAGTTCGTCGGTGACCCACTCGAACACGGTGCGGTTGTAGTAATCCAGGCCGCGCACCA
>CBIHLT010000281.1:0-5470 GCA_966210615.1 uncultured Massilia sp.
GGCCCTCCAGGAAGGCGGCCTGCCCGGCTGCCGGCGGCGCCATGTCCAGGCCCGCTTCGTCGGCGAAGGAGGCGCCCATGCCGGGATGGATGAAGGCCGCCCACATGCCGGTGGCGCGATTGAGGCAAGGCGGCAGTTCCACCGGTCCCGGCATCCCATCGGCGGCGAGCTCCGCATCGGGGAAATACGCGGCCCGCAGCAGGCTTACGAATTCGGCAAGCTGCGCCGCCGGCACCGGCTGCTCCAGCGACAGCCACAATCCATAGGCGCCGTCGCCCGAAATGCTCACGGCGGGCGCCGGCAAGCCCAGGTCCTGCTGCAGCGCGTTGGCGACCGTGCACAGGCGGGTCCAGTGCTCCGCGCCCTCCCCGGTCTTGCGGAACGGGATCAGCACGGCCCGGCCCAGGCCCTCGCCATCGGCCAGGCCGACGGCGAGGGTTTCCTCGCCGCGCAGGTGGCGCGCCAGCGCGTCCGCGGGCGGCGCATCGGCCGGCAGGTAGAGCCGGCGCAATTCAGAAATCAGCTTCTCCATACGCGTCTTCGATGTGATCAAGGACGGTATTCTGACACAGGCTACCGCGCCTGGCGTCCCCCTGGCCCGTGCAGCCGCGCCGAGTCGAAGCCGACCCGCACCGCGCCCCAGTGGCGCCCGCCTATCTCCAGCGGCATCGACAGGTCGTTGATGACTTCGCCGGTGTCGCGCAAGTAGGTCTGGAACAGGATCGGCTTGCGGTTGGCGGCCAGCTTGCTGCCGACCGGGTCGTCGAAGATGCGCTTGTGGCGGCAGTGGACCAGGTCGTGCTCGTAGCGGCCGGTGGGCTGCTGCGAGAACTTGGCGTTGTGGGCCGGCGCATAGCCGCGCTTGTCCACGGCGAGCGCATAGGCGCAGCCCGGCAGGCGCGCCAGCACGCCGTCGAACAAGGCTTGCAGCTCGCGCTCGACGGCGCGGTCGTAGGAGGTGGCATAGCGCGGCGGGTTCGAATCGGGAATGGCCTGATAGGCCTGGTCGAAGATGTCGGCGCCCTTCCCCGCGTGGCGGGCCAGGCAGGCCAGCACGTCGTCGCGCAGGCCGCCGGCGGCGTCGACCAGCGCATCGAAGGCCGTGCCGCCGGTCGGGTGCTCGGCCAGCACGCCCTGCAGTTCCTCGGTGGTGGCGCGCACCTCGTCGACGCGGCGCGAGGCATCCGCCATCGACTTGCCCGACGCACCCGCGTTGGCGGCGATCTCGCCGACCTTGCGCCCGATGTCCTGGTTGATGCCGTCCAGAGCGGCCATCGCGCCGGCGATGTCGTTGACGGTGGCGGTCATGCGCTCGAAGTCGGCCACGAAGGTGGAGAAGCGCCCGGCGGCCGCGCCCACTTCGCGGGTGGAGACGTTGACGCCGTCGAGGATGCCGGCGGTGGCGCCGGCGGTCGATTCGACCAGCTCGCGCATTTCGCTGTTCACGCCGGCGATCTTCGCGGTCTCCTCGTTCACCTGCAGGGACAGGCGCCGCACTTCGGCGGCCACCACGGCGAAGCCGCGCCCCGCCTCGCCGGCGCGTGCCGCCTCGATGGCCGCGTTGATGGCCAGCAGGTTGGTCTGGTTGGCGATGCGCTGGATGACGGTGCCGAACTCGCTGATCGAGCGCGAATGCTCCACCAGCTGCCCGACCGTGCGCGCGAAGCCATCGACCTGGGTTTCGATGGCGCGCATGCGCTGTTCGAGCTGGACCAGGCCCTGCATCGACTCGCGCGCCACCAGCAGGTTGCGCTCCGCGGTCTCCGCGATCTCGGCGGTGCCGCTCTTGACGCCGCCGGAGAGCTGGGTGACCTCGCGCGCCGACGCACCCAGGTCGTCGGCCGCGTCGACCTGCATGCGCGCCTGCGCCAGGACGTGGTCGACTTCCTTGCGCAGCCGGGCCGCGTTGATCGCCGTGCGGATGCTGCCGTCGCGCGCCTTGATGACCAGCTCGTGGAAGCGGCTCCTGGCGCCGCCCGCGCCCATCGCCAGGAAAGCCGCACCGGCCGGCCGCAACACTGCCCTCAACCATGTCCTCATGTCCCCTCCCAGGATACCGCTTGTTGGTATTTACATGAGGAAACTATAGCTGCGCCAAGGCATCATGTCATCCATCTTGGGTAGCAGGCTGCAAAAAACCCACACGCTAGCGTTCCAGCACCTCCCCCAGGCGCGCCGCCAGGAAGTCGACCAGGGCCGCCACCCGCGGCGCCAGTGCGCCCTGCCTGTAGAACACCGCCCACACCGGCTGGCCCCAGGGCAGGCTGTGCGAGGCCAGCACCGGCACCAGGCGGCCGGCGGCCACGTCGCCGCGGGTCAGGAAGTCCGAGAGCGAGACGATGCCCGCGCCCGCCAGCGCCAGCTCGCGCAGGGTGCCGCCGCTGGTGGCGGTGACCGCCGGGGTGATGGTCCAGCCCTCGGCACCTTCGTTCTGCAAGGGCCAGGTGTTGAGCGAGGCCGGCGCTGCGAAGCCCAGCGTGCGGTGGCGTTCCAGCTCCGCGGGCGTGGACGGCGCGCCGTGCTTCTCCAGGTAGCCCGGCGCGGCCATCACGCGCAGCGGGCTGGCGCCGAGGCGGCGCGCGTTCAGGGTCGAATCCGGCAGCGCGCCGATGCGGATCGCCAGGTCGGCGCGTTCCTCGATCAGGTCGACATAGGTTTCGCCGCTGACCAGCTCCAGCTGCACCAGGGGATAGGCGTCCAGAAAGGCCGGCACCAGCGGCGCCAGCAAGTGGTCGAGCGCGGGCGTGGCGGCGTTCACGCGCACCAGGCCGGAGGGCTGGGAGCGGCGCGCGGCGGCCTCGGCCTCGGTATTGGCCAGGTCGGCCAGCAGGCTGCGCGCCCGGCCCAGCAGCCAGGCACCCTCCTCGGTCAACTGCAGGCGGCGGGTGGTGCGGCGCATCAGGGTCATGCC
The DNA here is from genome assembly GCA_966210615.1 of uncultured Massilia sp. Taxonomy (GTDB): domain Bacteria; phylum Pseudomonadota; class Gammaproteobacteria; order Burkholderiales; family Burkholderiaceae_D; genus Telluria. The sequence continues at coordinate 2,912 of CBIHLT010000281.1, forward strand.
CAGCTGCGCTTCCAGGCGCGAGATGGTGCGCGACACCCCCGAGGGCGTCTGCCCCAGCCGCTCGGCGGCGGCCGAGAAGGATCCCGCATCCATGACGGTGGAGAATACAATCAAGGCATCGACATCGATCATTTGTGACTCCAACTCAAAAGTCAATTGTACGCCCGGCCATTTTTCCTTGCTTGCCAGCACGGCACACTGCAGGCCTGTTCATTGGCACACCTCGATAAGGAGAACACCATGCCTCTCGCACTCTGGGCGCTCACGTTGAGCGCCTTCGCCATCGGGACGACGGAATTCGTCATCGTCGGCCTGATTCCCACCATCGCCGCCAGCCTGGGCGTCTCGGTCCCGTCGGCGGGCCTGCTGGTGAGCCTGTACGCGCTCGGCGTGGCCGTCGGCGCGCCGGTGCTGACCGCCCTGACCGGCCGCGTGCCGCGCAAGCAGCTGCTGCTCGGACTGATGGCCCTGTTCACGATCGGCAACCTGGTCGCCTGGATGGCGCCCAACTACACCGCCCTGATGGCGGCGCGCGTGCTTACCGGTCTGGCGCACGGGGTGTTCTTCTCGATCGGCTCGACCATCGCCACCAGCCTGGTGCCGAAGGAGAAGGCGGCCAGCGCCATCGCCCTGATGTTCACCGGCCTCACCGTGGCCCTGGTCACCGGCGTGCCGCTCGGCACCTTCATCGGCCAGCACTTCGGCTGGCAAGCCACCTTCCTGGCCGTCTCGCTGCTGGGCGTGATCGCCATCGCCGGCAGCGCCATCCTGGTGCCCTCGACGATCACCGGCAGCAAACCGTCCAGCCTGCTGACCCAGCTCGCCGTGCTCAAGAAGCCGCGCCTGCTGCTGGTCTACGCCATGACCACGCTCGGCTACGGCGGCTCCTTCATCGCCTTCACCTACCTGGCGCCGATCCTGCAGGAAGTCGCGGGCTTCGCCGCCGGCACCGTCAGCCTGGTGATGCTGGTCTACGGCGTGTCGGTCGCCGCCGGGAATATCTGGGGCGGCAAGCTGGCCGACCGCCAGGGTCCGGTGCGCGCCTTGCAGATCGTGTTCGCCCTGCTGGCGCTGGTGCTGCTGGTCCTGAGCTTCACCGCACCCAGCAAGCCGCTGGTGCTGCTGACGGTGCTGGCCTGGGGCGCGGTCGCCTTCGGCAACGTGCCCGGCCTGCAGGTCTACGTGGTGCAGCGCGCCGAGCGCGACGCGCCGCAGGCCGTGGACGTGGCCTCGGGCCTGAACATCGCCGCCTTCAACGTCGGCATCGCCCTGGGCGCCTGGGGCGGCGGGCTGATCGTCGCCAAACTGGGACTCATGGCCACGCCCTGGATCGGCGCCCTGGTCGTGGTCGGCGCCCTGCTGCTCACCACCCTGGCCGGCTGGCTCGACCGCCGCGATGGCGTCCCGGCCAAGGCCGCCGCCGGCCGCGCCGCCATCGCCACTCACTAAGAAGAAAGGATTTAGCATGCACATGCCTCAACTCGGCCTCGGCACCTTCCGCCTCAAGGGCCAGCAAGCCATCGACTCGGTGCGCAACGGCCTCGAACTGGGCTACCGCCATATCGACACCGCCCAGATCTACGACAACGAGGCCGACGTCGGCCTCGCCCTCGCGGAATCCGGCGTCGCTCGTAGCGAGGTGTTCGTCACCACCAAGATCTGGACCGAGCACCTGGCGGGAGACAGGCTCGTACCCAGCCTGAAGGAAAGCCTGCGCAAGCTGCGCGTCGAGCAGGTCGACCTGACCTTGATCCACTGGCCTTCGCCGGGCGGCGCGGTATCGGTGGCGGAATCGATGCAGGCGCTGCTGGCTGCGCGCGAGCAAGGCTTGACCGGCGCCATCGGGATCTCGAACTTTCCTATCGCGCTGATGCGCGAGGCCATCGATGCCGTCGGCGCGTCCAACATCGCCACCAATCAGGTGGAGCTGCATCCCTACCTGCAGAGCCGCAAGCTCGCGCAGTTTGCGAAAGACAGCGGCGTTCACATCACCGCCTACATGCCGCTCGCTTACGGCAAGGTGATGGACGATCCGGTCATCGCGGCCGTCGCGGCGCGACATCGGGCGACGGCGGCGCAGGTGACGCTGGCCTGGCTGCTGGCCAAGGGGTATGCGGTGATTCCGTCCTCGACCAGGCGCGAGAATTTGGCCAGCAACCTGAAGGCGCGCGAGCTGGTGCTTGGGGCGGACGACCTGGCCGCGCTCGACGCCCTCGACCGTGAAGAGCGCTTGGTGAGCCCGGATTTCGGGCCGCAGTGGGATTAAGCGTCCACCCCTACCCGCGAGACCATCGCCCCGGGACTCGGCGTCCCCCTCGGCCGGGGCCCAAGTTTCTAGCGCAGTGGGGATGCATGCAAACTTAGGCGGAACAATGCCAGTGGCATTGTTCCGGCCTCCGCCGGAAGTCGTAGGCGCCAGTGGCGCGTACGACGTGCTAACGGTAGGTACTTATCGACCCGAGCGTGGGCGCTACTGGTCGAGTTCTGGGTAGTAGCGGAAGATCCCGTTCTGGTTGAACGGAATGCGGCGGTTCGACGTCAGGTAGGCCGCGATGTTGG
>CBIHLT010000282.1:0-5428 GCA_966210615.1 uncultured Massilia sp.
CCCTGCTCCATCGCGGCTTCCAGCGCCTTGATGGATTTCGGACGACCGACGAACAGAGGTATCACCATATGCGGAAACACGACCACGTCGCGCAACGGCAGGAGGGGCAGCGTCGTTTGCTCGGTTAATTTGGAAGTTGTCATGGCATACCTTATAGAAAGCGTGTTGCTGAACTTGGGCACTCACGGCGAAAACTCAAGATGCTTGCCGTGAAAAATATTTTCTACAAGTAAAAGAATTATAAACTTGCTGCGAAACTAGCCGTTCCAATAAAAGCCGTGGTGTGAAATGAAAAAGCCACCACGCGGGGTACCGCGAGTGGCTTTTCGATTGAAGCCTGCGTCTTTTATTGAGATCGATTTTACCGATATGAGTCCGCGCGGCAAGCGTTTTGTTGCGTGCGTGCAGGCTTTTTTCAGTTTTCCCCAGATGCTTTCGGAGTTTCGCTGTAAATCAATAAAGGTTTTGCGGCATTCGTGATCGTATTTTCATCGATCACGACTTTCACCACGTTCTGCTGGCTTGGCAATTCGTACATCACGTCCAGCAGCGCGTGTTCGAGAATCGAACGCAGGCCGCGGGCGCCGGTCTTGCGCGCCAGCGCCTTGCGGGCGATCGCGTGCAGGGCCGCAGGACGAATTTCGAGTTCCGCGCCTTCCATTTCAAGCAGCTTCGAGTACTGCTTGATCAGCGCGTTCTTCGGTTCGATCAGGATCTGGATCAGGGCTTCTTCCGTGAGCTCGCTCAAGGTGGCGACCACGGGCAGGCGGCCGACCAGTTCCGGGATCAGGCCGAACTTGATCAGGTCTTCCGGCTCGGCTTCGAGCAGGATGTCGCTGTTGGAACGCTCGTTCTGGCTCTTGACCGAAGCCGAGAAACCGATCCCGCTCTTTTCCGAACGGTTCTGGATGATCTTGGCCAGGCCGTCGAACGCGCCGCCGCAGATGAACATGATGTTGGTCGTGTCGATCTGCACGAAGTCCTGGTTCGGATGCTTGCGCCCGCCTTGCGGCGGCACCGAGGCCATGGTGCCCTCGATCAGCTTCAGCAGGGCCTGCTGCACGCCCTCGCCCGACACGTCGCGGGTGATCGACGGGTTGTCGGACTTGCGCGAAATCTTGTCGATCTCGTCGATGTAGACGATGCCCTGCTGCGCCTTGTCGACGTCGTAGTCGCACTTCTGCAGCAGCTTCTGGATGATGTTCTCGACGTCCTCGCCGACATAGCCGGCTTCGGTCAGGGTGGTCGCGTCGGCGATCACGAAGGGGACGTTGAGCATACGCGCCAGGGTCTGGGCCAGCAGGGTCTTGCCGGAGCCGGTCGGGCCGACGAGCAGGATGTTGCTCTTGGCCAGTTCGACCTCGTCCTTCTTGCCCAGGTGCTTGAGGCGCTTGTAATGGTTGTACACCGCCACCGAGAGGATGCGCTTGGCCGTCTGCTGGCCGATCACGTACTGGTCGAGCAGTTCGGTGATTTCGTGCGGCGTCGGCAGATCGGACTTGGCGCCCGCCACCGACTCGACGTTCGAGGTTTCGTCGCGGATGATGTCGTTGCACAGGTCGATGCATTCATCGCAGATGAACACCGACGGTCCCGCGATCAGCTTCTTCACTTCGTGCTGGCTCTTTCCGCAGAAAGAGCAGTACAGAAGTTTCTCGCCGCTGGAGGATTTTTTGTCTGACATGGGGCAGGGTTTCTATTGAATTGCTATGAATATAACGCTAATACGGAGACGCAACAAGTGCGCTGGCGCACATAACAGGAGCATATGCACAGCGCAATGCGTCATCCATGAACTATGCTACCCGAAATAAAAACGAAACGCCCGAACGTGTTCGCGCCCGGGCGTTTTTTGGCAACACTAGTGTCGGTATAACGAACCGGAGTTCGTTATCCGCGGCTGGTCAGGACGCGGTCGATCAGGCCGTACTCGACAGCCTCTTCGCCGGACATGAAGCGGTCGCGGTCCGTATCCTTGTGGATCTGTTCCATGGTCTGGCCGGTACGCTCGGCCAGGATGCGGTTCAGACGCTCACGCAGGTACAGGATTTCCTTGGCCTGGATCTCGATATCCGATGCCTGGCCCTGGGAGCCGCCGGACGGCTGGTGAATCATGATGCGCGAGTTCGGCAGCGAGAAACGCTTGCCCTTGGCGCCGGCGGCCAGCAGGAATGCGCCCATCGACGCGGCCAGGCCGGTACACAGCGTGGAGACGTCCGGCTTGATGAAGTTCATCGTGTCGAAGATCGCCAGGCCCGCCGAAACGGAACCGCCCGGGGAGTTGATGTAGAGCGAAATATCCTTGTCCGGATTCTCGCTCTCCAGGAACAGCAACTGGGCCACGATGAGGTTGGCCATCTGGTCGTTGACAGGGCCGACCAGGAAGATCACGCGCTCCTTGAGGAGGCGCGAGTAGATGTCGTAGGCGCGCTCGCCGCGGCCACTCTGTTCGATCACCATCGGCACCATGCCCAGTGCCTGTGTATCCAATGCCGGATTTCGAATCATACCTGTCTCGTTCCTTGTAAAAAGGCTAAGGGAAAAAAGCCGGCCACGGGGCCGGCAATCTTCAATTACGCCTGGGGCATCGAGCCCATCAGTTCATCGAAAGCGATGGTCTTGGTCGAGACCTTCGCCTTGCCAAGCACATAGTTGACGACGTTTTCTTCCAATACAAGAGCTTCCACTTCGCCCAGGCGGCGGCGGTCGCTGTAGTAGTACTTCAGGACTTCCTTCGGATCTTCGTAGCTCTGCGAGAAGTCTTCGATCTGCGCCTTCACCTGCTCCTGGGTGGCTTGCAGGTTGTTGTCGCTGACCAGTTGCGACAGGATCAGGCCCAGGCGCACGCGGCGCTCAGCCTTGTCCTTGAACATCTCGGCCGGGAACGGCAGGTTCTTGACGTCCATGCCGCGCTGCGCCATGTCCTGGCGGGTCATCTCGGCCAGGCGCTCCGAATCCTGGTCGATCATGACCTTCGGCACGTCCAGTTCGGTCGACTTGACCAGGGCGTCCATCACGGCTTCCTTGTTGCGCGCCTTGACGCGTGCCTTGACTTCGCGCTCAAGGTTGACCTTGATGTCTTCGCGCATCTTCTCGACGGAACCGTCTTCGATGCCCAGCGACTTGGCGAACTCGGCGTCGACTTCCGGCATGTGCGCCCACTCGAGCTTCTTCAGGGTGATGGTGAACTCGGCGGTCTTGCCTGCCACGTCCTTGCCGTGGTAGTCCTCAGGGAAGGCCAGCGGGAAGGTCTTGCTTTCGCCGACTTTCAGGCCGACGGTGGCGGCTTCGAATTCCGGCAGCATGCGGCCTTCGCCCAGCACGAAGGCGTAGTTGTCGGCCTTGCCGCCGGCGAACTCGACGCCATCCAGGGTGCCGACGAAGTCGACGGTCACGCGGTCGCCATTGGCGGCCACGGCTTCGCCGCCGGTGCCGTGCTCGCCTGCCTCACCCTTGGTGTGGTAGTGCACGCGCTGCTTGCGCAGGATGTCGATGGTCTTGTCGATCTCGGCGTCGGTCACTTCGGTGGCGACGGTTTCGACCTCGACGCCGGCCAGGTCGGCCAGCACGACTTCCGGGTAGACTTCGAAGGTCGCGTCGAAGGCCAGCATGCCTTCCGGTGCGTCTTCTTTCGGTTCGATTTTCGGGAAGCCGGCAACACGCAACTCGTTCTCGTTGGCGGCGTCGTTGAACGCACGGCCGACCTTGTCGTTCAGGACGTCGGTCTCGATCTGGTAGCCGTACTGGGCGGCGACCATCTTCAGAGGCACCTTGCCCGGACGGAAGCCAGGCGCCTTGGCCGTCTTCGCCTGCTTCTTCAGGCGCTTTTCGACTTCCGTACGAACGTCAGCTACCGGGAAGGAGATGGTCAAGCGACGCTCGAGTTTACCGAGGGTTTCGACTGCAGTTGCCATTATAAAAATCGTCCAAAAAAATGAATTATTCGTGGTGCGAGGAGGGGGACTCGAACCCCCACACCATTGCTGGCGTCAGGACCTAAACCTGGTGCGTCTACCAATTTCGCCATCCTCGCGCAAGGATTGCATATTGCCACAAAAACAAAGGGCGCCCGACAGTGAAACCGGCCGCCCTGCACTCCTCTGTTTAGGGGCTACAACTTCAAACAATTATTTTACTGGATTTTCTGACACTACTGGGGTGATTTTTGGAACACGGTACGCGCTGCGTCATTCGGGCAGCCTTGAATGTCCCGTGTCCAGGCGCCACCCCTCCGTCAGCGCACCGGCTTCTTCACCCTGAACCAGGCCGCGTACAGCGCCGGCAGGAACAGCAGGGTCAGCGCCGTCGCCACCACCAGCCCGCCCATGATCGCCACCGCCATCGGGCCCCAGAACACGGAGCGCGACAGCGGAATCATGGCCAGCGCCGCGGCGGCCGCCGTCAGCAGGATCGGCCGTGCGCGGCGCACCGCCGCCTCGACGATGGCGTCCCATGCCTCCACGCCGTTGGCCCGGTCCTGCTCGATCTGGTCGACCAGGATCACCGAGTTACGGATGATCATGCCGAACAGCGCGATCACGCCCAGGTTGGCGACGAAACCGAAGGGCCGTCCGAGCAGCAGCAGGGCCATGGCCGCGCCGGCGATGCCCAGCGGGCCGGTCAGGAACACCAGCAGCGCGCGAGAGAAGCTGTGCAGCTGCAGCATCAGCAGGGTAAACACGATGAACAGCACCAGCGGGATGTTCGCCGCGATCGAGGCCTCGGCATCCGAGCTGTCGGCGGCCGCGCCCTCGATGGTGACGCGGTAGCCGGCCGGCAGCCTGGCGCGGATCTCGCCCAGCCTGGCGTCCACCTGGCCGGTCACGGTCGGGCCCTGGATGCCTTCGGCCACGTCGGACTGCACCATGATGGCCCACTCGCGGCCCTGGCGCCAGACCACGCCCGGTTCCCAGACGAACTGCACCCGCGCGACCTGGCCGATGGTGACGGCGCGCCCAAGCGCCGTCGGCACCAGCGCTTCCTCCAGGCGGGTGATGGTCGAGCGCTCCTCGACCGGCTGGCGCACCACGATGTCGATCAGGCGGTTGGTCTCGCGGAACTGGGCGATCGGGGTGCCGGTCAGCGTGGTGTTGACCACGCGGCGCACCGCCTGGGACGTCACGCCCAGGGCGCGCAGCTTGTCCTGGTCGAGGTCCAGGCGCAGCACCTTGACCGACTCGTTCCAGTTGTCGTTGACGCCCACCGTGTTCGGGTTGGCGCGCATGACCTCCTTGACCTGGTCGGCCACGCCGCGCACCACGCCGATGTCCGGGCCCAGCACCTGGAACTGCACCGGATACGGCACCGGCGGCCCGTTCGGCAGCAGTTTTACCCTGCCCCTCACTTCGGGGAAGTCGGTCTCGAACACCTTGATGATCTTCAGGCGCAGAGCCTCGCGCACCCACGCAACCACGGGCAGCACCACCAG
>CBIHLT010000283.1:0-5397 GCA_966210615.1 uncultured Massilia sp.
GATCGATCGACGCCGCGGGCGGCCAGCCCGCCCATCCCCACATCCCACGACAAGGAGACATTCGATGCCCCAGCCCCGCCCCGCCCCGCTGAAGATGTTAGCGGTCACAGCCGCGCTTGCCCTGCCGCTAAGCACTGCGGCGGCAAACAATCCCGTCATCACGATCGACACCGGCAAGCTCGCAGGCGCCACCCACGACGGCGTGGCCAGCTGGAAAGGCATCCCCTTCGCCGCGCCGCCGGTCGGCGCCCTGCGCTGGCGCCCTCCGCAGGCGGCCGCTTCCTGGCAAGGCGTGCGCCAGGCCACCAGCTACGGCGCCGACTGCATGCAGCTCCCCTTCCCCAGCGACGCGGCGCCGCTCGGCACGGCCCCCAGCGAAGACTGCCTCTACCTCAACGTATGGAGGCCCGCCAAGCCCGCCCCGGCAAAGCTGCCCGTGATCGTCTGGATCTACGGCGGCGGCTTCGTCAACGGCGGTTCCTCGCCGCCGACCTATGCGGGCGCGGCGCTGGCCCGGCAAGGCGTGGTGCTGGTGAGCTTTAATTACCGCCTGGGACGCTTCGGCTTTTTCGCCCATCCGCAGCTCACGCTCGAGGGCGGCGATGGCGCCTTGCTCGGCAACTATGGCTTCATGGACCAGTTGGCCGCGCTGCAATGGGTCAAGCGCAATGTAGCAGCCTTCGGCGGCGATGCCTCGAACGTCACCATCGTCGGCGAATCGGCGGGCGGCATGGCGGTGAACACCCTGCTCACCTCACCGATGGCGCAAGGCCTGTTCGCCAAGGCGGTCGTGATGTCCGGCGGCGAAGGCAAGACCGCGGATCCCGGGCTGGCAGGCGCCGAGCAGGTCGGGGTGAACTTCGCCTCGGCCAAGGGCATCGCGCAAGACGACCCGCAGGCCCTGCCCAAGCTGCGCGCCCTGAGCGCCGGGCAAGTGGTCGATGGCCTCAACCTGGCAAACCGCTCGGTACAGGGCGCGCCGACCTATCTCGGCCCCTTCGCCGACGGCAGGCTGGCGGTCGAATCGGGCGCGGCCTTCGCTGCCGGGCGCTTCCACAAGCTGCCGGTCATGATCGGCGCCACCAGCGCCGACATCGGCGGCAAGACCGGCTTCATGGTCGCCGGTGCGCGCAGCCTGGCCGCGACCCTGGCCGGCCGGGGCGTGCCGGTGTACGCCTACCGTTTCTCCTACGTGGCGGACGCGATCGGCAAGCCGGGCGCCGCGCATGCGACCGACATTCCCTATTTCTTCGATACCGTCGCGGTCAAGTATGGCCGGCAAAGCACGAAGAAGGACATCGCAATGGGCAAGGCGATCAGCGCCTACCTGGTGAACTTCGCGAAGCAAGGCGACCCGAACGGCGGCGGCTTGCCGGCCTGGCCGCGCTACCGCGCCGCCGACGACGCGATCATGGATTTCGCCGGCAGCGGCAAGCCGGAACCGAAGAAGGATCCGTGGGGCGAGGAGATCGAGACGGCCCAGGCCGCCGCTGCGGCGCGCCTGGCCAGGTAGGCGTCAGGAGCGCGTCAGGAGCCGACATAGCGGCCGGCGCGGTGCCAGGCCATGACCATGCCGCTCATGGCAATGGCGCTCAGGGCCGACCAGCCCACGCGCTCCGGCTCGACCAGGCTCAGCGCTACCATGAGGATGACGCTGTCGATCATCACCTGGACGCGGCCCGCGTTGATCGCGTACTGTTTTTGCATCCACAGGGTGAAGATGCCGGTGCCGCCCAGGCCGGCGCCGTGGCGCGCCATGGCCAGGATGCCCATGCCGCAGAAGGTGCCGCCGCCCAGCGCCGCCACCATCGGATCGACATGGCCGATCACCAGCCCATTGGGGATAAGCTTGAGCAAGGCCATGATCATCGTGCTGCCGACCAGGGATTTGATGGTGAAGCGCGCGCCCATGAACAGATAGCCGAACAGGAAGAAGGGCACGTTAATCAGGAGGAACAGCATGCCGACCGACTGCCCCGTCATATAGGACGCGAGCAAGGCGATGCCGGCCACGCCACCCGTGATCAGGCCGGCAGCCTGCAGCAGCAGGATGCCGGTGGCGGCGAACAGCACGCCCACGCAGATGCCGTAGACGTCGTCCAGCAGCGAGTGCGGCTTCACCTGGAAGGCCGGCGCGCCATGCCCCATCACGCCCTGCGTCATTGCGCCACCTTCAGGCTGAAGGCAAGCGGAACGGCAAAAGACGGAGCAAAGGGAAGCACGTGGGTCATCGGTGTTTGTAGTGTTTGGATCGGTGGCCCGGCCTATGCGGAGCGGGTCGTCATGACAAAATACGAGAATCCAGACCGTATTCCGGCCTACAGCCGCCATTATCGCTCATGTTGCACTGCAATGTAAGTGTGGGAAACCACAGTAACGCATAGTCACAGCGCGTCGGCACGGAGCGTGGCGCGCTAGCTGCGCAGCAGCGTCAGGATGGTGGCAATGTTGTAAGGCTTGGGCGCGAACAGGTAGCGCTTGCGGCGGTCCGCCAGGAGGGACGGCAGCGTATAGCCGGAGGTCAGCACGACCTTGATGTGCGGATAGCGTTCGTCGATCGTGTCCGCCAGGTCGAGTCCGTTCATACCGGGCATCATGATGTCCGAGAACACGGCGTCGATATCGCTATTGGCCTGCAGCAGCTGCAAGGCTTCCTCGGCCGAATGGGCGACCGCCACGTCCAGGCCATGCGAGCTCAAGAGGGCCTCGGCCAGCTCGGCCAGATCGTGCTGGTCGTCCACGACCAGCACCTTGCGCAGCTGCGCGCCCGCATCGGACGCGAGGGCGTCCGGATCCGACGTCGCGCCGGGTGGCGGCGCGCGGCGATCGTCGGTACTGAAACGGCGCCGGACTGGGGGGCGGTACACGGCATCTCCTGGGTGGCAATCTGCACTGCCATTATCGCTCCTGAGGCCCGCACGAGCACGCACGATTGCGGGGCGCTCCGGCTCAGCTCGGTTTGCGCAAGGGAATCCGGACGATGAACTCGCTGCCCTTGCCCACGCCTTCGCTGCGCACCTCGACCGTGCCCTGGTGCAGCGACACCAGTTCCTTCACGACCGCCAGGCCGATGCCCAAGCCCGCCCCGCGCTGGGCGTCGGTGCCTTCGGCCTGGGTGAACACGTCGAAGATCCTGGGCTGCAGCTCGGAAGGAATGCCCTTGCCGTTGTCCTTGAGGTAGCAGATGAAGTGGGTCTGGTCCGCCGTCGCGGTGAGCCAGACGTCGCCGCCGGGATGGTTGTACTTGATGGCGTTGTTGATCAGGTTGACGAAGATCTGGTTGATGCGCCGGCTGTCGACCTCGATCTCGATCGGCACGGTGGGAAACGACAGGTGGAAGGTGATGTGCTGGGCCTGCGCCTGCCCGCGGCAGCTCTCGACTACTTCGCTCAGCAACACTTGCAGGGGGGTCTTTTCGTAGGCAATACTCATCTTCCCGCTCTGCACGCGGGTCAGGTCGACCAGGTCTTCGATCAGCTTTTCGAGAAAGCCCAGCTGGCGGTCGATCACGGCCAGGGGCTGGCGGCTGCGCTCGGCATCGCCGGCGAACATCTGCAGCAGCTGCTGGGCCGAGCGCAGCGGCGACAGCGGGTTGCGCATCTCGTGGGCGATGGTGCCGATGAAGACGTCGCGTTCGGCCTGGTCCGCGACCTTGTCCTTCAGTTCGTTCTCGAGGTAGCGGGTGCGCGCGCGCAGGTGGGTGGCGTCGCGGAAGATCTTGACGAAGCCGGTGACGCGGCCGCCCTCGTCACGGTGCAGCGGCACGCTCACGCCGCTGGCCCAGAAGCACGATCCGTCGCGGCGCAGGTGCCAGCGCTCGTCCTCGCCCACCCCGACCAGGGCGGCGGTCTGGGCCTCGTGCTCGTCCAGCTTGCGTTCGCGGTCCTCGGAGACGAACAGGATGGAGGTGAACTTGCCGATGACCTCGTCGGCGGTCCAGCCGGTGATGAAGGCCGCGCCCTGGTTCCAGCCGGTGATGCGCAGGTCCGTGTCGTAGAACATCACGCCGTACTGCCTGGTCTTGACGAGCATGAGCTCCGCGAAGGCATCGGCGTCGCGCTGGGTCCAGGAGGCGTCTTGGCTTGTCGGCACTGTGGGCATAGATTCGCTCGGAACGTGAACCTGCCGCATCGGCGGCAGTCCGACCTGCCCTTGGGTAAGACTTACCCGTTCTGGGTGGCGGCAAAGCCTCATTATATTTTTACAAATAAATATCTAGCGCACGGCTGGCCCGAAATGATGTCCCGCTCATGAATACAAGCGCAGCCGCCGAACCATGGCGGCTGCGCCCGGCCTCCTGCTTCGTCCACGGCTTACTTGTACAGCACCTCCGGCAGCCACAAGCCAATCGCCGGGAAGGTATACAACAGCACGATCCCCAGAATCTGCAGCCCCATGAAAGGCAGCATACCCAGGAAGATCTGGTTCAAGGTCACGTGCGGCGGCGACACGCCCTTCAGGTAGAAGGCCGACATGGCCACCGGCGGCGACAGGAAGGCCGTCTGCAGGTTCATGGCCACCAGCAGGCCGAAGAACAGCGGATCGATATTGAAGTGGGCCAGCAGCGGCACGAAGATCGGCATGAAGATGACGATGATCTCGGTCCACTCGAGCGGCCAGCCGAGCAGGAAGATCACCACCTGCGCCAGGATCATGAACTGCACCGGGGTCAGGTTCATGCCGAGCACCCAGGCGTTGATGATCTCCTGCCCGCCCAGCAGCGCGAAGGCCGCCGAGAAGATGCTCGAGCCGACGAACAGCCAGCACACCATCGCGGTGGTCTTGGTGGCCAGGTGGGCCGACTCGCGCAGCATGCCGAAATTGAAGCGCCGGTAGGCGATCGCCAGGATCAGGCCGCCGAAAGCGCCCATTGCCGCCGCCTCGGTCGGCGTGGCCAGGCCGAACACGATGCTGCCGAGGACGGCCAGGATCATGATCGCCAGCGGGAACAGCGAGCCGAGCAGCATCTTGAAGATCTCGAGGCGCGCGAAGCTGAAGAACAGGTAGAAGATCCCCAGCGCGACGACACCCACGGCCAGCACGATCCAGTAGATCTGGGACGCCGGCTTGACGACCGGGTCGGCCGGCGCGGACGGGACCTCCAACCCTGGCGCTTCCGGCACCCCCGCGGCGACCGCCGCGGCGGGTTGTTCCGACGGGGGCTCGGCCAGCTCGCCCTCCACGGGCGGTTCCTGCAGGCCGCCTTCGACCGGCGGCTCCTGCAGCCCGCCGGCATCGGCGCCGGAATAGCTGTCGACATCCTGCTGCGCGCCCATCTCCACCAGCTCCGTGGGCGCCGCATCCGGCGCTGTCACGATGCGGTAGCTCACCCCCATGATGGCGGCGAACGCGAGCGCCGGCAGCAAGGCGACGAACAGGTGCGACATCAAGGTGCGC
>CBIHLT010000284.1:0-5355 GCA_966210615.1 uncultured Massilia sp.
GCCAGAACCGCACCGTGTTCCTGTCGATGCTGGGCAATTCCTGGTTCTGGTTCTACGGCGCACTGGTGCTGGCGCAGTTCCCGCTGTTCGCCAAGGACTACCTGCACGGCGACCACAGCGTGTTCGTGCTGCTGCTGACCGTGTTCTCGCTCGGCATCGGCGCCGGCTCGCTGCTGTGCGAACGACTGTCGGGCCGCAAGGTCGAGATCGGCCTGGTGCCTTTCGGTTCGATCGGCCTGTCGGTGTTCGGCATCGACCTGTATTTCGCCAGTTCGGCCTATGCCGGGACGGCGGCGGTGGACGCCTTCGCGCTGCTGGCCCAGCCGGGCGTGCCGCGCATCCTGGCCGACATCGTCCTGATCGGCATCTTCGGCGGCTTCTTCATCGTGCCGCTGTTCGCCCTGATCCAGACCCGCTGCGACCAGAAGCATGTGTCGCGCACCATCGCCGGCATGAACATCCTGAATGCGCTGTTCATGGTGGCCTCGGCCGGCGTGGCGATCCTGCTGCTGGGGCAGGGCTTCACGATTCCGGAACTGTTCCTGGTCACGGCCCTGCTCAACGCGGTGGTGGCGGTCTACATCTTCTCGCTGGTGCCGGAATTCCTGATGCGCTTCCTGGCCTGGCTCCTGATCCACACCGTGTACCGGGTGCGCACCGTGGATGTGGCGCGCATTCCGGAAGAAGGCCCGGCGGTCCTGGTGTGCAACCACGTCAGCTACGTCGATGCCCTGGTGATCGGCGCCGCCAGCCCGCGCCCGATCCGCTTCGTGATGGACCACCGCATCTTCAAGACGCCCTTCCTGAGCTGGCTGTTCCGCGCCGCCAAGACCATCCCGATCGCGCCCGCCAAGGAAGACCCGTGGCTCATGGAGAAGGCCTTCGTGGACATCGCCCATGCCCTGCACGACGGTGAGCTGGTCTGCATTTTCCCGGAAGGGAAGCTGACCTCGACCGGCGAGATCAACGAGTTCCGCGCCGGGATCGCCAAGATCGTCGCGCGCAGCCAGGTGCCGGTGATCCCGATGGCCCTGCGCGGCCTGTGGGGCAGCATGTTCACGCGCGACAAGGCCAACCTGTTCGAGCGCCGCGTCGAACGTGGCGTGCGCTCGAAGCTGGCGCTGGCCGTCGGCCTGCCGGTGACGCCGGAGCAGGCCACACCCGAGTACCTGCAGGAACAGGTGCTGGCCCTGCGCGGCGACTGGAAGTAAGGCAGGATCCCGGACCCGGCTCTCCGGTGGGCTGAAAGCGGATTGAAAGCTTGAGGCCCATATAGTCATGCAAACAGCAGCGCACCGCGACTGCCACGATGACAATATCCGGAGACCTTATGAAGAAGTCGGCCCTCGCGCTCGCCGTCCTGGCGGCGCTTTCCCTGAACCGGTCCGCCAGCGCCCAATCGAACGTCCAGGTCTATGGCCTGATCGACGCCGGCGTCGAAGTCGTGAACCATGCCGAGACGGATGGCGGCAGCATGGTACGCGTTATCTCGGGCGGCAAGAACACCTCGCGCTGGGGGCTGCGCGGCAGCGAAGACCTGGGCGGCGGCCTGAAGGCCGTCTACAACCTCGAAGGCGGCATCCTGATGGACACCGGCGCATCGGACGGTCCGCTGTTCAAGCGCCAGGCCTACGTCGGCCTGGATGGCGGCTTCGGCCGCGTGGTCATCGGCCGCTCCTTCACCACCACCTATGACCTGGTGATCAAGTTCGACCCGATGGGCTTCGCGCCCCATTATTCCTGGGCCACCACCGGCAACGCCACCGGCCCGTCGAAGTACGGCATGACCACGGCCTTCGACAACCTGGTCAAGTACACCGGCACGAACAAGTCGGGCGCCGGCACCTTCACCTACGGCGCCAGCGTCGGCCTGGGCGAGCAGGCGGCCGACGCCGCCGATGGCCGCAAGTTCGCGGTCGGCGCTTCCTGGTTCACCGACGACCTGGGCCTGATGGCATCCTACGAGCAGGTCAACGGCCTGACCCAGGCTGCCACCGGACGCCGCGACAAGACCAATGTCTTCCACCTGGGCGCCGACTACAAGACCGGCCCGTGGCGCTACACGGCCGGCATGCGCGGCTACAAGCTGGAATCGGGTAAGGCGGCCACGCCGGACCTGCGCGCCGACACCTATTGGGGCGGCGTCAGCTACGCCGCCGGCGCGACGACCCTGACCGGCGCCGTCTACCACATCAACAGCAAGAATTTGCCGGCAGCGCGCGACGCCGACCCGACCATGGTCGTGGCGCGCATGCTGTACGCGCTGTCCAAGCGCACGGTGCTCTACCTGTCGGCGGCGCACGCCAGGGCCGACCACGGCCAGCTGGTGGGCCTGTCGCGCGACGACGCGGGCATGGGCGCGACGCAGACAGGCGTCACCGCAGGCATCCAGCACCGCTTCTGATGCGCAGGCCGCTGTACGGGTTCTGGAGCCGCCTGGGCCGAGAGACGGCCGGCGCCGGCGGTCGGCCCGGAGTGCCCCTGCGAGCGTGCTTGACCGGTGTCTGCACAAGCATTTTATTGAAAACGTATAACAAAAACTCAAGCAATTTTTCTGTCTCTGATATAATTGTTGGCTCGTCGGGGCGTAGCGCAGCCTGGTAGCGTACCTGCATGGGGTGCAGGGGGTCGGAGGTTCGAATCCTCTCGCCCCGACCAAGAGAATCAAGGAGATAGGCCAGCTTTCGAGCTGGCCTTTTTCTTTTCTTGACGCCTTGCGCAGCATCTCCAGCCTCAGCGAACTTCGCCATGTTCGGCAATCAGGCGCGCTGCGCTGTAGAGGTCGGGTGCAATGCGGGTAGGCAGGCGGCGCGGTCCGAGCCGCCATTCGGTTTCGTTGCCGTTGTCGATCAGGAGCGTACGGCAGCCGGCGCGGTTGCCGGCCTCGACATCGTGGAGGACGTCGCCGATCATCCAGGACGCCCGCAAATCGATCCCGTGCTCATTACTGGCCCGTAGCAGCATGCCGGGCGACGGCTTGCGGCAATGGCAGGCCTTTGCGTAGCTCCGTACGGTGCCGAGAGGATGGTGCGGGCAGTAGTAATAGCCGGTGAGCGTGACCTGTTCGCGGAACAGCAGGTCGGACAGGCGGTCGGCCACCGGCCTCATCGCGTCTTCTCCGAAACATCCGTGCGCAATGCCGGACTGGTTCGTGATCACGAATAGCCGGTAGTCCATGTCGGCCAGCAGGCGCAGCGCCGGGCCCGCGCCGGCCACCAGGTGAATGCGGCGCGGTGCGACGTTATAGGGCAGGTCATCCACCAGGGTGCCATCCTTGTCGAGGAAGATCGCTTTCATTCGAAGAATCCGGAACTTAGCCAGGCCGCCGCGTGATCGTCGTCGCGGACGAGGAGGCGCGCTTGCCTGCACCCGCACCCGGGGTGTGGCCGGCCACCGCTGTGCGCGCGGAGCCGCTGGCGTCCTGCCGCTCCCATCGCCTCTGCCTGGGCAGGCTGGCGCTGCAAGGTTTCAAGGCGCCCGGCGAGCGCCTCGGAATCGCGCGGAGGAATAAGGTAGCCTGTCAGGCCATCGACGATCAGGTCTTCGATGTGGCGGACCCGCGTGCCGATGACTGGACGGGCGCAGGCCATCGCGGCGGCAAGCGTCCCGCGGCCCCGCGCATACCAGGGCGTACAGGCGAGGACATTCGCTGCCCCATGGTAATCGCGCATCTGCCCGTGATCCTTCGGGACGCTGAAGCGTACCTGCGCCGCGATGCCGAGATCGGCAGCTACGGTGCGCAGGCGGGCCAGTTGCGGCTGCCATGCCGGCGTCCGCTGGAGGTCGGCATGCGCGACGATCAGGTCCGCGTTGATGCCCCAGCGCGCCCGCAGCATCGCAAGACCCAGGATGACGGTATCCGCGCCGGCGCACGGCGCCAGTCCCGCCGCGTGCAGGACGATGAAGCGGTCCTGGGCAAGCCCGAGGCGGCGCCGGGCGCTGGCCATGCGGGAGGCGAGAGGGAGGGGACCGGGCATCGCCGCCTCACGCGAAGCGGACACGGTAGCGCACCGCGCCGGCCAGCCGCCAGAATACCGCCAGCGGCGGGAGCAGCATGGAAGTGAAGATCATGTCCGCCACGTAGGCAGGGCCGCGTGCAGTGCCCCGCAGCCGCCGTTCGCACAGGCGCGCCGTCAGCAACAGCCATGCGGCGCCGGCCGCGTAGGCGAGAGGTCTTGGGCCGGCCGCAAGGCCGGCAAGCGTCAGCAGCAGCACGGCGGCGGTGGCGTAGTGTTCCCAGCACGGGTGCGGCTCGACCTTCTGCCGGTAGAGCGCCGGATGCTTCTTGTACAGCAGGGCGTCGAAGATGGCGTGGCGGATCTGCAGCAGGCTTGCGCCCCACGGCACGGGACGCACCGGATGCTCGGCCAGCGCCTGTGGCGCGCGCTTGACCTGGATGGCGCTTTCCAGCAAACGGAAATGCAGGTCGGCGTCGGCGCCGCGCCGGACGCTGAAGCGTTCGTCGAACCCGTCCATGCGCTCCAGGACGGGCTTGCGGATGAAGCAGTTGGCGCTCGTGAAATCGAGCCGATCGTGGGCACGGGCATGGGCGCTGCGCCCGCGATTGGCCCGGCCGGCAGGGGCGGGCGTTTCGATGCGGCCGCAGATGACGTCGATATCGTCGTGGAAGGCGGCCAGTCCCTGGGCCAGCCAGTCCGCGGCCGGCACCGCGTCGTCGCTGGTGAAGGCAACGATGGCGGCGCGTGCGGCGCGCCAGCCGCGGTTGCGGGCGGCCGCCGGGCCGCGTGGCCCCGGATTGGCGACATAGGCCAGCCGCGGTCCGCGCTCGAGGGTGCGGGTACGCCATCCTGCGACCAGGTGCAGGGTGTTGTGGTTGGGTTCGTCGTCCACGACGATGACTTCGTAGCTGCGTGGATCCAGGCTCTGCCGCATCAGCGCATCCAGGCTGCGGTCGAGCAGGTCCATGCGGCCGCACGCCGGCAGCACGACCGAAACGGCAATCAGTGCGTCATCCGTTGCTGACATATGTCGTCTCCGCTGATGCTTGCGAGTGCACCGTCCGCAGGGCAGGGCGGGCGCGTTGCAGGGCATGTTCACGAGGGTGTCGAGTGGGGTTCGATTGCGTCGAAACCGCCGGGTTCCGCCCCGGCGGTGCGGCTTCGATGTGGATCAAAGGCTGTGCCGGACGGCCCCGCGAAAGCGCTTTCGGACGGGTATGCTGGCCACCTTTGTTACACTGCCGCCTGTGATCAACATGACAACCAGGTACCGAGCATGAAACAACTCTATATCGATGGCCAGTGGATCGACGGCGCTGGCATGACCACCACCCGCAGCCCGTCCGACCGCAGCGACATGATCGACGACTACGCCAGCGCCGGCGCGGAGCAGGCC
>CBIHLT010000285.1:0-5342 GCA_966210615.1 uncultured Massilia sp.
TGGAGGACGCGCTGCGCAAGGGGCGGCCGGGGGCGGCGGCGCTGGATGTGTTCACCAGCGAGCCGCTGGCGGCGGATGCGGAGTTGCTGCGTATTCCAACGGTGCTGGCGACGCCGCACCTGGGGTATGTGGAAGAGGATAGCTACGAGATCTATTTCCAGATCGCGTTCGAGAATGTGCTGAAGTTTGCTGAAGGGAAGCCGGATAACATCTTGAATCCGGAGGCCTTGGGTAAGAGGTGACGTTATTGGTCAGCTTGCAGACTTGGGTCCCCGCCTGTGCGGGGATGACGTTCAAAAGATACCGACTACGATAGCTATTGTGGTCCGTATCTTAATAACGTCATCCCCGCGAAGGCGGGGACCCAAGTTCGCACCGCAGCGATAACCCGTGATTGCACCAGCAACTTAGCGCAGCTCCGGCTCCCCCGTCAGATTAAGCTTACGCGCCGGCATGACATGCGTGCCCGTCCACAACCCGGCCCATCCCGGCGGCCAGCCGATATCCGGCCCGGTATACGCTTTCAAGCCCGCCTTCACCGGCACCACCGGCACCAAGGGCGCCTCGATCAACCCGCCGCCCGCCGGCCGCTCCATGTTCAGGCTGTACATGTACCCCGGCAGCAGCAGCTCGCAGGCCTGCGCGAACCACGCCGTATGATCCTCGTCCCTCCCCAGCGCCTGCGCCAGCCCCTGCGGATCGAACTTCGCCAAGGCATGAATCAGCTCATCCGTCGTCGCCCCCGGCACATCGCCCCAGCCCATCACCGGATTGTTGTTGTAATCCGCCCCCGAGCCATACCAGCCTTCGCGCCAGGTACGCTGCATCCAGTTGCGCGGCCCGGTGAACAAATGCCAGCGCCAGTGCAGCCCCGAGGGCTTGGGCCAGGAATACAGGTACAGCTTCTGGTAGCCCGCCTTGTGCAGCTCGCGCACCACCGCCATCAGGCGCGCATGCGGCATGCGGTCCGGCGGCGTGCGGCGGAACAGGATGGGTTCGCCGTCCGCATGCTGCACCTCGTCGCTCGACAGGTTCAGGTCCAGCGGACGCGATTCGCTGCCGAAACGCGCCGTGATCCAGCCCGTCAGGAGGTTGACGTGGGTGATCACGCCATAGCCTCGATGGCGGTGGAAAATGACGGTTCCTGGAGCAACGGTTTTCATGGAAAAAATAGCAAGGAAGGAAACAAGGGAATCAGTGTACTCATCCGATCCGAACGATTCTAGCGCAGTCACACACGGATACATACCCGTTTGCGGCTATCATGAGCGAGCTTTTTTCACTGCATTGATAAACCTTCATTAAACCGATATGACTCTCCGACTCATCGCCACCGGCGGCACCTTCGACAAGCATTACAACGAACTGAACGGCGTGCTCGGCTTCTCCGACAGCCATTTGCCCGAAGTGATCAAGCGCAGCCGCATGACGATCCCCGTCGCGCTCGACGTGCTGCCCCTGCTCGATTCGCTCGACATGCAGGACGCCGACCGCCAGCGCGTGCTGGCCGCCTGCCAGGCTGCGCAAGAGAAAGCCATCGTCATCATCCACGGCACCGACACCATGCGCGAAACCGCGGCGGTGCTGGGCGCGGCCAATCTCGGCCAGACCATCGTGCTGACCGGCGCCATGATCCCCTACGAGATCGCCAACTCGGACGCCCTGTTCAACCTCGGCTTCGCCTGCGGTGTGGCCCAGGCCCTGCCGGCCGGCGTCTACGTCGCCATGAACGGCCAGGTCTTCCCATGGGATAACGTCCAGAAGAACCGCGCCGCCGGCGTGTTCCAGCAGCTGTAAGCCAGCCTTTTCCGCGGGGCAGCCGCGCGCTGCCCTTCGCTTGCCTTTCCTATACTGCCCTCTCCCACCCTGAAAGAGGAGAGAGCCATGAGCGAGCAGCGACCCACGCTGACCACCCGCCAGGGCCACCCGGTCCGCGACAACCAGGCCATGCGTTCCGTCGGCGAGCGCGGGCCGGCCACGCTCGAGAACTACCAGTTCATCGAAAAGATCACCCACTTCGACCGCGAGCGGATTCCGGAACGCGTGGTGCATGCGCGCGGCACCGGCGCCCATGGCTACTTCGAAGCCTACGGCAAGATCGGCGATGAGCCCGCGAGCAGGTACACGCGGGCGCGCGTGCTCAACGACACCGGCGTACAGACCCCGGTGTTCGTGCGCTTCTCCACCGTGATCGGCGCCAGGGAGTCGCCCGAGACGGCGCGCGATCCGCGCGGCTTCGCCATCAAGTTCAAGACCGTCGAAGGCAACTGGGACCTGGTGGGCAACAACCTGAAGGTCTTCTTCATCCGCGACGCGATCAAGTTCCCGGACATGATCCACGCCTTCAAGCCCGACCCCGTCACCAACCAGCAGGAACCCTGGCGCTTCTACGACTTCATCTGCAGCCATCCGGAAGCCCTGCACATGGTCACCTGGGTCAAGAGCCCCTGGGGCATCCCGGCCAATTATCGCGAGATGGAAGGCTCGGGTGTGAACACCTACAAGCTGGTCAACGACCAGGGCGTGGCCCACCTGGTCAAGTTCCACTTCGAACCCAGGCAGGGCGTGCGCAACCTGACCGCCGCGCAAGCCGCCGAGATCCAGGCCCACGACACCAGCCACGCCACGCGCGACCTCTACGACGCCATCGATCGGGGCGATTTTCCGGAATGGGAATTCTGCGTGCAGCTCATGAGCGACGGCGGGCATCCCGAGCTCGACTTCGACCCGCTCGACGACACCAAGCGCTGGCCGGAAGACCGCTTCCCGCTGCTGCCGGTGGGACGCCTGGTGCTGAACAAGAACCCGGACAACGTGTTCGCGGAAACCGAGCAGTCGGCCTTCGGCACCGGGGTGCTGGTGGACGGCGTCGATTTTTCCGACGATAAGATGCTGCAGGGCCGCACCCTGTCGTATTCCGACACCCAGCGCTACCGCGTGGGCGCGAACTACCTCCAGTTGCCGATCAATGCTCCGCAGGAAAACGCGATGGCGCGCACCAACCAGCGCGACGGCCAGATGACCTATTACGTCGACAACCGCGGCGAGGACAAGCACATCAACTACGAGCCCAGCATCATGGGCGGCTACCAGGAAGCGCCGCAGCCGGCCCACGATTATCACCAGTACGTCGAAGGCCACCTGGGGCGCTACCAGACCAGCCGCACGGCCGACGACTATGGGCAGGCAGGCGCGCGCTATCGCAGCTTCGAGGACTGGGAACGCGACGAGCTGGTGAACAACGTCGGGGGCGATTTAAGGAAATGTCCCGAGCCGATACAGCTGCGCATGGTGTGGCACCTGTGGCATTGCGACGAGGAGTATGCACGCCGGGTGGCGGAGATTGCCGGCGTCGACCTGGAGCGTGCCAGGGGATTGCCGCCGCTCGAGGGCAAGCCGGCGCCGCACAAGCACCGGCAAGGGCCGACCTATTCGGATGGACAGCCGGAAGGCGCAGGCAAGGAACCGGCCACGAGCGACGAGCTCGCGGCCGGGAAGTGAGTGCGCCGGCGGCAGGACCGCCGGCACATCGGGAGACGATTACGCCTTGGCTTCGCCGCCGAGGGCTTCCACCACGTCGGCCAGCAGCTTGGCCATCTCGCCCGTCATCAGCACGATGTCGTTGTCGAAACGCTCGTCGTCGCTATAGGTCGGCGCCTCGCCTTCCTTGATCACGTCCAGCGGCTTGACGCCCTTGATCGCCAGCGACTCGGTCAGCACGAAGCTGATGCGGTCGTTCCAGGTCATGGCCAGGCGGGTGCACTGCTTGCCGGCGGCAATGTGGCGGCGGATGTCGTCCGGCTCCAGGGTGTGCTTCACGTAGCGCACCGCGGCGCGGCTTTCGCCGGTGGCGCGCAGTTCGGTGTCCTGGTCGATGGTGAAGCCATACGGCGCTTCGTCGGCTTCCAGCCAGCCGGTCATCACGGCCACCGGCGAGCGCTGCACGCGCAGCGATTCCAGCGGCATGCGGTCGACCGCCTTGAGCAGCAGCTTGATCACGTCGTCGGCCTTGGCCGGGCTGGCGGCGTCCACCACCAGCCAGCCGTTGACCGGGTCGATCCAGACCCAGACGTTGCTGCGAATCGAGAAGGCGCGCGGCAGCAGTTCGTCGGCCACGCGTTCCTTCAGCTCCTTCATCGCCTTCTTACCCGGCGGGAAGCCCTGCTGCTCTTCCAGCTCGGCCGCCTTGGCCTTCGCCACCTGGTTGATGACCGACGAAGGCAGCAGCTTCTTCTCGGTGCCCAGCATCATCAGCATCTGCTTGTTGACCACGTGGACCAGCTTGCCATTGCCGCGCGGCGAATCCCAGCCCTGGCGCAGCAGCTCGTTGCTGCTGGCAGGCGTGAACGCCTGCGGCTGGAGCGCTTCTTCCATCTGTTCCGGGTTGAATGCCCAGGGAGCGGGCAGGCGATAAATCTGGAGATTCTTGAACCACATACGCTGTTATCCGATTGTTTCAGTATTTCAAGGGAACGACATTCTACGCTGATGCCCAGTGTTAATGCCGCAAAAAAATTTTTATGTTGTCAGGTCGTCAAACAGGCGCAGCTGTTCGACGATTTCCGCCTCGCTCAGGCGCACGCCGACGCCGAGGAGGCGTACCGGCTTGGCGGCGCGCAGCCAGCCGGTTTCCATCAGGTGGGCGTAGGTTGGAATATGTGGCGCATAGCCAACACACTCCACCGTGGTCTGCTGGAAGTCCGCGAACTTGATTTTCACGAACAGCTTGTTGATGAATTTTTCGGCGCCGGCGCGCTTGATGCGGCCCAGCAGGTGTTCCACCAGCTCGGGCAGCAGCTTCAGGCAGGCCGGCAGGTCGGGCACGTCGGGGGTATAGGTTTCCTCGGTGCTGATCGACTTGCGCTCGCGCGAAGTGTTCACCGGGCGGTGGTCGATGCCGCGGGACAGGTCGTAGAGGCGCGCGCCGAAGCTGCCGAAGTGCTCGTGCAGCCGGTCCATGCTCCAGCCGCGCAGGTCGGCGCAGGTCTGGACGCCCAGGCGGTTCATCTTTTCCGCCGTCACCTTGCCCACGCCATAGAGCTTCTTCACGGGCAGCGCGGCCACGAAGGCGTCCACCTCGCCTGGCCGCACCAGGAACAGGCCGTCCGGCTTGTTCCAGTCGCTGGCGATCTTGGCCACGAACTTGTTGGGCGCCACGCCGGCCGAGGCGGTGATGCCGACGGTCTCGAAGATGCGGCGCCGGATCTCCTGCGCGATCAGGGTGGCGCTGCCCTTGCAGTGCGGGGAATCGCTGACGTCGAGATAGGCTTCGTCGAGCGAGAGCGGTTCCACCAGCTCGGTGTAGTCGCGGTAGATGTCCATGATCTGGCGCGAGGCGATGC
>CBIHLT010000286.1:0-5271 GCA_966210615.1 uncultured Massilia sp.
GCGGGCCTGCCGGACTATGCGCTGGAGACCTACCAGGAAGTATTCAACGAGGTGTGGGACGAGGCGGCGGACCGCGGCGAGGCGCGCGTACAGACCGCGCACATGGTGGCGTGGAAGACCGCGGTGAAGAGGAAATACAGGAGAAACGACGAGACCGGCGACTGGGAGCCGGTCGCGTAAGTCAGGCCGCCGTCTTGGCGGCCGTCAGGCGCTCATACTTGGCCAGCAGTTGCTCGCGCGATTCGCGCCAGTCGGGATGCAGCGGAATGCAAGCCACCGGGCAGACCTGCTGGCATTGCGGCTCGTCGAAGTGACCGACGCATTCGGTGCACTTGTTCGGATCGATCTGGTAGAACTCTTCACCCATGGCAATCGCTTCGTTCGGGCACTCGGGCTCGCACACGTCGCAATTGATGCAGTCGTCGGTAATCAGGAGGGCCATACTTCTCTCGCTCAGGCTTTCGGTGCGGCCGCCATGGTGGCGATTTTCTTTTGCAGCCAGCGGTCGACCGAGGGGAAGACGAATTTCGACACGTCGCCGCCCAGCAGTGCGATTTCGCGCACGATGGTGCCCGAAATGAACTGGTACTGGTCGGACGGGGTCAGGAACATGGTTTCGACATCGGGCAGCAGGTAGCGGTTCATGCCCGCCATCTGGAACTCGTATTCGAAATCGGATACCGCGCGCAGGCCGCGCACGATCACACGGGCATCGTGCTCACGCACGAAATCCTTGAGCAGCCCCGAGAAACTCTCGACCTGCACGTTCGGATAATGGCCCAGCACTTCCTTGGCGATCTCGAGCCGTTCGTCGAGCGTAAAGAATGGACGCTTGTTCTTGCTGTCCGCGACGCCGACGATCAGACGGTCGAACAGGCCGGATGCACGACGCACCAAATCCTCGTGGCCGCGGGTCAGCGGATCGAACGTACCTGGATAAACGGCTACAACCATTGCGGCTCCTGAGAATGCCCTGAAACGCGCATTATGCCTGAAAAACCGGCAATCGCCCCAGGACGGGGCGGTTTATGCTCAATTCTTGTGCAGGTTTTCGGCTTAGGTTTTGTTTTTGTGCAACTTGAGCAGGTGGTAATAGACCATGCCGGCCTTGTCGGCGCGCACGGCTTCCCAGCCGCTCAGCCATTCCAGGGTCTCGTCGCCCTCTTCCAGGGGCAGGGGGGACTCGGCTTCGGCATAGACCATGCCGTCCTCCGTCAGCAGCGCGGGGCACAGGGGCAAGGTCTTGGCCAGGAGCTCTTGTTGATAAGGAGGATCGAGGAAGATCACATCGAAACGCTGGCCGCGCGCGGCCATGTCGCGCAGCGCCGCGACGGCGTCGGCGCGCAGGATGGTGATGTTACCGGCCTTGAGCTTGTCGCGGTTCGCTTCCAGCTGGCGTACCGCCGGGCCGTGGTTGTCGATCATCGTCACCGAAGCGGCGCCGCGGCTGGCCGCCTCGAAGCCGAGGGCGCCGGAGCCGGCGAAGGGGTCGAGGACGGTGACGCCGTCCCAGTCGCCGCCGAGCTGGTGGTTGATCCAGTTGAATACGGTTTCGCGCACGCGGTCCGGCGTGGGGCGCAGGCCGAGGGCGTCGACGACGGGGAGCAGGCTGCGTTTCCAGGCGCCGCCGATGATGCGGACTTGATGCTGCGCCATGCGCGGTGCGCCATGGGGCTTGGGATGGGACTTTTTCTGCATGGGCGGCACTATAGCATGGGCCCCATCCCCGTTTTTCTCTCTACTTGTCTGCCGCCAGGGCCTGGAAATCCTGGATCCAGCCCTGCATGCGCTGCTGGGCATGGGCCTTCTGCGCCGGCGTCGCCGTGCGGATCGCGGTCAGGATGTACTTGGTGGTCTGGTCGATGTAGTTGTCGTAGAAGGCCTTGCGTTCGGGCGACTCCAGGCGGCCGAAGACATCGCGCAGCATGGCCTGGACCTGGGCTGTCGTCTGTTCGCGGTTCAGTTTTTCGTGCTGTACCTTGCGCAGCATGGCCAGGACGCGGCGCTGGCGCCACTGGCGTTCTTCCAGCCAGATGTGGGCGTCGAGGGGACGCGCGTCCGAGGCCCGGCGCATCACCGTTTCTTGATCGCTGTTGAAATTGCCGAACCAGAGCTCGAACTGTTCCATCGATTTCTTGTAGCGGGCCTTCTGGCGCTTTTCGGTGTCGCCGGCGATGAACTTGCGGCGGTATTCCTCGTTCTTCTTGTTGAACTTGCTTTCGATGTTGCGGATCTGTTCGGGCGTGATCGACATCGCCAGGGTCGTCATCTCGGGCACCGCGTGCAGCGCCAGGCGCTCGCCGCGCACGCGCAGCTCGCGGTAGCCGTTGAGGAGGTCGCTCTGGGTCGGATTACCGCCTAGCTGGCGCTGGAAAGTTCCCAGCAAGGCGGCGTAATCCTTGAGCTGGGTCTGGCGGTGCCATTGGAACAGATTGTTGATATCGCGCTTGGCGACGTCGGCTTGTGTACCTTCGAGGTCGACATACGAGTCCAGCCACCAGTAAAGTAAGGTGTCGCCCTGGTTGTAGGTGAAGCGGATCGTGCTGCAGCCCGCTGCCAGCGCCAGCAGCGCGATCGCGAACAGGGCAAACGTGCGTCGGAGCAGAGAATCCGGCGTGCTAAAATTTTTCATATTTTCAACTTTTTCGAGAACGGCTTATGAACGTAGTGATCCTCGCCGCCGGCATGGGTAAGCGCATGCAATCCGCACTGCCAAAAGTTCTGCATCCGCTGGCTGGGAAGCCGCTGTTGCAGCATGTCATTGACACCGCGCGCAGCCTCAAGCCGAGCAAATTATGCGTGATTTATGGTCACGGGGGCGCAGCGGTGCCCGAGATGGTGGCCAAACTGGCAGAATCCACCGGCGTTGCGATCGATACCGCCCTGCAGCAGCCGCAGCTGGGTACCGGTCACGCCGTGATGCAGGCGGTGCCGCAGATCGATGAAAACGCGCCTACCCTGGTGCTGTACGGCGACGTGCCGCTGACCACCGCCGACTCGCTGCGCCGCCTGGTCGAGGCAGCCGGCAAGGACAAGCTGGCGATCCTGACCGTCGAGCAGGCCAATCCCTTCGGCCTGGGCCGCATCGTCCGCGAGAACGGCAATATCGTGCGCATCGTCGAGGAAAAGGATGCCAGCGAGGCGGAACGCGCGATCCGCGAAATCAACAGCGGCATCATGGTGATCCCGACCAGCCGCCTGAAGAACTGGCTGGAATCGCTGTCGAACAACAATGCCCAGGGCGAGTACTACCTGACCGACATCGTCGCCAAGGCCGTGGCCGAGGGCGTGCCGGTCGTGTCCGCCCAGCCGTCGGCGGAGTGGGAAGTGGCCGGCGTCAACAGCAAGGTGCAACTGGCCGAGCTGGAGCGCCGTCATCAACTGAATATCGCCACTGCCCTGCTGGAAAAAGGCGTGACCCTGATGGATCCGGCGCGCATCGACGTGCGTGGCGAGCTGGTCTGCGGCCGCGATGTCGTGATCGACGTCGGCTGCGTCTTCGAGGGCCGGGTGGACATTGCCGACGGCGTGAGGGTCGGACCGAACTGCGTGCTGGTAAATGCCAGGATCGGTGCGGGCGCCCAGATCAAGCCCTTCTGCCACATCGAAGATGCCGTGGTGGGCGACAAGTCGCAGATCGGCCCGTATGCGCGCCTGCGTCCGGGCACCCAGCTGGGCGAGGACGTCCATGTGGGTAACTTCGTCGAGATCAAGAACAGCACCGTCGCGGCGCACTCGAAGGCCAACCACCTGGCCTATGTGGGCGACGCCACCGTGGGTTCGCGCGTGAACATCGGCGCAGGCACCATCACATGCAATTACGATGGCGCCAACAAGTTCCGCACCGTGATCGAGGACGACGCCTTCATCGGCAGCGACAGCCAGCTGGTGGCCCCGGTCACCGTGGGCGCGGGCGCGACCCTGGGCGCCGGCACCACCCTCACCAAGGACGCCCCGGCGGGCAAGCTGACCATCTCACGCCCGAAGCAACTGACCATCGAAAACTGGAAGCGCCCGGTGAAGGTGAAGAAGTAATCCACTGGATACCGACAGGGTATTCACAGGAAAAACACAAGAAAAACACAGGGTAATCACATGCTTATCCTGCGGTTTTCAAATGGGTCTTCCACAAGGTTATCCACAGTCGGAGAAGGCACGTCGTTCCCGCGAAGGCGGGAATCCAAGTTTGTGTGAGCAGCTATATCGTGTGCTCATACCGCAATCCGCGTATCAAACTTGCTCCGATACGTAGAAAAATACGCCTTCACATTCCGCACGTTCGCATGGGATGTGAACAGCCGATGCGCCAGCGCGTGATACGCCGGCATATCCGGCACCTGCACAATGAGCACAAAGTCCGGCCCCGGCGCCACGCGGTAGCACTGCATCACCGCGCTTTCCACCGCCGCCAGCTTCTCGAACTGGTCCATGCGCTCGGCAGCCTGCACGTCGAGCGTGATCTCGACGATGGCCGTCAGCCGGGCCCCGACCTTGTCCGGATTCACGATCGCCACCTGGCGCTCGATAACCCCGCCATCGGTCAGCTGCTTGACGCGGCGTAGACAAGTGGGTGGCGACACATGCACCAGTTCGGCCAGTTCGGCGTTCGTATGCGATGCATCAGTCTGCAGTGTGTTGAGGATGCGACGATCTAGTTCGTCGAGGATGGTTTGTTCTGTCATCTCTGTGAAATATTGTTTAAATATCGACGGTAAAATGAAAGAAAATTTCATCTCCATGGGGTGATGAAATAATCTAACAAAAACAGGTCGATTCTGAAAGCTTATTTCATGACAGTTGCCCTAGCATAGCTTTAGTTAACAATTTTTAATGAGGTAAAGCCATGTGCGGTATCGTCGGTGCAGTCGCCAAGCGCAACATCACTCCCGTCCTGATCGAAGGCCTGAAGCGCCTGGAATACCGGGGCTATGACTCCTGCGGCGTCGCCGTCCACCTCGACGGCCGCCTGACCCGCTCGCGCAGCACTTCGCGCGTGGCCGACCTCGAATCCCAGGTCCGCGAAGCGCGCCTGGACGGCTTCACCGGCATCGCCCACACCCGCTGGGCCACCCACGGCGCCCCGGCATCGCACAATGCCCACCCGCACTTCTCGCCGACCGAAGAGAACGCCCGCATCGCACTTGTCCACAACGGCATCATCGAAAACCACGACGAGCTGCGCCAGGAACTGACCGGCCTCGGCTACGTCTTCCAGAGCCAGACCGACACCGAAGTCATCGCCCACCTGGTCGACCACATGTACAACGGCGA
>CBIHLT010000287.1:0-5158 GCA_966210615.1 uncultured Massilia sp.
CGGGCCGTCGTTGTTGAAGGACAGCGACAGCGTGCAGATGGCGCCGCTCTCGGTCTGCAGCTGGATGCTCATGTCCATCGCGATGCCCAGGTCCTTGTGGATCGGGCCCTGCACCGCGTTGGCCTTCACCACGCGGCTGCCGGTCTGGTACTGGAACAGGTCCACCGTGTGGGCGGCGTGGTGCCACAGCAGGTGGTCGGTCCAGCTGCGCGGCTGGCCCAGCGCGTTCATGTTGGTGCGGCGGAAGAAGAACGTCTGCACATCCATCTGCTGGATATTGAACTCGCCCGCCTTGATCTTCTTGTGCACGTACTGGTGGCTGGGGTTGAAGCGGCGGGTGTGGCCGCACATGGCGACGAGGCCGGTCTGCTTCTGCAGGGCGGCGACCTTCTCGCCGTCGGCCAGCACGTCGCACAGCGGGATCTCGACCTGCACGTGCTTGCCGGCTTCCAGGCAGGCGATGGACTGGCTGGCATGCATCTGCGTGGGGGTGCAGAGGATCACCGCGTCCACTTCCTTGATGGCCAGGCTGTCTTCGAGCTTGGTGGTCACGTGCTGGATGCCATACTTGTCGGCCACTTCCCGGGTCTTGGCCAGGTCGCGGCTGACGAGGGAGACGACTTCGACACCGTCGATGTTCTTGATGCCGTCCAGGTGCTTGATGCCGAAGGCGCCGGCGCCGGCCAGGGCTACTTTGATGGTCATGGTGGGGGTCCTTTACGGGTTGATTCGAAATCAGCCAGCCTCAGGCGGGCTGATTCTCCAGGATCAGGTGGCCCACCGCGGTGTTGCTGGCGGGCACATGGAAGAAGCGGTACACCACCTTGGGCGCAGGTCCGCCAGCGACGTCGGCCATGGCGCCGCGGGCGATGAGCCACATCACCAGCTCGATGCCTTCGCTGCCGGCCTCGCGCACGTATTCGATGTGCGGCACCTTGGCCAGCTCGGCGGGCTCGGCGATGAGGCGGTCCAGGAACCGGTTGTCCCAGTCCTTGTTGATGAGGCCGGCGCGCGGGCCCTGCAGCTGGTGGCTCATGCCGCCCGTGCCCCAGATCTGCACGTTGAGGTCTTCGTCGAACGACTCGATGGCCTTGCGGATCGCCTTGCCCAGCTGGAAGCAGCGGTTGCCCGAGGGCACGGGGTACTGCACCACGTTGACGGCGAACGGGATGACCTTGCAGGGCCAGCGATAGTCGGACTGGGGGGGCTGACCGAACATCAGCGACAGCGGCACGGTGAGGCCGTGGTCCACGTCCATCTTGTTGACGATGGTGAGGTCGAAGTCGTCCTGGATGACGGACTGCGCGATGTGCGCCGCCAGCGCCGGATGGCCGTGGACGGCGGGCACAGGGCGCGGGCCCCAGCCTTCGTCGGCGGGCTGGTACTCGGCGGCCGTACCGATGGCGAAGGTCGGGATCATGTCCAGGCTGAACGCGGTGGCGTGGTCGTTGAAGACCAGGAACACCACGTCGGGCTTCTGGGCCTTTTCCCATTCCTTGGAGAAGTCGTAGCCCGCGAACAGCGGCTGCCAGTACGGTTCCTGGGTCTTGCCCAGATCGATGGCGGCGCCGATGGCGGGCACGTGGGAGGTGTAGACGGATGCGGTGATCTTGGCCATGTCAGTTGCTGCCCGTGGTTTTATGGCCGGCCTTGCCTTGGGGTTGGTGTTGCGGCTGGGCGTCGCCGTCCTCGCCGAGAAAACGGTTGCCCTCCGGGGAGCGGCCGCCACCGACCATCATGTTGCGGTATTCCTCCTCGGTCATGCCGGTCATGCTGCCGGCCATCTGCTGGAAGCTCTTGCCGTCGGTGGCGCCGATCTTGGCCAGGAAGTAGATGTTGCCGCCCGTGCGCATGCACCAGTTGAGGTCGCGGGCCAGCACGGCCTGCTTCTGTTCCTCGGTCATGGCCCATTCGTCGAGGTAGGCGCGCTCGTCGGCCTTGAAGCGCTCGCGGTTCTCTGCCTTCATCAGCGACATGCAGAACTGGTTGAGCCAGTAGCCTTTGCGGGACTGCTCGGCATCGAAGATGATGGTGCCGGGCACGTCGAGGTAGGGTTTGTCGAGGGACATGGCGCGCTCTCCTTACTTCGCCTCTTCGGGCCAATACAGGCGCATGGGGTTGTCCACGAGCAGCTTCTTTTGCAGCTCGGCCGTGGGCGCGATGTGGGGGATGAAGTCCACCAGCAGGCCGTCGTCGGGCATGTGGTCCTTGAGGTTGGGGTGCGGCCAGTCGGTGCCCCAGAGCACGCGGTCGGGGAACTCCTCCACCACCTTTCGCGCGAACGGCACCACGTCCTGGTAGGCCGCCTGCTCGCCGTTGAGCGCCTTCGGCCCGGTGACCGACAGGCGCTCGGGGCAACTGACCTTGCTCCACACGTTGGGGTGCTGGCGCATGAACTTCAGGAACAGCTCGAACTCGGGCCCATCGATGGGCTTGGTCACGTCGGGCCGGCCCATGTGGTCCACCACCACGGTGGTAGGCAAGGCCGTGAAGAAATCCCACAGCTCGGGCAGGTCCACCGCCTCGAAGTAGATCACCACATGCCAGCCGAGCTTGGCGATGCGGCCGGCGATCTCCAGCAGCTCGTCCTTGGGCGTGAAGTCCACCAGGCGCTTGACGAAGTTGAAGCGCACGCCGCGCACACCGGCGGCGTGCAGGGCCTGCAATTCTTCATCGGTCACCGAGCGCTTGACCGTGGCCACGCCGCGCGCCTTGCCACCGCTGGACAGGCAGGCATCGACCATGGCGCGGTTGTCGGCGCCGTGGCAGGTGGCCTGCACCACCACGTTGCGGGCAAAGCCCAGGTGGTCGCGCAGCGCGTACAGCTCGTGCTTCGAGGCATCGCAGGGCGTGTACTTGCGCTCGGGCGCGTAGGGGAACTCCGCGCCCGGGCCGAACACGTGGCAGTGCGCGTCCACGCTGCCGGGCGGCACCTGGAAGCGGGGCTTGCTGGGTCCGGCGTACCAGTCGAGCCAGCCTGGGGTTTTCGTGAAAGTGCTCATGCGGTGGGTTCCTTGAGAGATTGCAACAGGCGGTCGGCCTCGGCGCGCCAGTCGGCGGCGCGCGCGAATCCCGGAGCGCCGCGTTCGCCGAACGACCCGGCGTCCGCGCGGTCCGCCATCCAGGCCTGGCGCTCGGCTGTGCCCTGCGCGGAGAAGGCGGGCATGCCCGCTTCGCGCACCGTGTTCGCGGACTCGTGCATCTCCTCGCTGCGGCGGCGGCCATGCTCGATCACGCGCTGGAAGAAATAGGCGCCCTGCTTCTCCCAGTCGATGCCGGGAAAGGTCTCCTGGAGCGAGGCGATGACCGCGTCCTCCACGCCGTAGTGCCGCGCGGCCGTGAAGCTCTCGATCACCATCGCCTCCAGGCCCTTGACCATCACGCTGCGGCACATCTTGGTGGCCGAGGCCACGCCCAGCCGGTCGCTGACGACCTTGGCGACGAAGCCCAGCGGCGCGATGGCCTCGGCCAGCGCCCTGGCCGAGGCGCCGCCCAGCAGCAGCGGCACCTTGATGCGGTAAGGTGGAATGCTGGTCATCACCGCGCCTTCGACGTACCGGGCACCGGCCGCATCAATCAGCGCGCCGGCCGCCTGCTTGGCACCCGGGGAGGCCGAGTTGAAGTCCAGATAGAAGGCTTCCTTGCGCACCTGCGGAGCGCACGCCCGGGCCACGTCCAGCGTCTGGCTGGCGGTGACGGCGCTGATCACGAAGTCGGCAGTGGCCGCGAGCCGGGCGTGGCTGTCGAGCAACTCGACGCCATGGGCCCGCGCGTGCTCCAACAAGGGCCGTTGTAGCGCACCGCCGAGCTTGCGGTCGTAGGCCGAGACGCGCAGCCCCTGGGCGCGCAGGTCCTCGCAGAGAATGCGGCCGACCTCGCCGTAGCCGACGAGGCCGATGTGCCAGTCCTGCGCCGATGCGGGGATGGGCATGGCGTAGGTCCTCAGTCGATGTAGCGCAGCCCGGCCTTTTCGAGCCCGGGGCGCATGTTGTACATATCCAGGCCGAGCACGCCCGAGGCGAGCTTGGCGCGTTTCTCGCCCTCGAAGCTCTCGCGCTTGCGCGCGGCCTCGAGCGTCTCGGCGGCGCGCGCGGCGGGCACGCAGACCACGCCATCGTCGTCGGCCACGATCACGTCGCCCGGCGTGACCCACATGCCGGCGCACACCACCGGGATGTTGACCGAGCCCAGCGTGGCCTTGATCGTGCCCTTGCTGGAAATGGCGCGGCTCCACACGGGGAAATTCATCTCCTGCAGGGTCTTCACGTCGCGCACGCCGGCGTCGATGATGAGCGCCCGCGCACCGCGCGCCTGGAACGAGGTGGCCAGCAGGTCGCCGAAATAGCCATCGGTGCATTCGGAGGTGACGGCCGCCACCACCACGTCGCCGGGCTGGATCTGCTCGGCCGCCACGTGCATCATCCAGTTGTCGCCGGGCTGCAGCAGCACGGTGACGGCTGTGCCGCTGACCTGCTGGCCGCCGTAGATGGGGCGCATGTAGGGCTTGAGCAGGCCCACGCGGCCCATGGCCTCGTGCACGGTAGCCGAGCCGAGGGCAGCCAGGCCGTCAGCGGCTGCGCGATCGGCGCGGGTGATGTTGCGGTAGACAACGCCTAATTCGTACATGTCAGAGCCCCTTTGCCTTCAGTCGTGAATCGAGTCGGGAGAACACGCGGCGCACATTGCCTTCGTAGATCTGGTGCTTGTCGTCGCCGCTCAGGATCTTCGACGCTTCGATGTAGCGCTTGGTGTCGTCGTAGTAGTGGCCGGTGGTGGGGTCGATGCCGCGCACCGCGCCGATCATTTCGGAGGCGAACAGCACGTTCTTCACCGGGATCACGGTGTTCAGCAGGTCGATGCCCGGCTGGTGGTACACGCAGGTGTCGAAGAAGATGTTGTTCAGCAGGTGGTCTTCGAGCAGGGGCTTCTTCATCTCCTGCGCCAGGCCGCGGAAACGGCCCCAGTGGTAGGGCACGGCACCGCCGCCGTGCGGGATCAGGAACTTGAGCGTGGGGAAGTCCTTGAACAGGTCGCCCTGGATGCACTGCATGAAGGCCGTGGTGTCGGCGTTCAGGTAGTGCGCGCCCGTGGTGTGGAAGCACGCGTTGCAGCTGGTGCTCACGTGGATCATGGCGGGCAGGTCGTACTCCACCATCTT
>CBIHLT010000288.1:0-5137 GCA_966210615.1 uncultured Massilia sp.
TTGATTACGTTAACGTTTTTCGACCAGCGCCGAAGCGGACGCGAACTATAGCAAAGTGCGGGGTGCTTTAGCAAGTGGATCGCACCACACAGGTGCTGTGCTGCCCGCCCCGCTCGAAACTGATCTCGACAGGAAGAAAGCGTCCGATCACCTCCGCGTTCGTCAGGGAATGCTGACTCACTGACGACACGGTGAACCGGCCTCCTCCAGCCAGTGCCATCGGCAGCATCAGCTGGTCGGCGAGGTGTTCTCCGACCGCCGCTCCAGAGGCCAGATACTCCCGCGCTTCCCTCACCGCCTGTTGCGCGACCGTTTCCGCGCTGATTCTCCTGGCGCCGAAAGCGGCGCACACTTCCGTGACATGCTCGTGTTCGAGCATGAGCAGCACGGCATTACCCGGCCCCTGCCCGCCTGGAAGGATCCGTAGCCGCAGTTGAGATTCGTCCCACCCCATCGCGGCGCCCACGCATGCGAGTTCACGCTGTCCGATTTCCGAAGGGATTCCTGCTACCAATGCTTCCGCTTCCATGCGACGCGGCGCACCCCGCTCGACGACGTCGATGGGCGTGAGCCGCCCATATGGCGCGATCGAGGCCACGACGATGCCACCGCCGGCAGGATAGAAACCATGGCGCTCCAGGGCAAGCTCGACATTGGCGCCCATCAATGCGAGCAGCGGACAATATGCTCGCTGAAGAAACTCGATGGGCGGCGCCATGGCATTGTGGGTGCCGCCTGAGATACGGACCGTGGAAGGCTTGCCTGCATGAAGCAGCGCGAGTGCGAGGGTCTGCAGGACAAGGGTGCAGCTGCCTGCCGTCCCAATGGAAAATTCGTAGTCTCCCGCGGCAATGGCTCCGGGAGCAAACATGAGTTCCGTAGCCCCCACCTCGGCAGAGGTCACAGTGGCTCCGCTGATCCTGGCGGCGGCTTCCACCGCAACCAGATGCTGACGCATCAGGCCCGGCTTCTGCCGATTGGCCCGGATATTCCTGATCCGGAATGGCTGTCCACTAATCATCGACAGCACCAGCGAGCTGCGCAGGATTTGTCCGCCGCCTTCGCCAACGGAACCGTCGAGTTCGATCATCGCGTTCTATAGCAGCTTGTCTTGCCCCGATCATGCCACCTTTGCCGCCCTTATTCCGCACAGGTGCGCGACGCGTCCTCGCCTGCTGTGGCGAAGCAGCGACTCGACCTGCCATCTCCGCGAAGTTGTCCTTGGCATTGCGGTATTCGTGCTCCATAGTTTCAACCGTGCGTGCATTGATGGTCGTCGACTTTGCGCGTACTGTTCAGTCATGGAAAAAGAGCAGACAGCGCTTAAAAAAATCGATGTGGAGATGCGCAACATTATCGAGGAGGCGCGCGTCATCCTTCCCGGGATTCAGGCCCTTTTTGGATTCCAGACCATTGCGGTCTTCAATGACCGATTCGAAGACCTGGCGACATTCGCGAAGATATGCCACGTGATGGCACTGGTCATGGTCATCATTTCGGTGGCGATGGTCATGACGCCTGCCATCTATTACCGCACCTGCCGGGGGCATGCGACCGACGCCATGGTCCGGTTCGCGTCGCGGATGATCCGCGGGGCGCTCGGTCCGCTTGCCGCCGGGCTGGCCCTCGACATGTTCACGGTGATCTACCTGGCGACCGCAGACATGCCGGCGCGCCTGGCAATCAGTATCGGCGCAGCAGTCGGCACGCTGATCCTGCTGTCCGGATTGTGGTACGTCGTTCCCCGCAAGGCGTACAAAATGGGGAACGAAACGAAAGGCTACTGATCCATATGTGAAGGTCCGAACAGAGGGCCTTCCTTGCGGCCGGATAATGAACAGCTGAAACAAGGAGGCACGGCCAAGGCGAGGCGGAGAAGGAAGCGCCCCTGCATGCCGTGGCCATAGACACGTCGGCGACTACCCGATTTGCATAACGCAGAACTGGGCGACACTCGTCAATCCGACGTTCCGTTAATCGGGGGGGACAAAGGGTGACGAGTGTTGGCCCAGCCGTTCAAGGCACCAGCAGCGCGCGAACAAAGCGGTGCTCCGTCTTGCATGCTCCCGCGCAGCTGTGCCGGACGACTGGGAGTCCTGGCCGCAGAGTCAGCCAGGCGGCAAGCCTCGGTGCATCGCCGAGGCTTGTTTTTTATGGACGGACTGTTGTGGCGACAGGGCAAAATATTCGCCGCTTTGCCTGCGACACCGCTTACTCCACCTGCCCCTGCGCCGGCAGCGACATCGAAGCGACCAGTTCGTGGAACCAGCGCGCCTGGCGCGTCTTGTGGAGCCGGTACCAGGCCTTGGTTGTTTCCGGACGCCAGACCTTCAGCATCTTCAGGACTTCGTAGGAAAATTCGAGAGGCGCCAGACCAGTCGCCGTAATCAGGTTGTCGCCGCGCACTGCAGGCTCCTTGCGGTACCAGGCCTCTCCGCGGTAGTCGGGACAGGACTGCTTCAGGTAGCCGAGATCGTTCGAAGTATGTCTTCGCCTGTCGAGCGCGCCGATGCCGGCCAGGCCGATAGTGGCGCCGCAGATTGCGGCAACCTGGTGGCCCTGGTCCAGCAGGCTGGCGGCCATGTCGAGGACCGGCTTCACTTGCGGGGACTCCCATACCTCCGCACCCGGCATCAGGAGCAGGTCACCCTCCTGCATCTGGATCTCGTCGATGGCCAGGTCCGGCACGTAGGGCACACCGCCCATGCTCCGGACCTCGGCCCGGGTCAGGCCGGCCTTGAGCAGCGTGAAGTCCATGTCGGGATCGGCGAAGAAGCGGCGGCTGTTCAGCTCAGCGGTCAGGTAGCCGATCTCCCAATCGGCCAGCGTATCGACTGTGACCAGAAACACTTTCATCGCAATCTCCTCATGTCGTGACGGATCAGTATAGCTGTGGCTCTTCCTGGCCGCGCAGCCATGCATGGAAGTCGCTCACTTCGCCCTTGCCCTGCCCTTCCTGTGGAACGACCAGGTAATACGATGCGGCCGCAGGGACGGATAGCGTCCCGATCCGGCACAGGCTGCCGGACTTGAGCGCGTCGGCGACCAGCCAGCTCCTTCCCAGCGCGACACCTTGACCGCTCTCGGCAGCTTGCAGGACCAAGGCGGAATCGCGGTACACGGCGCCGTACTCGCATTGCGATGGGTCCAGCGAGGCTTGGCTCAGCCAGTCCTCCCACGGATGGAAGTCGTCGCGCAAGAGAATGGCGCGGCGCAAGTCCCGGATCGAGCGAATGCGGTGTTCGCGGATGTAGGCAGGACTCGCGACCGGGAATAAGCGTTCTTCGAACAGGAGTTCGCTGCTGACGCCTGGCCACTGGCCGTCGCCGTAACGGATACCGAGATGCGCGCCGGCCGCCTTCAGGTCGACTACCGCCTGGGTGGCGGCAAGCTCGACGTCGATATCGGGGTGGCGGAGGAAGAAGTCACCCAGGCGCGGCAGCAGCCATCTCGCGGCGAAAGACGGCAGCACATTGATGCGCAGGCGCCTGGCGTCACCGTGGCGCAAGGTATCGGAGATCTCGACCAGCTGCTGCAGGATCGGCCGGACGACAGCCAGGAATCGTTCGCCTTGCGGCGTCAGCGCAATCCCGCGCCGTGAGCGGTCGATCAGACAGGTCTGCAAGGACGACTCGAGTGCGCGCATCTGGTGGCTGATCGCGCTGTGGGTGAGGTGCAGTTCGCCGGCAGCCAGGGTGAAACTGCGCAAGCGTCCGATTGCTTCGAACGCGCGCAAGGTGTGCAGCGGTGGAAGGGATGAACTCATTGTGTGAATTACATTCAAGAAGCGTTGAGTATAAAGCGTTTTTTCTGGGGGACTGGCGATGCTATAACGTGACTTTCATTCATGGGATCGTCAATGCATCCACGTCATCTGCTCGCCGCGAGCGGTATCGTTGCCATCTGGGGCTTCAATTTTGTCGTCATCAAGTTTGGGCTGAAGGATCTGCCGCCGCTGCTGCTTTGCGCGCTGCGTTTTACGCTGGCCGCCCTGCCGGCGGTGTTCTTTGTGAAGAAGCCGGATGTCCCGTTTCGCACCATCGCCATCTACGGCCTGGTGATGTTCGGGATCCAGTTTGCTTTTCTGTTTGGAGGAATGAACCTGGGAGTGTCGGCAGGATTGGCATCGCTTATCTTGCAGCTGCAGGCATTCATGACCATCGGCCTTTCGGCGTGCTTGCTGGGGGAACGCCCTTCCCGCTTTCAGATCGGCGGGGCGCTGCTGGCGTTCTCGGGCATCGCCCTGGTCGTCGGCAATGTCGGCGGCGATGTTTCAGCGCTCGGCTTGTCGGCCGTGATCCTCGCCGCGTTGGCCTGGGCTTGCGGGAATCTGCTGGCCAAGCGCATGGGCAAGGTGAACATGTTCGCGCTGGTGATCTGGGGCAGCCTGGTGGTGCCGATTCCGCTGTTCATGCTCGCGCTTCTGGTCGAAGGACCGGAGCGCATCGTGGAGAGCTTTTCGCGTATCACATGGACGTCGATCGGGGCCATTGCCTATCTGGTGTATCCGACGACGCTCTTGGGCTTCGCGGTATGGAACCGGCTGCTTGGCTTGTATCCGGCGGCGAGCGTGGCGCCGCTGACCTTGCTGGTGCCGGTGTTCGGAATGGTGTCGTCGGTCGCGGCCCTCGGGGAGGAACTGCAGCCGTGGAAGGTGATGGCGTTTTGTCTCGTCATCCTGGGGCTGTGTGTGAATCTGTTTGGGGCGAGGGTGTATGTGGGCTTGAAAGGAGCCGGTCAATGAGCCGCGATGGCGCTTTGCCGCAGACCTTGATGCCTGATGCGGAGGCGGCGCCTTATGTGGCGGATCCGCGATCGGCGTGGAGGGTGAAACTGGCGTTTCGGGTCGACTTCACGAATGGCGGGTATGTGGAAGGGAAGGACTTTTTACTGGATATTCCGGGGACGACGGTTTCAGTCAGGCGCGTGGCGGAAATGCTGGTGTCGGCAATGAGTTTATTGAGGGCGGGACCAGTGACTGTGCTTGAGATGGAGCTTGTGCGACGGGGAGAGCATGGTGATATGTAAGCGTTTTTGGTGTGCGAGCGCTGCTTGAACTTGGATCCCCTGCGCATTTTCGGACCGCCCAAAGCAAAAAACCCCACCCGAGATCACTCGGGTGGGGTTCTGCTTATAA
>CBIHLT010000289.1:0-5113 GCA_966210615.1 uncultured Massilia sp.
AGGCGCCGGCGGCGTGCAGGTGGCGACCCGCTTCACCGTCACCCACGAGTGCGGCCTGCCGGACAGCGTCAAGCAGGAATACTTCCGCGCCGGCGAGGACGACATCGAAGTCAACGGCCTGTCGCCGACCGGCTATCCGATGCGCATGCTGAAGAACACCCCGGCGATCGGCTCCGGCATCCGCCCGGGCTGCGAATCCTACGGCTACCTGCTGGACGCCACCGGCAACTGCGCCTACATCAACTCGTACAACCGCGAGGTGCAGGCCAGCCCGGACAGCAAGAACATCGTGGTGATGGACAAGACCTGCCTGTGCACCCACATGCGCAACTTCAATTGCTGGACCTGCGGCCACTATACCTACCGCCTGAAGGACACCACCCATCTGTTGGCGGACGGCAATTACCAGATCCTCTCGGCCGAGCACGTGTTCAAGGATTACCAGTTCAGCGTGAACAACGAGATCGCCCTGCCGCCGAAGCAGGAAAACGTGGCGGCCTGATACCCCCGCCTTGCCGCAAAAGCCACGCTTCGCCGTGGCTTTTTTATCGTCCGGCGAATCGTCGGCCGAAGGCTACCGCCGGGGGCGGACCTGCGATACTATTTCAATATCAACCCATCCACTCGCGGAGATCGACCATGTCCCCTACCTTCGGCAACGCCCCGCCGCGCCCCGTCACGACCGACCTGCTGCGGGTGATCCTCGCAACCGCCTGCCTGCTGCTGGTGCCCCTGGTCGCCATGCAGTTCACCGGCGAAGTCAACTGGACCGGTTTCGACTTCGCAGTGGCCGCCATCCTGCTGGGCGGCACGGGCACGGCCTGGGTCCTGCTGTCGCGCCTGATGCGCGGCGCGCGCGAGCGCAAGCTCCTCGGCCTGGTGCTGCTGGGCGCCCTGCTCGTCGTCTGGGCGGAGCTGGCCGTGGGCATCTTCCACTAAGCGGCACACCAGATGTTCCCCCGGCGTTCGCGCGCCGGGATGGCGCCTTCACGCCAACTGTTCCGTATCCTCCGCGCGCCGCTCCGGTTGTTCGCGCCACGCACGCCGAAACCAGTGTAAGCTGACCTCCAGCGAGCCCTCAGTGCGAGGTAGTCCATGCCTACGACCGACGAACCCGAGAAGCTAAGCTTCCTGACGGACGATACGGGCCGGATCACCACCTGGAATCCTGCATGCGAAGCGCTGTTCGGGCTTCCGACGGCCCAGGCCGTTGGCCAGGCGCTGGACGGCCTGCTGGCGGGCGGCCCCGGCTGGCCCGAGCTGGCCGAAACGGGCAGCGGCGAGGTGATGCTCCACACGGCCGGCATGCAGGAGCACGAAGCGGTCCTGACCCTGGTCGCGCAGCACAACGGCGACGGCGCCCCGCGCGCCTGGGTCGTCACTGTCTCCTTCCCGCATGGTCTCGACGAATCCGAGAGCGAACGGGTCGGCCGCACGCCGCTCTCGCATGTGGTAGACCTGTTGCCCGGCATTTTCTACGTCATCAACCGCGACGGCCGCTTCGTACTGTGGAACCATAACCTGGAGCGCCTGTCCGAAATGATGCCGGACGAGGTGGCCGCCACCCACGCCCTCGACCTGTTCGACTTCCGCGACCGTCCCCAGGCGCTGGCCAACATCCGCCGCGTGTTCAAGGAAGGCGCCGAAGTCTCGATGGAGGCCGACTACGTGTCGCGCAGCGGCCGCGAGACGCCGATGCTGCTGGGGGGCGCCCCGATTTCCTGCAACGGCGGCACCTACCTGTTCGGCATGGGCATCGACATCTCGGCGCGCCGCAACCGGGAACGCCAGATGCGCCTGTACGAGCGCGCCCTGCATGCGGCCAGCAACGGCATCGTGATCACCGGCTGCCGCGACGACGAGCACCCGATCGAGTACGTCAACCCGGCCTTCGAGCGCATCACCGGCTACGGCAGCGACGAAGTGGTGGGCCGCGATTCGCGTTTCATGGCCGCGCCCGGCATGGATCCGGACGAACGCGCCCAGGTGCGCCTGGCGCTGAAAGAACTGCGCCCTATCAAGGTGGTGCTGCGCAACCAGCGCAAGAACGGCGAGCTGTTCTGGAACGACCTGAGCATCACACCGGTGCACGACGAGCACGGCCAGGTGACCCATTTCGTCGGCATCATCAACGACGTCACCGCCCTCAAGCAGCGCACCGCCCACCTGGAGCACGAGGTCAACCACGATGGCCTGACCGGCCTGGCCAACCGCAACCTGATGTGGGACCGCCTGGCCCACGCCCTGCACCTGGCCCAGCGCCACCAGACCATGGTGGCGGCGGTGCTGGTGGACCTGGACAACTTCAAGACCATCAACGACACCTTCGGCCACGCCGCCGGCGACGTGGTGCTCAAGGTGGTGGCGCGGCGCCTGCAGTCGGCGCTGCGCGACAGCGACACGGTAGCGCGCATGTCGGGTGACGAATTCGTGCTGGTGCTGGTGGACCAGCCTTCGCTGCGCTTCACCCTGCGCATGGTGGAGCGGGTGCGGCGCGCGCTGGTGATGCCGGTGGCCTTCGGCGGCAACGAGATCCCGGTCGGGGCCAGCCTGGGCGTGGCGGCCTTCCCCGGCGACGGCCACACGCCGGCCGAACTGGTGCGGGCGGCCGACATGGCGATGTACCGCGCCAAGAACAATGGCGGCGGCGTGCACTTCTATTCCGCCGAGATGCGCAGCGCCAGCCAGGCGCGCGCCGCGCTGGCCGACAGCATGCGCGACGTGCTGGCGCGCGACGAGCTGTTCCTGCTGTTCCAGCCGCGCATGGACGCCAAGACCGGCAAGGTGCGCGGCTTCGAGGCCCTGCTGCGCTGGCGCCATCCGGAGCACGGGGTGATGCTGCCGGCGGCCTTCCTGGCCGAGGCCGAGGAAAGCGGGCGGATCGTCGAGATCGGCAACTGGGTGCTGGACCAGGCGTGCAGCTTCCTGCGCCAGCTGCGCGACGCCGGCTATACCGGCCTGCCGGTGTCGGTGAACGTCTCGCACCGCGAATACAGCCGGCCCGGCTTCATTCCCGGCATCGCGGCGCGCATGGAGCAGCACGCCCTGCCGCCGGGCAGCCTGGAGATCGAGATTCCCGAGGCCGACCTGATCCGCAGCCCGGGCATCGGGCGGGATCTGGCGAACCAGCTGCGCGAGGTGGGCGCGGTGCTGTCGGTGGACGAATTCGGGCGCGGGATTTCGGATATCTCCTTCCTGCAGCAACTGTCGGTGCGGCAGGTGAAGCTGTCGAAGGCGGCGGTGCACGGGATCGCGGGGGACGGGGCCGGTTCCGGGCCGTCCCTGGCCAAGACCCTGATCGACATCGGGCACAACCTGGAGATGTCGGTGGTGGGCGAGGCGGTGGAGACGCAGGCGCAGATGGAGTTCCTGCGGCTGCACGGGTGCGACCAGTTGCAGGGGAAGTGGTTCAGCGAGCCGCTGGCGGCGGATGCGGCGCAGCGGATGCTGGCGCAGGGGGCGCAGGAGCAGTGGGCGCAATAGCTGCCTTCTTCATTTCAACCAGCCCATAGACCGTCGTTCCGGCGAAGGCCGGAACGGTGGTTTTGGGGTAACTCAGAGGCGGAGCGGACGACTGCTCACCCTTCGCTCGTAATCCGATTGACCAGCGCCCCCAGGACATCTTCCGCCATGTCGTTCGACACCTGGCAGGTTCCCGCATTCTCATGCCCGCCGCCACCATACTCCAGCATCAGCGCCCCGATATTCGTCCTGGACGTCCGGTTCAAGATCGACTTGCCCGTCGCGAACACCGTATTCTGCTGCTTCAGCCCCCACAGCACGTGAATCGAGATGTTCGCCTCCGGGAACAGCGCATAAATAATGAAGCGGTTCCCGGCATAAATCACCGGCTCCCCGCGCAAATCCAGCACCACCAGGTTCCCTTGCACGTGCGCGCAGCGGCGGATCTGTTCCTTGCACAGTTCGCTATGCGCGAAATACAGCGCGGTCCGTTCCTGCACGTCCGGCAGCGCCATGATCTCGTGAATGGTGTGCGTGGCGCAGTGATCGATCAGCGCCATCATCAGCTGGTAATTCGAAATCCGGAACGCATGGAAACGCCCCAGCCCCGTGCGCGCATCCATCAGGAAATTGAGCAGATTCCAGCCCATCGGATCGAGCACTTCCGCCTGCGAGAAGCGCGCCGCGTCGCCCTTGTCGACCGCCGCCATCATGTCCTTCCAGGCCGCCGGGAAGGTCGCCGCGCCGCCGTAGTGGTCGTGCACCACGCGCGCCGCCGAGGGCGCCTCCGGGTGGATGATGTGGTTCTCGCGCCGTCCCGTGTTGCGCAGGGTTTCCGACAGGTGATGGTCGAAGGCCAGGTGGGCAGCCGGGACGTAAGGCAGGTTGGTCGTGATGTCGTGCGTCGTGATGGCGACCTTGCCGTCCTGCATGTCCTTCGGGTGGACAAACAGGATGTCGTCGATCAGATCGAGGTGCCTGAGCAGCACCGCGCACACCAGGCCGTCGAAATCGCTGCGGGTAACAAGGCGGAATTTTCCAGGAACTGCAGGCATCGGCACACCCTTTCATCATCGGATTGAGGACCCGGCCGGCATGGCTGGCGGCCAGGCGGAGAATCCTTATACCTTGCAATGTTTCCAACTAGGAGCATTTGAGCTAGCTCATTCGGACAGGGCGGCGGGCAAATAAGGCAGCCTGTTCCCCGATTCCTGCAGACTGTCGCAGGGGGCTGGCAAGCGCGGCGGTGTGGCGGTAAAGTTGCAACATCCCAACAGTCGGATTGGCCGGGCAATCCCCGCGTCCTGTTTCCCGGCTCCGCGGGTGCGCCAAGGGTTACACTCGCGCACCACTGAGAGAAAACGACATCGACATGCAAGCACGCAGCACAACCCAGCATTATTTTTCCAGCGTCCTGTCCTGGCTGTACCGGGCATTCGACGCCGTGGCGACCTGGGTGACCCAGCTATCGTGGTGGAAATTTTTCCTGTTCGCGATCCTGACCCTGACCGCCGGCGCCATCCTGCAGGAAGAACTGTTCAACGGCCCAGCCGAGGAAGAGATCGCCCGCGCCGAGCGCGATGCCGCG
The DNA here is from genome assembly GCA_966210615.1 of uncultured Massilia sp. GTDB lineage: Bacteria > Pseudomonadota > Gammaproteobacteria > Burkholderiales > Burkholderiaceae_D > Telluria. The sequence goes on from CBIHLT010000289.1 coordinate 5,051, forward strand.
CGCCGCAGCGACGCCAGCATCCTGATCGACGAAAGCGGGATCCATTACAACCCGCGCAAGAAC
>CBIHLT010000290.1:0-5034 GCA_966210615.1 uncultured Massilia sp.
TGTGGATCTCGTCGATGAAGACGATGGTCTGGCCCTCGTCCTGGGCCAGTTCCTTGAGGACGCTTTTCAGCCTTTCCTCGAATTCGCCGCGGTACTTGGCGCCCGCCAGCAGGGCCGCCATGTCGAGCGAAAGCACGCGCTTGCCCTTGAGCGAATCGGGCACTTCGCCGTTCACGATGCGCTGGGCCAGGCCCTCGACGATGGCGGTCTTGCCGACGCCGGGCTCGCCGATCAGCACCGGGTTGTTCTTGCTGCGGCGCTGCAGGACCTGGATCGCGCGGCGGATCTCGTCGTCGCGGCCGATCACGGGATCCAGCTTGCCCATGCGGGCGCGCTCGGTCAGGTCGAGGGTGTATTTCTTGAGGGCTTCGCGCTGGCCTTCGGCATCCTGCGAGTTGACGGACTCGCCGCCGCGCACGGCCTGGATCGCCGATTCGAGCGCCTTCCTGGTCAGGCCATGCTCGCGCGCCAGGCGGCCCGCTTCGGACTTGTCTTCGGTCAGCGCCAGCAGCACCATCTCGGACGAGAGGAACTGGTCGCCGCGCTTCTGCGATTCGCGGTCCGCGAGGTTCAGCAGTGACACCAGCTCGCGCCCGACCTGCACGTCGCCGCCGGTGCCCGAGACCTTGGGCAGGCGCTCGAAGCCGGATTTCAGGGCGTTGCTCAAGCCGCCGACATTGACGCCGGCGCGCTGCAGCAGCGAGCGGGCGCCGCCGTCGTCCTGGTTCAGCAGGGCCACCAGCAGGTGGAGGGGTTCGATGTACTGGTTATCGTTGCCGACCGCCAGGCTCTGGGCATCCGCCAGCGCCTCCTGGAGCTTGGTCGTCAGTTTGTCTTGCCGCATAGTATTACTCCCTAGTGGTGTTCTTCACTAAGGAGAAAAATATGGACGGCTGACCGCATTTCAAGATGCGCAACGCTCAGCCGTTAAATCATGACTGTCAGGACTGGACGGGCACGGCGTCGGCCGGCGGCCGGACGGCTTTCAAGTCGCGCACGTTCTTCTGGACGGCGATCACGGCGAACAGCGCCATCACATAGGCGATCGCGTAGAAACCCTTTTCGCTGCGCGCCAGGGTGGCGTTCCACAGCCCGACCGTCATAAGGAGCGCCGCACTGACCAGCGACAGCCAGCACAGGCCGACATAGAGACCGGTGACGGGCAGGCTCTCGGCCTTGTCGCGCACGGTCTTCTGCAGCGAGATGGCGGCGAACAGGCCGTACAGCAACAAGGTCAGGTAGTAGCCTTTTTCGTTGAGCTGCATGTCGGCATTCCACAGGCCGGCCAGGTAGCCTGCGGCGCCGATCAGCAATGCGCCCCAGGAGGCGCCGACGAAGGCCGGGGTGGGTCGTTGTGCGTGGTACATGGCGAACTCCGGAAGTTGTCCCACCCAGACTGTGCCATGCCGGCTCACGACTGAAATTGATGCGCCACATAAATATCCAGACGCCTGAGCCGGCTCAGCCCCTCAGCGCCCGCCAGGTCGCGAAGCCGGCCGCGCACAGCACCAGCGAGCCGAACAGGTGCAAGGCGGTGTGCACCAGCGCCCAGCCGTATTCGCCACGCTGCAGCAGGGTCACCGATTCGCCGGAAAAGCTGGAAAAGGTCGTCAACCCGCCCAGGAAGCCGGTGATGACGAACAGGCGCCACTCCGGCGCCAGCTGCGGATAGGCGGAAAAGACGCTGAGCGCGACCCCGACCAGGAAACCGCCCAGCAGGTTGGCCGCCAGGGTCCCCATCTGCACGAAGGTGTGGAAACCGCCCAGCCACAACCCGAAGCCCCAGCGCAGCCAGGCGCCGAGGGCGGCGCCGGCGCCGACCGCGAGCCAGCTCAACGCGCGGCCCAGCGCGCCTTGGCGCTGTCGTCGCTGCTGCGCGCATCGACCCAGCGCGCGCCTTCGGGCGTCTGCTCCTTTTTCCAGAACGGAGCATCGGTCTTGAGGTAATCCATGATGAACTCGCAGGCGGCGAAGGCTTCGCCGCGGTGCGCGGCGGTACAGGCCACCAGCACGATCTGGTCGAGCGGCTTCATGGGGCCGATGCGGTGGATCACCAGGGCGCCGTACAGCGGCCAGCGCTCGCGCGCCTGGGCCACGATATCTTCCAGCGACTTCTCGGTCATGCCGGGGTAGTGTTCGAGCTCGAGCTCGGCCACGTGGGCGCCCTCGTTCAGGTCGCGCACCGTGCCGACGAAACTCACCACCGCGCCAACCCGCGCGTCGCCTTCGCGCAAGCGCGCGATCTCGCTGCCGAGGTCGAAATCCCCGGCCTGCACCCTGACGTCAACCCTCACTTACCCTCCTTCGCCTGACGCATTAACAGTTGTTCGATGCGCGTCTCGGTGCGCGCGTCCGCCAGCGCCGGCATGCTCAGGAGCTGGCGCAGCGCGTCGCCCTGCGCGCCTGGCTTCTGGCCGGACTTCAGCGAGCTTTGCAGCACTTCGACCTGCAGCTTGAGGCGCTCGCGGGCGAATTCCGGTCCGCTGTCGATGCCGGCCGCGATCTCCAGCTTCAGCAGGTCGTGCTCGAGGCGCTCGCGGTTGGCTTCCAGCTGGCGCGCATACGCCGCGCGGTCGCCGTCCAGCGCGCCGAGCGCGGCCTCGAAGCGGGCGTGCAGCAGATTGTCGTAAGGGCCGTCGAGCGGCAGCATCGCGTCCCAGCGCTGGCGCCAGTCGGCGGCGTGGGTGTGGGCATCCGGGTTGACCAGCGCGTTTTCCAGCGCCTGGATCAGGCGCAGCTTGTCGCGCACCGCGCCGGCCAGCGCCAGCCCGGCGGCGCGGCGCGCCACATCGGCATGGTGCTGCACCTGGGCCACGGCGGCGTGGTAGCGCTTGTCGATACGCGCCTCGTGGGCGCGCGGCACCGGGCCGATCGCCTGCCATTCGGCGGCCGCCTCGCGCAGCAGCTTGCCGGCGGTGGAAGGGGTCGCATCGGGCGCGGCCGCTTCCAGGCGCGCGCACAAGGCTTCCTTGGCGGTTTCGTGGGCGCGGCGTTCGGCGTCGGCCGCATGGGCGTATTCCTTGCGCGCCGCAAACAGCGCGTCGCAGGCCGCGCGGAAGCGCTGCCACAGCGCCTGCTCGGCCTTGCGTTCGAGCGGCAAGGCGCGCGCATGCTCCTGCCAGCGGTGCTGCAGCTCGCGCAGCAGGTCGACCGCGTGGCGGTCGTGCGGGTCGAGCGCCAGGGCTTCCTCGATCAGCTGCTCGCGCACGCCCGTCTCGACCTGGCGCTGGGTCTCGAGCGGTTTCTGCAAGGTGGTCAGCGCTTCGGAGAACAGCTGGTCGAGGCGCTTCTTGTCCTTGCGGTCGATGGCGCCCAGGTGGCTCCACGCCATGCGCAGGCGCTGCACCGTGCCGGAGACATGCTTCCAGTCGGCCTCGCCCGTTTGCAGGCGGGCAATCTCGGCCTGGGCTTCCTCGACCAGGGCCTGGCCGCGCGCGGCGTTGGCGTGGCGCTCGTCGGCCAGCTGGCGGAAGTGGGCGGCGGCCGGCGCATAGGCGGCGGTGCAGGCGGCGTCGAAACGCTCCCACAGGCTGCGCGGCGCCGCGCCCGACAGGCTGTCCAGGGCCTTCCAGCGGTCGCGCATGCTGCCGACCTTCTTGGCCAGCTCGCTCATCGCCAGGCTCTGGGTGGGCAGCGCCTCCACGGTCTTGATCAGTTCCTCGCGCGAGACATTGCCGCCCCAGCGCGCCCAGTCGGACAGGCGCTTGAGCTCGGCCCGCAGCTGGGCCAGGCGGTCGGCCTGGGCCGGCGTCAGGCGCATGCCCTTGTCCTTGCTTTCCTTCAGCGCCTTGTCGAGCTCGGCGGCACTGTGGAGCGAACCCTGCTGCAAGGCCGCTTCGAGCGCGTCCATGTTGTCGATGAATTGCTGATCGGCGCCACGCGCCGGCTTCTGGCCCTGGGCCGGAGCGCCGCCCTGCACCGCCTGGGCGGGCTTGGCGGGGCTGCGTTCCGGCTTGGGCTTGCGGACTTCTTGCGGCAAGGCGGCCAGCAATTCGTCGAAACGGCGCTGCAGCTGGGTGCCGGCCGCGTTCGCGGGAAGCACCGGCAGACGGCTCCAGTCCTTGCGCAGCTGTTCGGGCTTCAATTCCTCCTGCGGTTTCCCCTGCCACTCGTCGAGGGCCGCTTCGCGCGCGGCGAGCGCCGCCTGGTCCTGTTCGATGGTCGCCAGGCCCGCCGTCAGGCGCGCATGCTCGGTGGCGAACTCGGCCACCAGGGCGCGCGGCAGCGAGGCATGCTCGGGCGCAATCAGGGCCGCTTCCTGTTCGTGCTGCAGGCCGGCCAGGCGCTCGGCCAGTGCGCCGGCATCGAGGCCGGCGCCATCGAGCTGGCGCAGGACCGCCAGGCGGTCGATCATGGCGCGCTGCAGCTGCACCTGGGCTTCCAGGCGCTGCGCCAGCCCGGCGCGCACGGCGTCGAACTCGGGCGCCAGCTCGGGGGCCTTGGTGATCGCCCACTTGCGGTCGAGCTCGGCAACATGGTTGGGGGTCAGCAGATGGTCGCCCAGCAGCGCCCTGGCCTGGGCCAGGGCTTCCTGGCCGCGGCGCAGCTCGGCGTCGTGGTGGCGGATCGCGTCGAGGCGCGACTGGGTCAGCTTGGCGACGCGGCGGTCGGTATTGCGGATTGCCGCATGGACGCGCTCGAGCTGCTCGCGGCTATGGACCAGCTCGGCCGCGGCCAGGCGCAGCTCGGAGAATTCGGAACGGAGGATGAATTCGACGGCGGCGGCTTCGTCGCCGTTCAGCTGCTTGAGCTGTTCGGCCTGCTGCTCGCGGGAGACGTTCCGGGCCGACTCGGGCGCAGCCTGCGCCGCAGCTTGCCCGGACGCCTTGCCGGACGGCTGCCCGCCCGGCGCGGCAGCGTCGGGCCCAGCCGTCGACTTGTCTCCACCCTGCCGTTTGAAAAGGAATTCGAACATGATGAGCGCACTTCCAAAACCCCCATCATAGCAAAGAACCATGGCCTCGAATGGTCTGCTCCCCCATCTGTTCTGTTTCAATGAACCAGAGGCAATGCAGGGACAGTCCGCGCGGAATA
>CBIHLT010000291.1:0-5022 GCA_966210615.1 uncultured Massilia sp.
TACAAGGCCCTCAGCCAGAAATACCATCCCGACAAGAATCCGGGCGACGAAAAGGCCGCCCGCATCATGGCGATCGTCAATACCGCCTACAACGCCCTGTCCGACCCGGTGCGCCGCAAGGAGCATGACGACTGGATCGCGTCCGAGGAATGGGAAGTCGAATGGGTGGAAAGCTCGAACGCCGAGGAAGGGCGCGGCCGCCCGGACAGCTGGGAGGCGCGTCCGCCCGAGGGCGCGCGCCGCGCGCGCCTGCTGCGCGATCCGCGCTGGTGGCTGGGCCTGACCGCCTGCTTCATCGCCGGCGCCGCCTGCGCGGTGCTGCTGGCCCAGAAGCCGGCTATCCTGCCCACCGCCCTGGCCTGGCCGGGCAAGCCCGAATCCGCTGCCAACACCGCCGGCACGGCGCCCGCCAACCCCGCCCATCCGGACGAGCTGGGCAACGACACCAGCATCGAAGGCTGGGCGCGCCGCTACAGCGGCGAAGCCGGCAAGGAACCGCCGCCCGAGATCAGGGCGCTCGCCGTCACCCAGCTGATCGTGCCCCAGCGCGCGCCGGACTGCGGCACCGACCTGCAGACCCTGAGCGCGCCCAGCGGCGACCCCTGGCCGGCCGAATCCGGCTACCTGGCCGGTTATCCGGTCGGCAACAACGGCAGCGAGATGCAGGTCCTGATCGACAACAGCGCCAACAGCTCGCCCGTGTTCGTGAAACTCTACGACCTGGACCGCCGCTCGAACGTGCGCCACGCTTTTGTGCAGGCGCGCGCCAGTTTCACGATCGACAAGCTGGCGGCCGGCAAGTACGAAGTCCGTTACCAGAACATCCTCATCGGCGGCAGCCGCGCCGAGTGCGTCAACGGCCGCCGCACGCCGCTGCGCCAGGCCGCTGCCTTCACGCCCGATTCTTGAGCTGTCGCATTTTCCCCGCATACCGGGCGCGCCGGTGTTGTCGTCTTTATCCAATTTAACTAATTTGTTCCTCTGCCGTAATATACTGGCCGATGCCGCGCGCCCATGCAGCCCGGCCGACATGCCCACCGCAGGCTGAAACGGAACCCATGAACGAATTAGAAGGCCTTACTGCCCTGATCATCGAGCCCCATGCCGGGATGCGCGCCAACATCCACAGCATGCTCAACCTGTGCGGACTGACCCGGATCGAGCACGCCAGCAGCTCGAACCAGGCCGTCAAGCACCTGGGGCTGCGCGCCTTCGACCTGGTCCTGTGCGAGTACGACCTCGAGGGCGGCCAGGACGGCCAGCAGCTGCTGGAGGACCTGCGCCACCACAAGCTAATGCCGCTCTCGACCATGTTCTTCATGGTCACCGCCGAGGGCAACCAGAGCAAGGTGGTCAGCGCCGCCGAGCTGGCGCCGACCGACTACGTGCTCAAGCCCTTCACCGCCGACCGCCTGCTGGAGCGCATCGCGCGCGCCCTCGACCGCCGCAACGCCTTCCTGCCGGTCTATGCCCTGATGGACGCGGGCGACCAGCGCGAGGCGATCGCCGCCTGCATCGGCGCCCAGGCCCAGTACCCGCGCTACGCCATCGATTTCCTGCGCCTGCGCGCCGAGCTGCACATGTTCCTGGGCGAGGCCGACCAGGCCGAACCGATCTACCGGCAGCTGGTCGAAGCCAAGGCCATCGCCTGGGCGCGCCTGGGCCTGGCCAAGACCCTGTTCGTGCGCAAGCGCTATGCGGAGGCGCGCGAGATCCTCGAAGACCTGGTGGCCACCAACCGCAGCTTCGTCGACGCCGCCGACTGGCTGGCGCGCACCCACGCGGCGGTGGGCGACCTGGCGAAATCGCAGGCGGTGCTGAACGAGGCGGTGGCAGTCTCGCCCCACGCCGTGCGGCGCCTGCGCACCCTGGCCGAAACCGCCTTCGAGGCGGGCGACGCCGACGCGGCCGAAAAAGCCTTCAAGAAGGTGGTCGACAAGGCCAAGTATTCCGAATTCCGCGATCCGGAAGACCACGTCAAGCTGGTGCGGACCCTGGTCGCCAAGGGCGATCCGGTGGCCGCCGCGTCGGTGATCCGCGACCTCGACCGCTCGATGGGCGGGCGCCCGAACACCGCCCTGTGCAGCGCGATCTCCTCGGCCCTGCTGCATGAATATACCGGCAACGAGACCCGCCTGAACGAGGCCCTGGGCACCGCCCTGGCCGCCTGCAAGGAGGCGCCGAACCTGTCCTCCGACCTCAAGCTGGAGCTGGCGCGCACCTGCCTGCAGAACAACATGGAGGAGGGCGCCTCGGAGATCGTGCGCGACGTGATGCGCAATGCCGCCAGCGAGACCGTGATGACGCGCGCCATGGGCGTGCTGGAACAGGCCGGCCATCCCGAGCTGGCGCGCACCCTGGCCCAGGAAAGCCGCCAGCACGTGATCGACCTGGTCGCAGGCGGCGCCGCGCGCGCCAAGGGCGGCGATTACAAGGGCGCCGTGGCGCTGATGCTGGAGGCGGCCGCCAAGCTGCCGCAGAACCCGTCCGTGGCCTTCAACGCCGCGCTGGCGGTGCTGCGCTGCCTGGAGCACGAGGGCTGGGAAGAGCGCCTCGGCCAGCAGGTGCCCGGCCTGATCGGCAGGATCCGCCAGCTCGATCCGGGCAACGCCAAGCTGCCCGCGCTGGCGGCCCTGCACCAGCAGGTGCTCAAGAAATACAACAAGGCGGGGCCGCGCGCCGCCGCGCCGCGTCCGCCCGCCGCCGCGGGTGCGGCGGTGTTCGGCGCGCTGCAGAAGGCCGGTTAAGCCATGACGACCACGCCACCCGAAGGCGCAACCCGCCGCGTCCGCGCCGCGCTGATGCACAAGGTCTGCGGCGACGAGGAGATGTTCGCCCTCGGCGCCTCGGTCGCGCGCGTGGTCGAGATGGCCTCCAGCGACGACCAGGGCACCCATGACCTGGCCTATTACGTGGTGTCGGATGTGGCCCTGACCCAGCGCATCCTGCGCCTGTCGAACACCGTCCAGTACCGCACCGCGTCCGGCACGGCCGTCACCACCATCTCGCGCGCCATCTCGCTGCTGGGCTTCGACAACGTCAAGGCCACCGCGCTGGCCATGCTGCTGGTCGATGCCCTGGACAGCGGCGACCATGCCGGCAGCGTGCGCGTGGAGCTGGAAGCCGCCTTGTGCGCCAGCCTGGTGGGACGCGAGATGGCGCGCCACAGCTTTTACCAGGGCGCCGAGGAAGCGGCGATCTGCGCCCTGTTCAAGAATCTCGGCCCGCTGCTGGTGGCCAGCCACGAGCACGACCGCTACCGCGAGATCTCGGCCCTGATCGCGGCCGGCAAGCACACGGCGGGGCAGGCTTCGCAGCTGATCCTGGGCTGCAGCTACGACGCCCTCTCGGAAGCGGTGCTGGCGGAATGGAAGATCCCGGACGTGATCGTGCGCGCCCAGGCGGCGCTGCCGCCGACGGCGGTGCGGGTGGCGGCCAACCGCGGCGAGTGGATGCGCCAGGTCGCCGCTTTCGGGCAGGACGTGGCGCGCCTGATGGCGCGCAGCCACGAGCCGGCCGACACGCTGGAAGCGCGCAACCTCTTGCAACGCTACGGCCAGGCGCTGGACCTGGACAAGGAGCGCATGGACGGCCTGTTCGAAGCCGTCCAGGAGGGCATGAACGCCCTGCTGCAGAGCATGAACATGGAGCCGGCGCCCAAGACCGGGCCGGAAGGCCCGAGCGGGCTGCCCAACGTGCTGCTGCTGGCGACCCTGGACGCGGGCGAAGAGGACCAGGACGGCACTCACCCGAGCGGCAAACCGAGGAACGCACGCGAGCTGCTGCTGGCCGGCGTGCAGGATGTGACCCAATTGCGGGCGTCGGGGCAGGGCAAGGTCAATGACGTGATCCTGGCGGTGCTCGAGACCCTGTATGGGGCGCTGGGCTTCCGTTTCGCCTGCGTGTGCCTGAAGGATGCGCGCGCCGGGCAGTACCGGGCGCGGGTGTCGCTGGGCGAGCAGGGCGCGCGGCTGCAGGCCGGCTTCGCGTTTTCCGCGGCGCCGGGGCGCGATCTGTTCCACCTGGCGATGGAGAACGATGCGGACCTGATGATCTCGGATGCGGGCAGCCCCAAGATCCGCGACCTGCTGCCGGCCTGGCACAAGGAGCTGCTGCCGGATGCGAAGAGCTTCATCGTGCTGCCGCTGGTGGTGGGGAAGGCGCAGCTGGGGCTGTTCTATGCGGATCGCACCAATACGGCGCCGGAAGGGGTGCCGCCGGATGAAACGTCCTTGATCAAGGCGCTCAAGGGGCAAGTGCTCGCTGCGCTCGCTCCTTGAGCGATGCAGAACTTGGGGCCCCGCCAAGGGGCGCGCGCGGAGGCCGGGATGACGTCGTTCGAGTTCACCTATAGCCCAAAGACCGTCATTCCCGCGAAGGCGGGAACCCAAGTTCAACCAGCCGCAATGCCACCCAAACACCTTTTTTGCACCTCATACAAAACAGCCCTTGCAGACTTGGGGCCCGCCCGTTACAATCACGCCCCGAAGCAACGCTGCTATGCGAGGCAGACAAAGTCTGCTGAAATAGAGTTGACAATAAGTTGAGCTTGCTTCATACTCTGCGGTTCTTCGCGGTGGGGTGGCCGAGTGGTTAAAGGCAGCAGACTGTAAATCTGCCCTCTCTGAGTACGCTGGTTCGAATCCAGCCCCCACCACCAAAAAGAAGAGTCGTGAAGCGAATTGAAAGAAGTTGTACCTCGCGGGTGTAGCTCAATGGTAGAGCAGAAGCCTTCCAAGCTTACGACGAGGGTTCGATTCCCTTCACCCGCTCCAGTGTTCGCGGTGTGTTTCAACATCGCAAAAAATAAGCCCTTGTAGCTCAGTGGTAGAGCACTCCCTTGGTAAGGGAGAGGCCACGTGTTCAATCCACGTCAAGGGCACCAGAATTTTGTACGGCAGTCCGCAATACTCGTCCGTCAGGTGTGCCTGGTAATTCTCAAAAAAATCGTTAGATCTTAGGAGTCTGAAATGGCAAAGGAAAAATTCGAACGGACCAAGCCGCACGTCAACGTCGGCACCA
>CBIHLT010000292.1:0-4989 GCA_966210615.1 uncultured Massilia sp.
CGCCGGGACCGGGCGCGGGCGGGGTGGCGGCGGGCGGCAGCGCCTGCGCGGCCGGGCCGCCGACGGCGGAGGCGCCCTGGTTCGACACCTGGCTCGGGGCCTGGCTGGAGACCTGGCTGGAAACCTGGTTTTGGGGACGCGAGGCGGCGGGCGGCGCATTCGGCGCGGTCGCCGCGCTCAGGCCCATGCCGGACAGCAGAAGAGCGAAGACTACCCGTTTCATTCAATCTCTTGATGGCAAGACGAAGGCCTCTATCTTGCCACCAGATCAACGGGCCGCGCGCGCGTTACGCGGCGCGCACGGAGTTCAGGCGGCGTCGGGGGCCGGGGCCGGCGCCACGGCGGGCGTCATCATGTGGCCCAGCTTGGCCTGCTTGGTGTTCAGGTAGCTGTTGTTGAAGGCGTTGCGGTTGACCAGCAGGGGCACGCGTTCGGCCACCTCGATGCCCAGGCGGGCCAGCGCGTCGATCTTGCGCGGGTTGTTGGTCATCAGGCGCACCGACTGGATGCCGAACTGCTCCAGCATCGGGCGGCACAGCTCGTAGTTGCGGGCGTCGGCGTGGAAGCCCAGCTGCAGGTTGGCCTCGACGGTGTCGGCGCCGGCTTCCTGCAGGCGGTAGGCGCGGATCTTGTTGACCAGGCCGATCCCGCGGCCTTCCTGGCGCAGGTAAAGCAGGATGCCGCGGCCTTCCTCGGCGATGCGCTGGAGCGCGCCTTCGAGCTGGGCGCCGCAGTCGCAGCGCTGCGAGAACATCACGTCGCCGGTCAGGCATTCGGAGTGCACGCGCGCCAGCACCGGCTCGCCGGTCGACAGGTCGCCCAGGGCCATCGCCAGGTGCTCCTTGCCGGTCGCCGGCTCGACCCAGGCGTGCAGCGTGAACTGGGCCCAGGGCGTGGGCAGGGTGCACGAAGTGGCGTAGTCGAGGAGGGGGGCGGTGGCGGTGGCTTGCATGACGGTGTTTCCCAATCGGTGACGTGAATCCATGTAACACGCAAGTTTAGCGGAAATCGGCTGTGGCCGTGCGGAATGCCGGGCTTTCCAGAGGCCGGATTCGACCGTGCTTATCCGCCGCGGGTAAGCGCGTCCGCTACTCGCCGTTCGGCGCTGGCTTGCTGTGTTACGCTGTGGATTCCGCTTTTTTATGTGCGCAATGGCAACTTTTCGCTCCCTTGTCGAACCTCTGAAGCCGCGCGGCCTGGGAGCGTGGCTGGCGCTGGCGTTTTCCACCCTGACCGTCGTGCTGACCCTGCTGCTGGTCGAGGTCGTGGAAAGCGCCTCCACCGAGCAGGTCAAGAGCAGCATCGGCCATGGCCTGGGGGAACTGGCGATGCAGACCGCCGACAAGCTCGACCGCGGCATGTACGAGCGCTACCGCGAAGTCAACCTGATGGCGCGCCGCCGCGACCTGGTCGACTCCGCCACCAGCCAGGAGCAGCGCCGCAAGGTGCTGGCGGACATGCAGGAAACCTATTGGTACTACGAATGGATCGGCATGGCCGGCCTGGACGGCCAGGTGCTGGTCGAGGCGCGCGGCCTGCTGGAAGGCGCCAACGTGGCGCAGCGGCCCTGGTTCCGCGATGCGCTCAAGGGCGTCTACGTGGGCGACGTGCACGAGGCGGTGCTGCTGGCCAAGCTGCTGCCGGCGCCGGAAGGCGAGCCGCGCCGCTTCGTCGACGTGGCGTTTCCGTACATGGACACGCAGGGCCGGCCGGCCGGCGTGCTGGGCGTGCACCTGTCCTGGCAATGGGCGCGCGACGTCGAGCGCTCCATCATCGCGCCGGTGCAGGCGCGCGGCAAGGTGCAGGCGCTGATCGTCAGCACCGAGGGCGTGGTCCTGCTGGGCCCCGAAGACCTGCAGGGCAAGACCATCGACCAGCCCAGCCTGCGTGAAGCGCGCCAGCGCCGCACCGGCTACCTGGTGGAGGAGTGGCCGGACGGCCGCTCCTACCTGGTCGGCTACGGCGCGACCAAGGGGCGCGGCATCTACCCGGGCCTGGGCTGGAACGTGCTGGTGCGCCAGGACGTCGAAGACGCCTACCAGCCGGTGGCGCGCCTGCGCGAGCGCGCGCTGTGGAGCGGGGCGGCGCTGGCGGTGCTGTTCTCGCTGGCCGGGGTGATGGTGGCGCGCCGCATCACCCGTCCGCTGGGCGAACTGGCCGATTCGGCCGACCGCCTGCGCCGCGGCGACACCACCGAGCTGGTGCCGAGCCGCGACGGCTACGACGAAGTGCGCAAGCTCTCCGGCGCGCTGAACGCGCTGGTGGCCGACCTGGTGCAGCGCCGCGCCGAGCTGCAGGACCTGAACGCGACCCTCGAACGGCGGGTTGAGGAGCGTACGCGCGACCTCGAACGCGCGCTGGCCGCGGTGCGCGCCAGCGAGCAGCGCATCGGCGCCATCGTCGACGCCGCCCAGGATGCCTTCGTCGCGGTCGACCAGCGCGGCCTGATCGTCGACTGGAACGCCGCCGCCGAGCGCATGTTCGGCTGGCGCCGCCACGAAGCGGTGGGGTGGCCGCTGGCCGAACTGGTGGTACCGGAGCGCTACCGCGCCAGCGTCGCCAAGGCCCTGCACGCCTTCCGCCAGACCGGCCAACTGGGCGCGCTCGGGCGGCGCCTGGAGCGCACCGTGATCAACCGCCAGGGCGCCGAATTTCCCATCGAGATGACGGCCGGGCTGGCGGGCCAGGGCGAGGACGCCTTCTTCAGCGTGTTCCTGCACGATATCTCCGAGCGCAAGAAGATCGAGCGCATGAAGAACGAATTCATCTCGACCGTCTCGCACGAGCTGCGCACCCCGCTGACCTCGATCCGCGCGTCGCTGGCCATGCTGGACGAAGGCATGGCGGGCGAGCTGGCGCCGGACGTGGCGGGCCTGATCCGCATCGCCAGCCAGAGTGCGGAACGCCTGGTGCGGATGGTGAACGACCTGCTCGACATCCAGAAGATGGAGTCGGGGAAGATGGAATACCAGCGCGCGGCCCAGCCGCTGCTGCCGCTGGCCGAGCATGCGCTGGCGTCGATGCAGGCGCACGCGCAGCATGCCGGCGTGCTGCTGCGGCTGGACAGCCAGCAGGGCGCGGAGCATATCCGGGCCGAGGTCGACCACGACCGCATGGTGCAGGTGCTGGTCAATTTGCTGTCGAATGCGATCAAGTTCACGCCGCATGGCCGGACCGTGACCCTGGGGCTGGTCCAGAGCCAGGGCAAGGCGCGCCTGACCGTGACCGACGAAGGACCGGGGATTCCGCCGGGATTCCGCAGCCGGGTGTTCGAGCGCTTCGCGCAGGCGGATGCGGCGGATACCCGGCCCAAGGGCGGGACGGGGCTGGGCCTAAGCATCAGCCGCGCCATCGTCGAGGAGCATGGCGGGAGCATCGCGTTCGAGACGGAGATGGGGAAGGGGACGCGCTTCGTGGTGGAGTTGCCGTCGGTATGAGTTTGCTCCGCGGCGGGAAAGCATGCAGACTGCACGACCGATCCCATCGGTGATCGCGTCGATTAGGAGAGCAGGTAGCTCATGGCATCCGGATTACGCATTTCCTGGTAGCGCTGGCGCTCTGTAACGCCTATGTTTCGTGGCGCGTGGTGACGGACGAAGCCAGCTCACGCAGGCAAAAGCTCGCCCAGCTTGGTGTGGCCTGGCTCATTCCGCTGGCAGGGGCGGTACTCGTGCATTGGGTTTTGCTGGCCCAGTCACGGAATCGCGATCGTGCTACCGGTAGGTATGCGGAGTACCACGACTACCAGGATCACCAGTACACACCAAGAATCCACGACGACGGTTGAACTTCGTTCGCATGTTGCCGTTTGCGCTGAAGGCTTCCGGCGAAAACGGGATGGCAGCGCGCCGGCGGAGGCATGTAGAGCGGGTGGGAATAGGTGCGCTTCTTTTCCGGATCACGCTGTAGACTGCTCGGCCATGGCGCCGTTAGAATCTAAAGTAACAAGGGATGAACGTACATGGACGCAACGAACCGAACTGCCATGATCGCAGGAGTCTGGTCAGCAGCAGGGCTCGTACCATTCAACACATGGATGGAAAAAGCGACATTTGGGTCTGTCCTCATGCACGACCTGGCATGGTTATCAGGTGCCTTAATATTCTTCTTCTTGCCCGCATGTTTGTTCGTCATTGGTCGAAACGCGGTCACGCTCAGGCACACTTGGATCTTTAACCCGAAAGTACTCGCTGAATGTTGGATTGTGGCTAAGAGAATGTTTGCTTGGCTCTTCGGCGCAGGAGCGACTCTCGGCGTCTTCGCAGCCGTAAGCTGATTGTTGCCTCTGCAACCGACATAAGCAACATGGCTTCCCGCCTGTGCGGGAACGACGTCCGTGAGGCGGGACGCTGCTTAGCGCCACTCGTGGAGCGCAATCCCTCCGAATCCCTTCCATGCTCCGAACATGGCCTCCAGCTTCGGCAGCAAGCGCGTCAACGCCGCCTTATCCGCGTGGAAGGTCGTCGCCGCCCCATCGACCCTCCTGCTACCGACCAGCGTGAACGCCTGCGCCCTCGGGTGCGCCGCCGCTTCCCTGAGCAGCACCAGTACCTGCTGCCCCTCCAGTTCGAACAGCAGCATGTCGCCCGCGGCCCCTTTGGGCGCACGCTGGTAGCGCCGCTGCGTCTCGGCCCCGATGGGGCCTGCTTCCAGGGCGATGCGCACCTGCTTCCCGTGCGCCTCGGCCCAGTCCAGGAAGGGCACGGCGAAGCGGTAGATCTGCTCCGGATCGGTGCGGTAATCCATCACCGACAGCGAGTCGGCCGACCTGGCCAGTTCGCGCAGCAGCTCCGGCTTGCTGTCCCACCAGAACGGCACGACAAACTCCAGCCGCATCGGCCCCGCCGCCTCGCGCAGCCGTGCCGCCAGTTCCAGGTAGCGCCGGTCGCGCTCCGCCGGCGGCAGCACGTCCGCGGGCAGAAGATAAGGCTCGACGTCGAACTGCATGCCCTTCAGCCGCGCCGCCGGTTCGGCCTGTGCGTTATAGGC
>CBIHLT010000293.1:0-4988 GCA_966210615.1 uncultured Massilia sp.
CTGGCCGGACAGCGCCAGCGCCGGGCCGCAGTTCGCTTTCCCGCACATGAGCTAGACAAAAAAAGGGATGCCCATGATCGACTCACCAATGGAATCACTGCGGCACCTGCCGCCCGCGGCGGGATCGAACGGCGAGCTGGCCGCCCAGTTCACCGACCTGGCGCCGCCGCTGACGGCGCGCCAGGCGGCGGTCGAAGCGGCCCGCTGCCTGTACTGCTACGATGCGCCCTGCATGAATGCCTGCCCGACCGGCATCGATGTGGCCAGCTTCATCCGCAACATCCATGAGCAGAACATCGACGGCGCCGCCTACGGCATCCTGAAGGCCAACATTTTCGGCGGCAGCTGCTCGCGCGTCTGCCCCACCGAAATCCTGTGCGAGGACGCCTGCGTGCGCAACAACCCGGCCGAGCGCGAGCCCGTGCGGATCGGGCTGCTGCAGCGCTACGCCATCGACCATGCGCGCTTCGCGGCTCATCCTTTCCAGCGCGCGCCGTCGAGCGGCAAGGTGGTCGCCGTGGTCGGGGCCGGACCGGCCGGCCTGTCCTGCGCCCACCGCCTGGCCATGCTGGGCCACGACGTGGTTGTGTACGAAGCGCGCGAGAAGGCGGGCGGCCTGAACGAATATGGCATCGCCAAATACAAGCTGCCGGGCGACTTCGCCCAGGCCGAGGTGGACTTCCTGCTGTCCATCGGCGGCATCGAGATCGCCTACGGCCGCAAGCTGGGCGTCAACCTGAGCCTGGCCGAGCTGCACACCCGCTACGACGCCGTCTTCCTCGGTATCGGCCTGGGCGCCAGCCGCGCGCTCGGCCTCACCGGCGAGGACGCGCCCGGCCTGATGGCGGCGGTCGACTACATCGCCGCGCTGCGCCAGGCCAGCGACCTGGCCGGCCTGCCGGTGCCGCGCCGCGCCATCGTCATCGGCGCGGGGAATACGGCCATCGACATGGCGGTGCAGATCAAGCGCCTGGGGGCCGCCGAGGTGACCCTGGTTTACCGGCGCGGCATGGAAGCCATGAGCGCCACCGGCCACGAGATCGAGATCGCCAAGGCCAGCCAGGTCCAGATCCGCACCTGGGCCGCGCCGCTGGAAGTGCTGCTGGACGAAGCGGGCCGCGTAGCGGGCATGCGCTTCGAGCAGACCCGCCTCGAGGATGGCCGCCTGGTGCGCACCGGCGGCTATCTGGAGATCGCCGCGGACGCCGTGTTCAAGGCCATCGGCCAGGGCATGAGCGAGGACGGGCTCACGGAACCGCTGGCGCGCGAGTTGTCGCGCGAGGGCGAGCGCATCTGGATCGACGAGCGCTTCCGCACCGCGCTGCCGGGTATCTACGCCGGCGGCGACTGCGTGGCGCCGGGGCAGGACCTGACGGTGCAGGCGGTCCAGCACGGCAAGCTGGCCGCGCTCTCGATTCACAACGATATCCAGGCAAACACGGAGGCAGCATGGCCGACCTGAGCATCGATTTCTGCGGCATCAAGTCGCCGAACCCGTTCTGGCTGGCCTCCGCGCCGCCGACCGACAAGGCCTACAACGTCGTGCGCGCCTTCGAGGCCGGCTGGGGCGGGGTGGTCTGGAAGACCTTGGGCGAAGATCCGCCGGCGGTCAACGTGTCTTCGCGCTATTCGGCCCACTACGGCAAGAACCGCGAGGTGATCGGCTTCAACAACATCGAATTGATCACCGACCGCAGCCTGGAAATAAATTTGCGCGAGATTACCCAGGTCAAGAAGGACTGGCCGGACCGGGCCCTGGT
Organism: uncultured Massilia sp.; assembly: GCA_966210615.1. GTDB lineage: Bacteria > Pseudomonadota > Gammaproteobacteria > Burkholderiales > Burkholderiaceae_D > Telluria. The sequence continues at coordinate 1,761 of CBIHLT010000293.1, forward strand.
CGTGTCGCTGATGCTGCCTTGCGAGGAAGCGCCCTGGGCCGCCATCCTGCCCCTGATCGAGGCGACCGGCGCGGACGGCATCGAACTGAACTTCGGCTGCCCGCACGGCATGCCCGAGCGCGGCATGGGCGCGGCCGTGGGCCAGGTGCCGGACTACGTGCAGATGGTGACCGCCTGGTGCAAGAAGCACACGCGGCTGCCGGTGATCGTCAAGCTCACACCCAACATCACCGACGTGCGCGCCCCGGCGAGGGCGGCGCTGGCGGGCGGCGCCGATGCTGTTTCCCTGATCAACACCATCAATTCCATCACCCACCTGGACCTGGACCGCATGGTGGCCTTCCCGGTGGTCGGCGGCGCCAGCACCCACGGCGGCTACTGCGGCTCGGCCGTCAAGCCGATCGCCCTCAATATGGTGGCCGAGATCGCGCGCGACCCGGCGACCCGCGGCTTGCCGATCTCCGGCATCGGCGGCATCGGCAACTGGCGCGACGCGGCCGAATTCATCGCCCTGGGCGCCGGCTGCGTCCAGGTGTGCACGGCGGCCATGCTGCATGGCTTCCGCATCGTCGAGGAGATGAAGGACGGTCTGTCGCGCTGGATGGACGGCAAGGGCTATGTGGACATCGCGGCCTTCTCCGGCAAGGCGGTGCCCAACACCACCGACTGGAAATACCTGGACATGAATTACCAGGTGATCGCCCAGATCGACCAGGACAAGTGCATCCAGTGCGGCAAATGCTACGTGGCTTGCGAGGACACCTCGCACCAGGCCATTGCACGCGCCGTCGACGGGGCCGGCCAGCGGCGCTACGAAGTGATCCGCGACGAGTGCGTGGGCTGCAACCTGTGCGAGATCACCTGTCCGGTGGAGGCCTGCATCACCATGGTGCCGCAGCTGACCGGCAAGCCTTACATGAACTGGACCGAGGACCCGCGCAATCCGCGGGCGGAATCCCCAGCCGCCAAGGTGGCCTAGCATGAGCAGCCCTAGCCCGGAGCTCTGGAACGCCGACCTGGCCCCCACCACGGCCGCGCAGCGCACCTGGCGCTGGTACCACTTCGCAGCACTGTGGGTCGGCATGGTGATGTGCATCCCGGCCTATACCTTGTCCGCCAGCCTGATCGACGCCGGCATGTCGGGCTGGCAGGCCGTGTTCACGGTCTTCCTGGCCAACGCCATCGTGCTGGTGCCGATGCTGCTGATCGGCCACGCGGGCACCAAGTACGGCATCCCCTATGCCGTGCTGGCGCGCAGCTCCTTCGGCACGCGCGGCGCGCGGCTGCCGGCGCTGATGCGCGCCATTGTCGCCTGCGGCTGGTACGGCATCCAGACCTGGTTCGGCGGCAGCATGATCTATACGCTGCTGGGCGTGATGAACGGCGCGCCGATCGGCGGCGAGCCGCTGCCATGGCTGGGCATCAATCTCGGCCAGCTGGGCTGCTTCCTGGCCTTCTGGGCGATCCAGGTGTACTTCATCGTGCACGGCATCGAATCGATCCGCAAGCTGGAAACTTATACGGCTCCGCTGAAGATCGCGATCTGCTTCGTACTGCTGTGGTGGGTCCATGAGAAGACCGGGGCGGGCGGATTCGGCCCATTGCTGGACCGTCCCTCGGAATTCGCCGCCGGCGGCAAGAAGGCGGGGCAGTTCTGGCAGGTGTTCTGGCCCTCGCTGACGGCCATGGTCGGCTTCTGGGCCACCCTGGCGCTGAACATTCCCGACTTTACGCGCTTCGCCAAATCGCAGCGCGACCAGGTGGTGGGCCAGACCGTCGGCCTGCCGTTGCCCATGGGCTTGCTGGCGGCCCTGGCCGTCATCGTCACCTCGGCCACCGTAGTCTTGTACGGCAAGGCGCTGTGGGACCCGGTCGACCTGGCCAGCCGCATGACCGGCATCGCGGTGCTGGTGGCGCTGATCGTGCTGCTGGTCGATACCGTCAGCGTGAACCTGGCGGCCAACCTGGTGGGTCCGGCCTACGACTTCTCGGCGCTGGCGCCCAGGCGCATCAGCTACCGCACCGGCGGCTACATCACGGCCGGGCTGGCGCTGGCCATGATGCCGTGGAAGATCCTGGAATCGACCCAGAACTACATCTTCACCTGGCTGGTCGGCTATTCGGCCCTGCTGGGGCCCATCGCGGGCATCCTGATCGTCGACTACTACCTGGTGCGCAAGACGGAACTCGACGTGGCCCAGATGTACCGCGACGACGGCATCTACGCATATCGAAACGGTTGGAACATGGCGGCGGTCGCCGCCTTCCTGGCCGGCGTGCTGCCGAACATCCCGGGTTTCCTGAACGCGGCCTTCCCGGACGCCTTTCCGGACGTGGGCGAGACCTTCAGGACCATCTACACCTATGCCTGGTTCGTCGGCCTCGCCATCGCGGCGCTGGTCTACGGAGCATTGATGAAGGCGCGCGCCGTGCCGTCGCTGGCGGTCCACCAATCCTAGAAAAAGGGGAGCTTGCATGAGCATGATCATTCGTGGCGGTACCGTCGTCAACGCCGACCGGGCCTACCAGGCCGATGTGCTGTGCGACGGCGACAAGATCGTCGCCGTGGGCGAGAACCTGGAAGCGCCCGCAGGCGCCAAGGTGATCGACGCACGCGGACAGTACGTGATGCCGGGCGGGATCGACACCCACACCCACATGCAGCTGCCTTTCATGGGCACGGTGACCGCCGACGATTTCTATACCGGCACCGCGGCCGGCCTGGCGGGCGGCACGACCACCATCATGGATTTCGTGATTCCCGACCCCAAACAGTCGCTGCTGGAGGCCTTCCATACCTGGCGCGGCTGGGCGCGCAAGGCGGCGGGCGACTATACCTTCCACGTGGCGGTGACATGGTGGGACGCATCGGTGCACGAAGAGATGGGCGTGCTGGTGCGCGAGCATGGCGTCAACAGCTTCAAGCACTTCATGGCCTACAAGAACGCCATCATGGCGGACGACGAGACCCTGGTGAAGAGCTTCCGGCGCGCGCTGGAACTGGGCGCGATCCCGACCGTGCACGCGGAGAACGGCGAACTGGTCTACCAGCTGCAGCAGGAACTGCTGGCCAAGGGCATGCGCGGCGCCGAGGCGCATCCGCTGTCGCGCCCGCCGGAGGTGGAGGCCGAGGCGGCCAACCGCGCGATCGCCATCGCCAAGGTGCTCGGCACGCCGGTGTACATCGTGCATGTGTCCTGCGCCGAATCCCTGGAGGCGATCCAGCGC
>CBIHLT010000294.1:0-4942 GCA_966210615.1 uncultured Massilia sp.
ACCCGCAAGCCCGCCCCGGCGCCCCGACCCAGCTGTCGCCGCGCCAGAGCTTCGCCGCCTGGCGCGAGACCATCCACGGCCAGAGCCTGCCCTGGCACAGCGCCGAAATCGAGCTGGCCGTCGAATTCCGCTCCGCCCTGCTCGGCATCGCGCTCGAGCGCGCCGAGCAGATGGCCGAACTGGCCGAGGAGCTGGGCCGCGCCAACAAGGAGCTGGAAGCGTTTTCCTACTCGGTCTCGCACGACCTGCGCGCGCCGCTGCGCCACATCGTCGGCTTTTCCGACCTGCTGCTGGAAGCAGGCGGCCTGGACGACACCGAGCGGCGCCAGCGCTTCCTCAGGAACATCAAGGAGTCGGCGCGCCTGGCCGGCAAGCTGGTCGACGACCTGCTGTCGTTCTCGCAGATGGGCCGCGCGGCCCTGCGCCCGACCACGGTCGACATGAACGACCTGGTCTCGGCCTGCATCGACAAGCTCGGGATGGAGATCGGCCAGCGCAACGTGGACTGGCACATCGACCGCCTGCCCGCGGCCTGGGCCGACCCCAGCTTCCTGCACCTGGCGGTGCTCAACCTGCTGTCGAACGCGGTCAAGTTCACCGCCGCGCGCGATCCGGCCGTGATCCGCATCTGGGCCGATGACAGCGAACACGAGACCGTATTCCACATCGCCGACAACGGCGCCGGCTTCAACATGGACTACGTGCACAAGCTGTTCGGCGTGTTCCAGCGCCTGCACCGCATGGAAGACTTCCAGGGCACCGGCATCGGCCTGGCCAACGTGCGCCGCATCGTCGAGCGCCATGACGGCCGCGTCTGGGCCGACTCCGTCCAGGGCGAAGGCGCGACCTTCTCCTTCAGCCTCCCGAAACACACTCCCAATCCGTAAGGCCCTGCCATGCTCAAGCCCATCCTGCTGGTGGAAGACAATCCCAACGACCTGGAACTCACCCTCATCGCGCTGGCGAAAAGCCAGCTTGCCAACGAAGTCGTGGTCGTGCGCGACGGCGCCGAGGCGCTCGACTACCTGAACCGCCGCGGCGAGTACGCCGGGCGCCCGGTCGGCAACCCGGCCGTGGTCCTGCTCGACCTCAAGCTGCCCAAGGTCGACGGCCTGGAAGTACTGAAGGAAATCCGCGCCACCGAGGCGCTGCGCCCGATGCCGGTGGTGATGCTGACTTCGTCGAAGGAAGAGCAGGACCTGGTGCGCAGCTACGAACTGGGCGTGAACGCCTATGTGGTCAAGCCGGTGGACTTCGCCGACTTCCTGCGCGCGATCGCCGACCTCGGCATCTTCTGGGCCGTGCTGAACGAACCGCCGCCGGGCTCGCGCCGCTACGTCAAGCCGAAGTGAGTTTCGCCTGAGGCCCTGGCCGCGCCCTGCGCCGCCGCGCGCCGCACGCGGCGACGCAGCAGATGGCGGATGCGCGCGCTGAGCGCGTCCGGGTGGTAGGGTTTCTGGAGCAGGTGGACCGAGGCGTCCAGCTTGCCCTCATGCGCCAGCACGCCCTCGGCATATCCCGAGGTGTACAGGATCTGGGTGCCGGGCAGGCGCTCGCGCACGATCTCTCCCAGCTGCAGGCTGCTGACCGGTCCCGGCATGATCACGTCGGTGAACACCAGGTCGATCTGGCGCCCGCTCTCGATGATCGCCACCGCCGCCGCCGCGTCCGCCGCTTCCAGCACATCGTAGCCGAGCGCGGACAGGATGCCGCAGGTCGAGGAACGCACATCGTCCTCGTCGTCCACCACCAGGATCGTCTCCAGGCCGCCGCTCAGCGGAGCGTGGTGCTCCGGCTCGGCCGCGGCAGGCGCCGCGCCGCTGCGCGGCAGGTAGATCGACACGGTGGTGCCGCGCCCCACTTCGCTGCGCAGCACGATCTCGCCGCCGGACTGCTTGACGAAGCCGTAGGCCATCGACAGGCCCAGGCCGGTGCCCTGCCCGGTCGGCTTGGTGGTGAAGAAGGGCTCGAAGGCGCGCTGCAGGACCTCGGGCGGCATGCCCTTGCCGGTGTCGCTGATCTCCAGCACCACGTAGTCGCCGCGCTGCACCTCGGGCGGCAGCGCGCCGCCGGCGCTGCCGTAGGCATTGCGCGCGCCGATGGTCAGGGTGCCGCTTCCGGCCACGCTGTCCGCCATCGCGTCCCTGGCATTGATCGCCAGGTTCAGCAGCACGTTGTTGAGCTGGTTGGGGTCGACATTGGTGCTGCCCAGGTCGGGCGCGATGTCGGTGACCACGCGCGCGTTCGGGCCCAGCACGCGGCGCATCATGTCGTCCATCTCGCGCAGCAGGTGGCCGGGGTCGATCACCACCGACTGCAGCGGCTGGCGGCGGGCGAAGGCGAGCAGGTGCGAGGCCAGCTTGGCGCCCCGCTCCACGCCGGCCAGCGCCATCTCCACGCGGGTCCGGGCCGCGGCATTCAGGCCGCCGATCAGCTTGAGCAGCTGCAGGTTGCCGCCGATGATCTGCAATACGTTGTTGAAGTCGTGGGCCACGCCCCCGGTCAGCTGGCCGATCGCCTCCATCTTCTGGGCCTGGTGCAGGGCCGACTGGCTGGCGGCCAGCTGCTCCTGGCTCAGGCGCAGCGACACGAAGGCCTGGTCGCGCTGGCGCCGCGCGCTGCAGGCGCCGCTGTGGTAGCGCACCCGCGCCACCAGTTCACGCGGGTCGGGCCACTTGACCAGGTAATCGTTGGCGCCGGCGGCGAAGGCCTTGGCCTTGATGTCGGGATCGTCTTCGGACGAGAGCAGGATGACCGGGATGTCTTCGGTCTCGGGATCGGCGCGCAGCCGGGCGATGACCTCGAAGCCGTCGAGGTCGGGCATGCGCAGGTCCACCAGCACCACCGTCGCCTTCACCTGGCGCGCCACCTCGACCGCGCGTGCGGGGCTGGATTCGTAGCGCAGCTGGTGCTTGATGCAGCCCTGCAAGCCATGCGCGATGATCTCCTGCGCGAACGGCTCGTCGTCGATCAGCAGTACGGAGCAGGCGGAGGAATCGTCTTCGATCATTGCAACGGCGTCGCTTTCAAAGCTGGTGGAACCAAGGTGTATCCGAACGTATTGCAAAAAGGTAAGCGTTAATTCTACACCATTAACTTGTCACAAGTACCCCGCCGCCCTGCCGTGCCCGGTATCAAGAGGCGATACCTTGCAAGGGGCACAGACGCCTCCATATGCATGCCAACACACCACGCCAACCAGCCGGAGCACGCATGAGCGACGAGCTTTGCCCGCTGTGCGGGAGGCCGCTGGGGACGGAAAACATCGACCGTCACCACCTGGTCCCGAAAACCTTCAAGGGCAAGGAGCAATTCCCGATTCACAAAATTTGCCACCGCAAGATCCATTCGGCATTTACTGAACGGGAATTATTGAATACATACCATACCTGGGAAGCCTTGCGCGCACACGAGGACATCCGCGCCTTCATCGCCTGGATCGCCAGGAAGCCGCCCGGTTTCTACACGCGCACCTACACCGCCAAGGACAAGAAGCAGCGCCGCTGAGCCGTCGTCTGGTCCAAACAATCTATAATAGGATATATTATCGATTCATATTTTGTTTGAGACCTGACGATGTCTTCCTCTCCTCCCGATCTAAGCCGGCTGCAGGCGGCCGCCGGCCAGGCCAGCGGCCTGCTCAAGGCCCTGGCCAATCCCGACCGCCTGCTCCTGCTGTGCCAGCTCACCCAGGGCGAATTCGCCGTCGGGGCGCTGGAAGCCATGACCGGCGTCCGCCAGCCCACCCTGTCGCAGCAGCTGACCGTGCTGCGCGACGAGCGCCTGGTGGCCACCCGGCGCGAAGGCAAGCAGGTGTTCTACCGGATCGCCAGCCCGGAGGCGCTGGCGGTATTGCAGGTGCTGTACAGGCTGTACTGCCCGCAGGAGAGCGAACATGCAAATTGACTGGAACAATTTCACGCCCTGGATGTCGCTGGCGGGGGGCATCCTGGTCGGCCTGGCGAGCGCCGCCTTCCTCCTGCTGAACGGGCGCATCGCGGGGATCAGCGGCCTGCTCGGCGGACTGTTGCGCGCACCAGCCGGCGAGCGCGGCTGGCGCATGGCTTTCCTCGGCGGCCTGGTCGCGGCGCCGCTGGTGTACGCACTGGCCGCGCCGCTCCCCGGCGTCGAGGTCGACGCCGGCTTCCCGGCCCTGGTGCTGGCCGGTCTGCTGGTCGGGCTCGGCACCCGCTACGGCTCGGGCTGCACCAGCGGCCATGGCATCTGCGGCATGGCGCGCCGCTCGCCGCGTTCCTACCTGGCCACCGCCGCCTTCCTGGCGGCGGGCTTCCTCACCGTCTATCTGCTGCGGCACGTGAGCTGATCATGAGGCACCTGAGCGCGCTATTGGCCGGACTGGTGTTCGGCATCGGCCTGATCCTCTCGGGCATGACCAACCCGGCCAAGGTGCTGGGCTTCCTGGACCTGGCCGGCGCCTGGGATCCTTCGCTGCTGTTCGTCATGGGCGGGGCCCTGCTGGTGGCGGCGCCCGCCTATGCCATCGGCATGCGGCGCCGGCGCACCCTGATGGACGAGCCCCTGAACCTGCCCACGGCCTCCGTCATCGACCGCCGCCTGGTGCTCGGCAGCCTGGCCTTCGGCGCCGGCTGGGGCATCGCCGGCTACTGCCCCGGCCCCGCCGTCGCTTCGCTCGCCCTCGGCGGCTGGAAGCCGCTGCTGTTCTTCGGCGCCATGCTGGCCGGGATGGGTATCTACGAACTGATCGAACGCAGGAAGGGCTGAGCGCGAACGCAGTTTTTGCTTGACAAGGCAGTCGGCAGAATATTTCATCTGGGGCAAGACAACTCCGCACCCGCCCATGCACTTCGCCGACTACCTGGCCCATGACGCCACCTCGCTCGCCGCCCTCGTCGCCAGCGGGGAAGTCACGCCGCAGGCGCTGCTCGACACGGCGCTGGCGCGCCACGCGCACGTCCACGGC
>CBIHLT010000295.1:0-4937 GCA_966210615.1 uncultured Massilia sp.
GCTGCAGAACATCGCGGCCTTCTACGATTTCGACCTCGACACGCCTTTCGAGCAGCTGCCGCCCAAGGCCAAGGACGCCGTGCTGCACGGCTCGGGCAAGACCACGATCCCGTTCTCCTACATCAACGAGCGCGGCCGCACCGTGATCCGCGAGCACAGCTTCGAAGGCGTGGTGAACAACCTGCAGCGCCGCTACCGCGAGACCGATTCGATGGCGGTCAAGGAAGAACTGGCGAAGTTCATCAACGAGAAGAAGTGCCCGGCCTGCGAAGGCGCGCGCCTGCGCACCGAGGCGCGCTTCGTCAAGATCGGCCACGGCCCGCAGCAGCGCGCCATCTATGAAGTATCGGACCGCCCGCTGCGCGAGACCCTCGCCTACTTCGAATCGCTGGAACTGACCGGCGCCAAGCGCGACATCGCCGAGCGCGTGATCAAGGAAATCACGGCGCGCCTGAAGTTTCTGAACAACGTGGGCCTGGACTACCTGTCGCTCGACCGCAGCGCGGACACCCTGTCCGGCGGCGAGGCGCAGCGCATCCGCCTGGCTTCGCAGATCGGTTCCGGCCTGACCGGCGTGATGTACGTGCTGGACGAGCCCTCGATCGGCCTGCACCAGCGCGACAACGACCGCCTGATCGCCACCCTGAAGCACCTGCGCGACATCGGCAACAGCGTGCTGGTGGTGGAGCACGACGAGGATGCGATCCGCACCGCCGACTACATCGTCGACATGGGCCCGGGCGCGGGCGTGCATGGCGGCGCGGTGATCGCGGCCGGCTCGCTCAAGGAAATCATGAAGAGCAAGCAGTCGCTGACTGCGCAATACCTGGACGGACGCCGCAAGATCGAGGTGCCGAAGAAGCGCACCAAGGCCGATCCGAACCGCCAGCTGGTGATCACTGGCGCCAAGGGCAACAACCTGAAGAACGTGAGCCTGACCCTGCCGGTGGGCCTGCTGACCTGCGTCACGGGCGTCTCCGGCTCGGGCAAGTCGACCCTGGTGAACGACACCCTGTTCCCGGCCCTGTCGCGTCACCTCTACGGTTCGCAGACCGAGCCGGCGGAACACGAGTCGATCCACGGCCTGGAGCACTTCGACAAGGTGATCTCGGTCGACCAGGCGCCGATCGGCCGCACCCCGCGCTCGAACCCGGCGACCTACACCGGCGTGTTCACCCCGATCCGCGACCTGTTCGCGACCGTGCCGACCGCCAAGGAACGCGGCTACTCGGCGGGCCGCTTCTCGTTCAACGTCAAGGGCGGCCGCTGCGAAGCCTGCCAGGGCGACGGCGTGATCAAGGTCGAGATGCACTTCCTGCCGGACGTGTACGTGCCTTGCGACGTCTGCCACGGCAAGCGCTACAACCGCGAGACCCTGGAAGTGCAGTACAAGGGCAAGAACATCACCGAAGTGCTGGAGATGACGGTCGAGGACGCGCACGTGTTCTTCAAGCCGGTGCCGGTCATCGCGCGCAAGCTGCAGACCCTGCTGGACGTGGGCCTGGGCTACATCAAGCTGGGACAGAGCGCGACCACCCTGTCGGGCGGCGAGGCGCAGCGCGTCAAGCTGTCGCTCGAGCTGTCCAAGCGGGATACGGGCCGTACCCTGTACATCCTGGACGAGCCGACCACCGGCCTGCACTTCGCCGACATCGACCTGCTGCTGAAGGTGATCCACCGCCTGCGCGACCAGGGCAATACGCTGGCGATCATCGAGCACAACCTGGACGTGATCAAGACGGCGGACTGGATTGTGGACCTGGGGCCGGAAGGCGGCGCGGGTGGCGGTACGATCGTGGCGGCGGGGACGCCGGAAGAAGTGGCCGCGAACAAGGCCAGCGTAACGGGCAAGTATCTGAAGCCGTTGTTGAAGGCGTAAGCCCTTTGAGACGCTAATAAGGGCCGCTTGCTTATAGACCGTCATACGCGCCACTGGCGCCTATGACGGTCTTGAGGTAGCGGGCGCCTGGATGCGCTAACGAACAGCCACAATAAAACAGGGGCGATGCCACCGGCATCGCCCCTGTTCTTTTTTATGCGCCGCCCGCAGGCGGCCTCCCCCACTCAGCCGCCCTTAGGCAGCCAGATGTTTCTCCAGCTTGGCCTTGGTGTCCACCAGCTCCTGCGGCAGGTGGTAGGCCAGCTTCTCGAACAGTTCGCTGTGCAGCTTGAGCTCTTCGTTCCAGGCCGCCTTGTCGATCGAGGTGATCTGGGTGAACTGCTGCTCGGTGAAGTCCAGGCCGTCCCAGTTCAGGTCGCCGTAGTTCGGCGAGGTGCCGAACAGGTGCGACTGGCCGCCGCTGGCGCCGCCTTCGGCACGGTCCAGCACCCACTTCAGCACGCGCATGTTGTCGCCGTAGCCCGGCCAGACGAACTTGCCGGCTTCATCGGTACGGAACCAGTTGACGCAGTAGATCTTCGGCGCGCTGCCCTTGGCCTCGATTTTCTTGCCGAGGTTCAGCCAGTGCTGGAAGTAGTCGCTCATGTTGTAGCCGATGAAGGGCAGCATCGCGAACGGATCGCGGCGCACGATGCCCATCTGGCCGGCGGCGGCGGCGGTGGTTTCCGAGCCCATGGTCGCGGCCATGTAGACGCCTTCCACCCAGTTGTTGGCTTCGGTCACCAGCGGCACCGTGGTCGAACGGCGGCCGCCGAAGATGAAGGCCGAGATCGGCACGCCGGCCGGATCGTCCCAGGCCGGGTCGATCACTGGGTTCTGGGTCGCGGCGACGGTGAAGCGCGCGTTCGGGTGGGCGGCCTTGGTGCCGGACGCCGGGGTCCAGTCCTTGCCCTGCCAGTCGACCAGGTGGGCCGGAGCTTCCTTGGTCATGCCTTCCCACCACACGTCGCCGTCGTCGGTCAGCGCCACGTTGGTGAAGATGACGTTCTCGCGCAGCGAGGCCATGCAGTTCGGGTTGGTCTTGTCGTTGGTGCCCGGGGCCACGCCGAAATAGCCGGCTTCCGGGTTGATCGCGTACAGCTTGCCGTCCTGGCCCGGCTTGATCCAGGCGATGTCGTCGCCGATGGTGGTCACCTTCCAGCCGTCGAAGGCCTTGGGCGGGATCAGCATGGCGAAGTTGGTCTTGCCGCAGGCCGAAGGGAAGGCGGCGGCCACGTATTTCTTGTCGCCCTTGGGCGACTCGACGCCCAGGATCAGCATGTGTTCGGCCAGCCAGCCGGTGCCGCCCGCCTGGGCTTCCTGGTAGCCCATGTTCGAGGCGATGCGCAGCGCGAAGCACTTCTTGCCCAGCAGGGCGTTGCCGCCGTAGCCCGAGCCGAAGGACCAGATTTCACGGGTTTCCGGATAGTGGACGATGTACTTGGTGGGGTTGCACGGCCACGGCACGTCCTTCTGGCCCGATGCCAGCGGCATGCCGACGGTGTGCACGCAAGGCACGAACTCGCCGTCCGCGCCCAGCACGTCGTACACGGCCTTGCCCATGCGCGTCATGATGCGCATGTTGACGGCGACGTAAGGCGAGTCGGACAGTTCGACGCCGATGTGGGCGATCGGCGAGCCCAGCGGGCCCATCGAGAAGGGCACCACGTACAGGGTACGGCCGGCCATGCAGCCGTCGAACAGGCCGCCCAGGGTGCGGCGCATCTCGGCCGGATCCATCCAGTTGTTGGTCGGGCCGGCCTGTTCCTTGGTGGCCGAGCAGATATAGGTGCGGTCTTCGACGCGCGCCACGTCCGACGGGTCGGACCAGGCGAGATAGGAATTCGGACGCTTGGCCGGGTTGAGCTTCTTCATCGTGCCGGCTTCGACCATCTGTGCGCACAGGCGGTCGTACTCTTCTTCCGAGCCGTCGCACCAGTAGATGGCGTCGGGCTTCGTCAGGGCGGCGATATCCGCGACCCAATTGATGAGCTTTTGGTGTTTGATGTAAGCTGGAACGTTCAGTGCGGCGACGCCGCCCATCACGGGCTGGTTCATAAAGGTACCTCCAATGCCAATTAAGAATTCTTTCTGTCCCGGCGCGGCAGGATCGTCGTCTGGCCGGCCTGCGGTGGGATCCGGGCGCGTGGGCGCTCCAGGAGATACGGCGGCGGTACGGCGGTCGTGTCGACAGCCTCTGGCAAGGCTGGGAACGGTGCTGCTGGGGACACGCTGCAAGCATGTCAAACCCTCAAGATGCGGACGATTGTACACCCGACCCACCCGGATTCGGGCTCTTCCACTACAAAATAGTAGGAATAATGTCCAAGTAATGTAGTAGGCTATTTGTCCTTTTGGCATATCGTGTTATTTCTTTACGAGCGAATCATTACACTCTGACAACACCCATGAAAATTGCGATTCTCGACGATTACCAGGATGCCGTACGCGGCCTCGATTGCTTCCGCCTGCTCGACGGGCACGAGGTCAAGGTCTTCCACAATTCGGCCAAGGGCCTGGGCCAGCTGGCGATCCGCCTGGCGCCTTTCGACGCCCTGGTGCTGATCCGGGAACGCACCGCCTTGCCGCGCACGCTGCTGGCCAAGCTGCCGAACCTCAAGCTGATTTCGCAGACCGGCAAGGTGAGCGGGCACATCGACGTGGCGGCGGCCACCGAGCACGGCATCGCGATCGCCGAAGGCATCGGGTCGCCGGTGGCGCCCGCCGAACTGACCTGGGCGCTGATCATGGCGGCCAGCCGCAAGATCGTGCCTTACGCAAATAACCTGAAGGATGGCTTGTGGCAGACGGCCTCGATCAATCCCCAGCTCAATGGCCTGGGGCGCTCGCTGCGCGGGCGGGTGCTGGGGCTGTGGGGTTACGGCAAGATCGGCAAGCTGGTGGCGGGGTATGCGCGCGCTTTCGGCATGCGCGTGATCGTGTGGGGGAGCGAGAACAGCCGGCAGGCGGCGCTCGCCGACGGCTTCGAGCAGGCGGCTTCGCGCGAGGCGCTGTTCGAAGGGACGGATGTGCTGAGCCTGCATTTGCGGCTGGCGGA
>CBIHLT010000296.1:0-4935 GCA_966210615.1 uncultured Massilia sp.
AGGGTGAAGGGCGCGCCGACGAAGCCGAGGACGGGGACGTCGATGCGGGAGACCAGGAGGCGGATCTGGTCGAGGATCCAGCTCATCTCGACGCGGGGGTCGTAGCGCCGGAGCCGCACGACGTCCTGCGGCGTCTCGAGGGGAGTCCAGGGGCGGGGTTTGAAGCGGGGCGAATCGGGTTGGGAGCTCATGTGCTGCTTGTGAATGGGATTGGCCGCTATCTTAAGGGATTTCCCGTCACGCCGTACTAAACGGTCGTGGCTGCACGGGGGCGGTTCACCCGAGCTCCAAGGTCACCAGCCGCACTTCCACCCGGCCCGCGTCGATCAACAGCTCGCCCACCGAAATCGGCAAGGAAAACCGCCTCGGGCCCGCACTCCCCGGATTCACATACAGCACCCCATGCTTCTCCAGGCAAGCCGGCTTGTGCGTATGCCCCGCCACCACGACGCGCACGCCGTCCGCCGCAGGATCGCCCTCGAGCTCCTTGAGATCGTGAATCATGAAGATGCCGACGCCGCCCAGGTCGAGGCGCACCGTGTGCGGCAAGGCCTGTGCCCAGACGCCGCGGTCGTTATTCCCGCGCACCGCAATCAAAGGCGCAATCCCGGCAAGCTGGTCGATGGTATCGGACGCGACGATGTCGCCCGCGTGAAGGATATGGGCGCTGCCCCGCAGGAAGTCGAGAGCCTGCGGGCGCAGCAGCCCGTGCGTGTCGGAGATCAGCCCGACCCGCATGCGCCTTACAGCCCGCGCCTGCTGCCGGCCATCTTGGCCGTGGTGTAGACCGAGTACAGCGCCGCCACGCCCACCAGCACATAGACCACGCGGGTCGCCGGGCTGCCCGGCCCGAACAGGGTGGCGACCATGTCGACATCGAACAGGCCGACCATGCCCCAGTTCAGGCCGCCGATGATCAGGAGCGCCATCGCCAGGTAGTCCAGCGCGGACATCGCGGAGCGGGTATGCGGACGCATGGACACGCGGCGTTCGCCGGTCGTCCGCCGGTCCATCGTTGGTGCGTTCATTGTTGCCATCACAGCCTCCTTAATTTAAGGAAATGTTTAGCCAGGGTCTCTCCCCCTGACCATGACAGCAAATACTAGCGCAAGTTCTTGCGCCCCCTCGCACGCGTCCGGATCAGCCTTTCCAGGTGCGCTGCAGGCCGGTATCGGCGTGGATCCAGCCGCCCTTGGGGCCGGAGCGGTAGTAATAGCCGACCCCGCCCTGGCGGAAACTGCGAATCAGGCCGCCAAGCACTTCCTCGTTGAGGGCGGCGACGCGGATGTCGGCCGCCTTGCCCAGCATGTGCAGCGACTTGCGCGCGGCCGGGACGCCCTCTTCGATCAGGCGCTTGTTCGAGGCCTCGGTGCGGTAGCCCGACAGAATCTCGAGGGGCTGCATCAGGCCGTAGCGGGCGATGAAGGCCTGGGTGCCCCACAGCATTTCGAGCAGCTTGGGATCGATGGGCGCGGTTTCGCGGCCGTTGACGTCGCGCAGCAGGTGGCATAGTTCCTGGTAGGCCGAATCGATCACCTCGCCGTCCTTCCAGTACAGCACCTTGGCGCGCTCGCCGCTGGCGGGTCGCACGACCGACAGGGTGCGCGGCTTGACCCAGAAGTCCAGGTCCAGCAGCTGCGCGTCGAACAGGTCCGGCGGCGGCGCCATCCCGGTGCTCGATGGTGCGGCGGCAGCGAGGGGAGCGGCACCCACGGCGCCGAGGGCGCACAAGCCGGCGCCCTGTTTCAGGAAATCTCTACGTGAAGCCATAACGAACTCATCAATGCGAGACGCGTACTATAGCCGAAGGCGCGAGCACGTAAAAGCTGGAAAAACTGAATAGAGGAAAGCTTTAGGCGGGAAAACCTTGCTTATCCGCTGCAATTGCAGAAGCGCTTGCGCGCGGCGCCCTGCTCGGCCTGGCAATCCTGGTCGAGGCGTTTCCAGAGCAGGTCGCATTCGAGGCCGTAGCAGGACTTTTCCTTGCCGGCGTTGAGGTAGCCGTGGCGCTCAAAAAACACGCTGGCGCCGCCCGGGCTGTGCAGGAACAGCTTGTTGATGTTCCAGGCGCGCGCCTGCTCCTCGACGGCGGCCAGCAGGGCGCGGCCGACGCCGCAGCGCAGGGCTTCCGGCAGCACGTAGCACAGGGCCAGCTTGCCGGCCTGGGTCAGCAAGGCCAGGCCGACCAGCTCGCCCTCGCTCTCGGCGACCAGGGCGAAATTGCTGGGGGTGGAAAACCAGGCGGCGACGGTGGCCGGGGTCTTGTTGCCGAGCCAGGCTCCCAGGACCTCCGGGTTGTCGCGGTGGTCGTCGCGGCGCCCCTCCTCGATCGAGCGGCGCAACAGGGTGCAGGCGGCAGGCGCATCCCCGGGGAGCGCCTTGCGAATGTCAATACGGGTGGACATCAATCATCAACATTGGAAACATAACGAACGAGCGCCGCCGGCGCGTCGCGAGGCCTCGACTATACACAAAAGGGGGAGGCTCTGCTTTCGCACTGCACAATGGCGCGGCGCGCCCCGGGATTCATATATGGTTATGACGAATCTATCGTTCCGTTCCAGTGCGAAATTACGGAACATATACCTTGTGCACTACTAATTTCCCAAGCGAGAAGAACATGACGACCTCCCCGAATTCCCTGCGCCGCTGGATCCTGGCCCTGGCCCTGGGCGCTGCCCTGCCCCTGCAGGCCAGCGCGGCCGGCACCGAGCTGCTGAACGTGTCCTACGACGTGGCGCGCGAACTGTACAAGGACATCAATCCGGCCTTCATCGAAGCGTACAAGAAGCAGACCGGCGAAACCGTCACCGTCAAGCAGTCGCACGGCGGCTCGAGCAAGCAGGCGCGCGCCGTCGCCGACGGCCTGGAAGCCTCGGTGGTGACCATGAACCAGGCCAACGATATCGACATGCTGGCCGAGCGCGGCCTGGTGGCGAAGGATTGGGCCAAGAAGTTCCCCAACAATGCCGCCCCGTATTACTCGACCATGGTCTACCTGGTGCGCAAGGGCAATCCGAAGCAGATCCGTAACTGGGAAGACCTGGCCCGTCCCGGCGTGCAAGTCATCATCCCGAACCCGAAGACCGCGGGCAACGGCCGCTATACCTACCTGGCCGCCTGGGGCTCGGTGCTGAAGAAAGGCGGCAAGGAGCAGCAGGCGCGCGACCTGGTGGGCCGTATCTTCAAGAACGTGCCGATCCTGGACGCCGGCGGCCGCGCCGCCACCACCACCTTCACCCAGCGCCAGATCGGCGACGTGCTGGTGACCTTCGAGAACGAAGTGAGCATGGTGCGCGCCGAGTTCGGCGACAACTTCGAAGTGGTCTACCCGTCGGTCTCGATCCTGGCCGAATCGCCGGTGGCCGTGGTCGACAAGGTGGTCGACCGCCGCAACCTGCGCAAGCCCGCGACCGCCTACCTGAACTTCCTGTACTCGCCGCAGGGCCAGGAAATCGGCGCCAAGCACTTCCTGCGTGTGCGTAACGAAGCGGTGATGAAGAAGTACGCCGCCAACTACAAGCCGATCACCCTGTTCACCGTCGACGAACTGTTCGGTGGATGGCAAAAGGCGCAAGACCGCCACTTCGACGACGGCGGTGAATTCGACAAGATCTACCAGTCGAAATAAGCGCGCCGCGTCAAGACGATTGTGTCACAAGCCCTGCCGTGCGCAGGGCTTGTCGTTTCCGGGGCCGCGGTATACTGCCGGGCAGGGATGGTGTGTGCTCGACAAGGAATGACGCATGTACGCCATATTTTCCGCGATAAATCCCTTTCCAAGAGGGATTTTGCTTGTACGCCATAGACATGCGCGGCGGAGTGGTGCTATCGTCCTTCCTGTAGTTGCCCTACAGATAGATGTTGATTGCGCGCCATCCCCGGCGCCTCCCAGACTGTCAACTTCAACCCGGATTCCAGAACCAACAATGATCAAAAAATTGTTCGCCACCGTATTGATGTCGATGTCGGCTGCGGCTTTCGCCGTGCCCTTCGGTTCGCAATCGGTGCTCGTGGTGGAAGACGATACCGGCAAGATCCTGCTCGAGAAAAACGCCGACGCAGTGGTGCCGATCGCCTCCCTGACCAAACTGATGACCGCGATGGTCGTGCTCGACGCCAAGCAGGACATGGACGAGCTGATCGAGATCGACCGCAGCGAC
Organism: uncultured Massilia sp.; assembly: GCA_966210615.1. Classification (GTDB taxonomy): domain Bacteria; phylum Pseudomonadota; class Gammaproteobacteria; order Burkholderiales; family Burkholderiaceae_D; genus Telluria. The sequence goes on from CBIHLT010000296.1 coordinate 4,164, forward strand.
GTCGACACCTTCAAGCACAGCAGCTCGCGCGTGCCGGTCGGCGCCAAGATTTCCCGCCGCGACGTGCTGCACCTGGCCCTGATGTCTTCGGACAACCGCGCAGCCGCCGCGCTGGCCCGCACCTTCCCGGGCGGCGATGCAGGCTTCAAGGCCGCCGTGCGCCGCAAGACCGCCGCCCTGGGCATGACCCAGACCGTGATCGAAGAGCCGACCGGCCTGTCGCCGCGCAACCGCTCCACTGCCGGCGACCTGATCAAGATGGCGGCCGCGTCGACACGCTATGCCGAGATCACCGAGATGACCACCGATTCGAAGGATCTCATCAGCATCAATGGCCGCCAGGTCGAGTACCGCAACACCAACCGCCTGGTGGGCGCCAAGGGCTGGGACATCGGCCTGTCGAAGACCGGCTACACCTCGGAAGCGGGCCGTTGCCTGATCATGAACATCAAGGCCGCCGGCAAGAACGCGACCATGGTGCTGCTCAACGCCGGCGCCTCGTCGACCCGCATCCTGGATGCGCTGAACATCCGCCGCTTCATCACCGGCGAGCCGGCGGTCAAGGCCAGCAGCCGCGCGCCGCGCTTCAAGGCGAGCTCGGGCCGCGCCCGCATCAAGGCCAGCGCCGGCAAAGGCAAGGTCAAGGCGGTCAAGAAGCGCAGCAAGGCCAAGGTGAAAGTCACCCGCAAGCGCCGCAACTGAGTCGCGCATGCAGCAATGAAACAGGGGCCGCAAGGCCCCTGTTCTATTTGTGCCGTCATTGTGCCGTCAT
>CBIHLT010000297.1:0-4800 GCA_966210615.1 uncultured Massilia sp.
CTGGCGTCACGCGCTACCATGCGCGCATGAAGCCTTATATAGCTTTGCTGCGCGGCATTAACGTGGGCCGCGCGAAACGTATCGCCATGGCCGACCTGTGCAGGATGTTCAGCGAGCTCGGCTACACCAGGGTGAAGAGCGTGCTCAACAGTGGCAACGTGGTCTTCGATGCCGGCGGTGTCAGGACCATGGACGCCGCCACGGCGATCGAGGAAGCGCTGGTGCTGCGCCTGGGCGTGGGTGCGAAGGTCTTCGTGCTCGACCGCCTGGAGCTGGCCGACATCGTCGCCGACAACCCTTTGCTGGCCGAAGTCACGGACCCGGCGCGCCTGTACACCTTCCTGCTGCCGGGGGAGGAGCAGCGGGCGCTGGTGACGGAACTGTGCGCACGCGAATGGGGTGCGGAATCGCTGGCCCTGGGCCGGCGCGCCGCCTATGTGTGGTGTCCGGAAGGAATGCTCGACAGCGCCGCTGCGACAGCACTGGGCAAGCAACTGGGAGACGGGACGACGTCCCGCAACTGGAATACGATCATGCGGCTGCACGGCTTGTGCAGCGGCGGCGCCTGCCTGTCCTAGTCAGAACGCCACCAGGACGCGCCTGCGTCCTGGTTCCCCTAAGCCTTCAAGCTATGCGGCAGACCTCCCTCACTTGAATTTTTCGCTGCTGTCCCGACTTGCCCGGTATCCAATCAGGATCAACCCCAACAGCATCATCGCGAATACCTCGGGTTCGGGCAATTCCGACATATTGGCAGGCGGCGTAACGATCACGTTGCGGCTGGTGACCGACAAATTGCGTACCGGCTGGGCTTGCTGGCCCGCATTACTGGAAACAAGATCGATAGCGGCCGCTTGCGCCGTACTGCCCAGGCAGAGCGCAAGTGCCGCGGCGAGTGCATATCTTTTCATAAGCGTTCCTTTTCCTGACGGAATCCATGCACCACAGGTCGCGTCATGCGCCTTGCGGGCGTCGAATTCCGACATCAGGATAGCAAAATTCGCAGTAATGGCTGCGTTCAATTGGAACTGATGAGTTGCAGAAAGAAGTCATCAGTTTCGCGCGAGATGCCGACACGTTGCGTATTTTGCGGCGTCTATATGGCGCAACAGGGAGGGTGCATTCCAGTGATGAAAAGATGATAATGAATGCCGGTGTTTGCAATGATCTTTAGGCAATAACTCGTCAATTCTTTGGCAAGTTCATAATGATTGCTATCAGTTGAATAAGTTTTTCAATTATCAAACTCATCATAATCACGGTGATCAAAATTTTTTTCTCCGCACGGTATACACCTCTGTTTTCTTTGGGGGTATAGTCTCCATATCCCTATTGCCTTCGGGCATCAAAACAATACCAAACGAACACGTTTGGATCAGGCGCCGCCGCGCATCCTGGCGATCAGCATGTAGCGATCGCAACGGTGGTCAGCCCAGGCCACCGCCGCGCCCCGCCGGAGCGGCAAGCAGTAGCACAGCACCGACGCACCCACACTTGTAGAGTACCGAGATGCCCAACTTTGCCCGAATTCAGATTGCCTTCAAGAACGTTTACGTCCGTATCGCGACCGCCATGCTGCTCGGCCTGGTCGTGGCGCTGGCAATCTATAAAGCGGATGTGCCGCAGGACACCAGCCCGGTGATCCATTCGCAGAATATTGCCGAGATCACCCAGCTGGCCGAGCAGAAGGGCCGCCTCGAGTATTTGCTGATCGCCAAGCCGCTGTCGGATTCGCCGCGCTACGTCTACAAGTTCAAGGACGCGGCCCAGCTGCACGTGGTCAAGGTGCCGAGCACCTCGCACCTGTCGCTCGAGCGCGAAGTGCTGCTCAAGAACGCGATTCCGTACTCGATCGCCAAGGATGAATTCCTGTCGACCCACAAGGCCGTCATGGACGAGGGCGAGACCGCGCTCGACAAGACCGGCAGCTTCCTCAAGCGCCACGCCTTCGACATCGCCGTGGTCGTGCTGGTCCTGTACCTGATCAAGTTCGGCATTCCGGGCATGGGCATGAGCGCCTCGGTCATTACTCCGGACAAGCTCAAGGGCAGCATGGACGACCTGATCGGCATGGACGACATCAAGCAGGAAGTCCTGCACCTGGAAGACATGATCCGCAACCGCGACGAATACCAGTCGCACAACATCGACAAGCCGTTCAACGTCATGCTGACCGGCCCCGCGGGCACCGGCAAGACCAAGCTGGTCGGCTACCTGGCCAAGCGCCTGAACATGCCGATGATCTCGGCCTCGGGCTCGGCGCTGGAATCGGGCTATGTCGGCGGCGGTTCCAAGGCCCTGAACGCCCTGTACCGCAAGGCTTGCGCCAAGGGCAAGTGCATCATCTTCCTGGATGAGGCGCAGAGCCTGTTCATGCCGCGCGGCCGCAGCGAAAAGAAGTGGGAAGACGACACCGCCAACACCATGCTGGGCCTGCTGGACGGCGTGAAGAGCGACAAGGGCCAGGGCGTGATCTGGGTCGTCGCCTCGAACTTCGACGATTCCTCGACCGAGATGGACGAGGCGATGCTGCGCCGCTTCTCGGTGAAGATCAACTTCCGCCTGCCGAACAAGCTCGAGCGCAAGGAATTGCTGCGCAGCTTCCTGGCGCGCAAGAAAGAGGGCCTGGTCGACTGGAGCGACCTCGACCTGGACCAGGTGGCCGAGATCACCCAGAACCTGAGCCCGGCGCTGCTGGAAACCGTGGTCGAGCGCGCCAGCATGCTCTCGATCCAGGAAAAGGCGATCATCAATACCGACCTGCTGTTCCGTGCCTATGAGCGCGCCACCATCGGCCTGACCGACCGCGCCACGACCGCCGAGAAGACCCTGCAGCGCGAGCGCATCGCCCTGCACGAGCTGGGCCACTTCTTCATGCAGATCGACCCCTGGCTGCGTCAGGGCATGAGCCTGGCCGAAGTGAAGGAAAAGTCGCACCTGCTGAAGATCAGCACCGAGGCGGTGTCGAAAATCGGCGCGCTGGGCTATGTGCTGCAGTCGGGCGAGGACATGTCGCTGCGCACCCTGGAAGAGCTGGAGCGCGACGTGGTCGGCCTGTACGGCGGTGTCGCCGCCGAAGAGCTGTTCTACGGCGCCCGCGGCATCTCGGTGGGCAGCCAGAACGACATCGAGAAGATCACCAAGATGCTCAACCTGATGGTCAACCGCCTGTCGATGTACTCGCGCTCGAAGATCGACTACAGCCAGCTGTCCAAGGAAACCACCGGCGAGCACACCCTGCGCCTGGTGGAAGAGAAGGCCGACGAGCTGTACACCTATACCCTGGACGCGATCCGCGACTACAAGCAGGTGATGGAATCGCTGAAGGGCACCCTGATGGAGCAGTATGTGCTGTCCAAGGATGCCGTGTTCGAACTGCTGGAAGAACGCAGCGAACTGTTCATGGCCGCGCTGCACGGCCAGCGCCACGCCAACCTCAAGCTGTGCGCCGAAGAAGCGGCCGCCTGATTACCAGTTCCTTTGCGCGTTTCCGCGGCCCGCCCTGTGCAAGCAGGGCGGGTTTTTTTACGTCAACTCAGAAGCTGTACTTCACGCCGGCGCTCCACTGGTTCTCCTTGGCGCCCGTGTTCTTTTCCTTGCCGTAGCGCTCCCACTCGAGCGTCAGGGCCACGTTGTCGGTCACCGTGGCCTGCAGGCCCAGCGCCCCATACACGCCATTGTCGGTTTCCTTGCCGTGCCAGCCAGTGGTGTCGCTGAACTTGCGCTGGCTGTGCGCCAGGCCGAGCTTGCCGTAGGCCGCGAAGCGCTCGCCGATCGGCAGGCTGTACTTGGCCGCCACATAGGCGCCGAAGCCCTTGGTGCTGTACGACTCATTGCCGCCGCCCGGCCAGGTGAAGTAGTGGTAGTCCCGGCCGCGGTAGCGGGTGACGCCGGCCTCGACCCCGAGGTTCTTGTCGAACTCGTAGCCGCCGAAGAGCTTGAGGTCGGTCTTGTTGGAACCTTCAGGGTGATCGACGAGGGCCACGCCGGCGCCAAAGTAGGCGTGTTCGGTGAAGGGGGCCGACGCTTGCTGCGCCTGGGCCGTGCCGTTGAGCGCCAGGGCCATGCCCAGCATGCAGATCAGTTGTTTCATGCTTGTCCTTGAGTGATGTCTGTCGCGATTCGCCCGAATCGCGGTGCAAGGACGATAAGCGCATGTCACATATGACAAGATTTGCCAATGTGCAATTGCTGTAACGAAATGTTAATAGGTGGAAAGTCCATGCGCGCAGGCTTGGGTCAGGGTGCCGAGCTCCGCCGCATGTTTCAAGGCTTCGTAGGAAGTGCCGGTAAGGATCTCGCCGTCGCCTGGCACCTCGCAGCGTTGGTATTCCTCGATGCTGAACGGTGGCGCGAAGAGCTCGGGCTCGATGACCTCGCCTGAGCACAGGATGTCCAGCACGTACAGTTCCTTCCCGTGGCGCAGGATCTCGAATTCCGTGTTCGGGAAGCGGCGGACCCGCGGCTTGCGCCTGGACTCGCGCGCTTCGACCTCGTACAGGTATTGGCCGCTCAGGAAGAGGACGCTGCGATCCTCGAGTTCGATGACATAGTGCGAGCCCTCGTCCTCCAGCTCGTCCACCCCGAAGGCACGGTTGGCGCGGAAGCGCTGCCGCAGGAGCAAACCCTGGCTTTCCAGCCTGGCCAGGGTGCCGGACGGCTCCTCCGCTTTCCTTCGCCTCGCCACCAGGATGCCCAGCAATATCACCAGGGGTGCCACCGTCGCCAGGGTGGCGCGGAGAGGGAGCAGCGGAGAATCCCTCATGTCAAGGCAGCGTTCAATGCGCGCCGTGGGTGCGC
>CBIHLT010000298.1:0-4787 GCA_966210615.1 uncultured Massilia sp.
ACCTTGAGCGAGAACTCGGTCGAGAAGATGCAGGTGTTCTGGCCCTGGTCTTCCTTCAGGATGTCGGCCTGCACGGTGCCGCGCACGTTCATCAGGACCCAGTCCTTGATCTTCTGCGTTTCATCAATGGTCGGCTGGCGGCCGTTATCAAGCACGAACTTGTCGATCTGCTGGTCGATGGCGGTGTTCATGAACATCGCCAGGATGGTCGGCGCGGGGCCGTTGATGGTCATCGAGACCGAGGTCGACGGGCTGCACAGGTCGAAGCCGTCGTACAGCACCTTCATGTCGTCCAGGGTCGCGATCGACACGCCCGAGTTGCCGACCTTGCCGTAGATGTCGGGACGCAGGGCCGGATCGGCGCCGTACAGGGTCACCGAGTCGAAGGCGGTCGACAGGCGCTTCGCATCCATGCCGGTCGACACGAGCTTGAATCGCTTGTTCGTGCGGAAGGCGTCGCCTTCGCCCGCGAACATGCGGGTCGGGTCTTCGCCTTCGCGCTTGAAGGCGAACACGCCGGCCGTGTAGGGGAAGGAGCCCGGCACGTTTTCCAGCATCAGGAAGCGCAGGATCTCGCCGTGGTCCTCGAACTTCGGCAGCGCGACCTTGCGGATCGGGTTGCCCGACAGGGTCTTCTGCACCAGGCGGGTGCGGATTTCCTTGTCGCGGATCTTCACGACGTAATCTTCGCCGGCATAGGCGGCCTGCATGTCCGGCCACATGGCCAGCAGCTTCTTGGCGCCGCCTTCCATGGCGTTGTCGCGTTCGGTGATCAGGTCGTCCAGGACCACGTCACGGTTGGCCGCGGCCAGCATGCGCTTGGTTTCCGACAGCTGCTGGCGCTCGCGCGCCAGCTTGACCTGCTTATAGGTGTTGCGGTGGTAGCCGCGCACGGTGTCGGCGATCTCGGCGAGGTAGCGCGCGCGCGCCGGCGGAACGATCACGTTCTTGCCGCTCGAGTACTTCTGCGACGGGGCGTTCAGCTTGCCCGCTTCGACTTGCAGGCCCAGTTCGGCCAGTTTCGGCAGCAGGCCGTGGTACAGGGCGGTGACGCCGTCGTCGTTGAAGCGCGAGGCCTGGGTGCCGAACACCGGCATCTCGTCCGGCGACTTGCTCCACAGTTCGCGGTTGCGCTGGTACTGCTTGGCGACGTCGCGCAGCGCGTCCTGGGCGCCCTTGCGGTCGAACTTGTTGATGGCGATGAAGTCGGCGAAGTCGAGCATGTCGATCTTCTCCAGCTGCGAAGCGGCGCCGAATTCCGGGGTCATCACGTACATCGAGGTGTCGACGTGCGGCACGATGGCGGCGTCGCCCTGGCCGATGCCCGAGGTCTCGACGATCACGAGGTCGAAACCGGCGACCTTGCAGGCGGCGATCACGTCCGGGAGGGCTTGCGAGATTTCCGAGCCGGCTTCGCGGGTGGCGAGCGAGCGCATGAACACGCGCGCCTGGCCGTTCCAGGGGTTGATCGCGTTCATGCGGATGCGGTCGCCCAGCAGGGCGCCGCCCGACTTGCGGCGCGACGGGTCGATCGAGATCACGGCGATGTTCAGGCGGTCGCCCTGGTCGAGGCGGATGCGGCGGATCAGTTCATCGGTCAGCGAGGACTTGCCCGCGCCGCCGGTGCCGGTGATGCCGAGGACCGGGGTCTTCACGGATTCGGCGGCGTTCAGGATCTGTTCGCGCAGGCCGGCGTCCGCCTTGCCGTTTTCCAGCGCGGTGATCAGCTGGGCCAGCGGGCGGTGACGGGTGGCGATCTCGCCCTGCTGCAGGGCCTCGATCGAGGTCGGGGCGTAGGACGAAAGGTCGACGTCGCAGGCTTCCAGCATCGAGCGGATCATGCCCACGAGGCCCATGCGCTGGCCGTCTTCCGGGCTGAAGATGCGGGTGACGCCATAGGCGTGCAGTTCTTCGATCTCCTGCGGCACGATCACGCCGCCGCCGCCGCCGAACACCTTGATGTGGGCGCCACCGCGCTGCTTGAGCAGGTCGATCATGTACTTGAAGTATTCGACGTGGCCGCCCTGGTAGCTGGAGATGGCGATGCCTTGCACGTCTTCGGCCAGGGCCGCGGTCACGACTTCGTCGACCGAGCGGTTATGGCCGAGGTGGATGACCTCGGCGCCGTTCGACTGCAGGATGCGACGCATGATGTTGATCGAGGCGTCGTGGCCGTCGAACAGGGAGGCGGCGGTGACGAAGCGCACCTTGTTGGCGAGTTTTGGCTGTTCCGGCAGGTCGAGCTTGGCGGCGGAGGTGATGTCGTTCATTGGATGGTCCTTGCGTGTCGGCGGACTGAGGATATTCTGGTACGGTATATGACGTTAACGTTAACGTCAAGCTGGGTACGCTGCTCTTGATCCGTCACCCCCGCGAAGGCGGGGGCCCAAGTCTGTTCGCGTACCACTCGAGCGTTTGTGGCTCGCGGCGGGGAACCTGGGTCCCCGCCTGCGCGGGGATGACGTTGGCAGAGGGCGCGGGTGACTTATGCCGCGCGGCGCTTGACGTTGCCGGACAGCAGCTCCGCCTTGCGCGCACGGTACTCGGCCACGGCCTGTTCCTTCACGTGGCCGAAGCCGCGGATCTGGTCCGGCAGCGCCGCCAGCTCGACCGCCTCGGCGTGGTTCGAAGCGTCCAGCTTGGCCAGCAGCGCTTCCACCATCTCGCGGTACTCGCCAACCAGCGCACGTTCCATCTTGCGCTCCGCGGTGTAGCCGAACACGTCGAAGGCGCCGCCGCGCAGGCCCTTGAGCCTGGCCAGTATCTTGAACGCGCCGAACATCCACGAACCATACTTGGCCTTGACCATGTGGCCCTTGGCGTCCTTCTTGGCCAGCAGCGGCGGGGCCAGGTTGAAGCTCAGCGAGAAGTCGCCTTCGAACTGGGTCTTGAGCTGCTCGACGAAACGGCCGTCGGTGTACAGGCGCGCCACTTCGTATTCGTCCTTGTAGGCCATCAGCTTGGCGTAGTTCTTCGCCACCGCCATCGCCAGCTTGTTGCCCAGGCCCTTCGCGGATTCGGCTTCGCGCACGCGCTTGACCAGGTCTTCATACACGCTGGCGTAGGCCGCGTCCTGGTAGCCGGTCAGGTGCTCGACGCGCTTCTTGATCACGCTGTCCAGGCTTTGCGGCATCTGGATCACGACGGTCTGCGCAGGGATGGCCTGCTTTTCGACGCGCTTGAAATCCACGGCGGCGCGGCGGCCCCACAGGAAGCTCATCTTGTTCGAGGCCACGGCCACGCCATTCAGCTCGATCGCGCGCAGCAGGGCGGCTTCGCTCAGCGGGATGCGGCCTTTCTGCCAGGCGTAACCCATCAGGAACAGGTTGGTGGCGATCGAGTCGCCCATCAGCGCGGTCGCCAGCTTGGTGGCGTCGACGAAGTCCACGCCAGACTCGCCGCCCACGGCTTCCAGGATCAGCGCGCGCACGTCGCCCGAAGGGAATTCCCAGTCGCGCTGCTGGGCGAAGGTGCCGGTCGGCTGCTCGTGCAGGTTGACGATGGCCAGGGTGCGGCCCGGACGCATCTTCGAGACCGCATCGGCCGCGCCGGTGGTCAGGATGTCGCAGCCGAGAATCAGGTCCGCTTCGCCGGTGGCGATGCGCTGGGCGCGCAGGCGCTGCGGTGTGGCGGCGATCTTCACGTGCGAAGTGACCGAGCCGTTCTTCTGGCTCATGCCGGTCATGTCCAGCACCGAGGCGCCCTTGCCCTCGAGGTGGGCGGCCATGCCCATCAGCGCGCCGACGGTGATCACGCCGGTGCCGCCGATGCCGTTGATCAGGATGTTGTACGGGTGCTCGACACCGGGCAGGACCGGGGCAGGGAGCTCGCCCCAGCCGTCATCCGCGCCGTTCTTGCTGACGCCGGCCTTGCTCTTCTTGAGCGTGCCGCCTTCGACGGTCACGAAGCTCGGGCAGAAGCCCTTGGCGCAGGAGAAGTCCTTGTTGCACGAGGACTGGTCGATCTGGCGCTTGCGGCCGAAGTCCGTTTCCTTCGGCAGGATCGAGACGCAGTTCGACTGGATGCCGCAGTCGCCGCAGCCTTCGCACACGGCTTCGTTGATCACCATGCGCTGGGCCGGGTCGGGGAACTCGCCCTTCTTGCGGCGGCGGCGCTTCTCGGCGGCGCAGGTCTGGTCGTAGATGATGACGGTCACGCCCGGCAGCTCGCGCAGTTCGCGCTGGATGTCGTCCATGTGCTTGCGGTCGTGCAGGGTGACCAGGGCCGGCAGGTTGGAACGGTCGGCGTAGCGCGACAGGTCTTCGGTGACCAGGGCGATGCGCTTGACGCCTTCGGCCGCCATCTGCTGGGCGATCATCGGCACCGAGGTCTGGCCGTCGACCGGCTGGCCGCCGGTCATCGCGACCGCGTCGTTGTACAGGATCTTGTAGGTGATGTTGACCTTGGCCGCCACCGCCGCGCGGATCGCCAGGTAGCCCGAGTGGAAGTAGGTGCCGTCGCCCAGGTTCTGGAACACGTGCGGCACCTGCGAGAACGCGGCCTGGCCGATCCACGGGGTGCCTTCGCCGCCCATGTGGGTGGTCAGCTTGTTCATTTCCGGGTAGATCGAGGTCGCCATCACGTGGCAGCCGATGCCGGCCAGCGCGAAGGAGCCGTCCGGCACCTTGGTCGAGGTGTTGTGCGGGCAGCCGGAGCAGTAGAAGGCCGGGCGGAAGGGCGTGGTGATGGCCTTCTGCAGCACGGCGTCCTTGGCGTCCAGGAAGGCCAAGCGCGCCTTGATCAGGTCGCGCGTGGCGCTGTCCAGGTCCAGGCGGGCGATGCGGCCG
>CBIHLT010000299.1:0-4764 GCA_966210615.1 uncultured Massilia sp.
GGTCTGGTGGGCTCGGATTTGTGTATAAGCCCCCCCACCAGTTTGCCCGGCGGGGGCCCCCTCGCCCGCTCGCCGCGCTGCGCCCCGAGCTGCCGTTGGGACCCCTGCCGGACAATCTGGTGGGCCCGATGGCGGCGCGCATCGCCGAAGCCGCGCGCGCCGCGGGCTTCGCATGGCGCAAGCTGGACAAGATGATCCGGCCCCAGTCCTGCCGCAGCGGCTGCTGGCGCTGCGTCTACGGCTGCCCCTTCGGCGCCAAGTGGACGGCGCGCGACTTCGTGGAAGAGGCCCTGCGCCATGGGGCGGTGCTGGCTTCCGGCAGCCGGGTGGAGCGCGTGCTGGTGGAGGAAGGCCGTGCGCGCGGCGTGGAATTCGTGCGCGGCGGCCAGGCACAAGTGGCGCATGCGCCGCTGGTGGTGCTGGCCGGCGGCGGCATCGGCAGCCCGCGCATCCTGCACCGCTCGAACCTGGGTCCGCGCCACGCGCCCTTCTTCAGCGATCCGGTGGTGGCGGTGATGGGCAGCGTGGACGATCTCGAGGGCGGCGCCGAGGTGCCGATGGCGGCCGGCCTGCACTTTCCGGAGGAAGGCATCGCGCTGGCCGACCTGGCCCTGCCGCGCCCGATGTACCAGGCCTTCGCGGCCCAGGTGGGGCGCGTCGACCGCCTGCTGGCGCACCGGCGCACGCTGTCAGTGATGGTCAAGATCCGCGACGAGATCGGCGGCGCGGTGGGCCAGCGCTGGGCCGACAAGCGCCTGACGGCGGCCGACAAGGACAAGCTGCGCCGCGGCGTGCAGATGGCGCGCGCGATCCTGCGCCAGGCGGGGGCGCGCAAGGTATTCAGCACCTGGCATTTCGCGGCCCACCCGGGCGGGAGCGTACGCATCGGCGCGGGGGTGGATGCGGGACTGCAGACGGCGACACCGGGGCTGTTCGTGTGCGATGCGTCGGTGATTCCGGAGCCGTGGGGGCTGCCGCCGACGCTGAGCTTGCTGGCGCTGGGGAAGCGGCTGGGACAGCAGCTGGCTTGGAGCGCCTAACAAAACCCTCAGGGCAAGGAGCAGCGTCGAAGACAGTACTCTAGTACGGCAAGACGATGCAACGCAGCCATGAGGGTTTTGTTAGGCGCTCTTAGCCGCACGAATCAATAGTGCGGCGGCTTCTCGTTCAGGGGAATCTGGCGCCCATCCTGCACGCTGCGGACGTGCTCGGCAAGCTTGGCCATCATGGCTTCGAGCTGGTCGATGCGGCGGCCCTGCTGGTAGATGGTCTGGTTCAGCGTCTCCACCAGGTCTTCCTGGTGGGCGAGCTTGATTTCGATATCGACGAAACGGTCTTCGTGTTCCATGGCACCTCCGGCGGCAAAGCCGGCATTATGCCAGCCCTGCCGCCGGGAAGGATCAGCCGAAGGGAATGTAGTCCATGCCCTTGGCCACGAGGTCGATCACGTTGCCCTGGTTTTCCGGGCTTTCGCTGAACGCCATCAGGATCTGCGCACGGCTGTGATGCTTGATCACGTCGATCCAGTAAGCCTTGCCGCCGGCGTCCGGTTCGCGGTTCAGGACGTTGTCGTAGAGCTCGACGACGAATTGCTCGTCGGTCAGGTTCTTGCCGTACAAGGTCTCGAACTCGACGGTGCCGTCCGGGGCTTTGATGGTCATGAACTCATTGGCCATGCGCATCAGGTCGGTGCCGGATTCCATGCGCTGGATCCAGTAGCCCATGCCGCCGATGTCCGGGGCGCGGTCGAACACCGCCTGGTAGAGGCGGAAGATCTGGCCGGCGACGCCGTCGTCGTCGATCGCCTTCCAGCCGTCGGCGAACTGCAGGCGCTCGACGCCGATCACCCGGTCGGTGCCGCCGCCGCCGACGTTGTCGGTCACGACATAGCCCCAGGCATCCTTGGCGACGGTGTAGTTGGCCTTGTTGCCGCTGAACACGGCGACGTCGGTGCCGGTTCCGCCGGCCACGGCCGTACTGCCGTCGCCCATGGTGAAGACGTCCTTGCCGGCGGTGCCGGTCCGGTAGCCGGCGTTCGCGACCGCCACCTGCAGGTAGCTGCTGGCGGCGGTGGAGTTGTCGGCCAGGTCCTTCGACACCACGCTCACATCGAAGTTACCGTTGGGCAGAGGGGCCGCGGTATGGCTCCAGGTGCCGTCGGCGCCGACGGTCGCGCTGCCGAAGCGCTGGACCGTGGTGTCGTTGACGACATAGAGCTGTACGGTCGTGCCGACTTCGCCGGTGCCGCTGAACACGGGCCGGTTGTCGCCGGCGGTCAGGTTCACGCTGCCGGTCGGGATGGTCGGCGCGGTGGCGTCGATGTTGAAGGTCACGGTCGCGCTCGGCGCCGAGACGTTGCCGGCGCCGTCGGTCGCGGTCGCATGGACGCTGTAGTTCAGTCCATCCGGGAAGTCGATCGAGGATTCGGCCTTCCACAGCCCGTTCTGGTCGGCCACCACGGTGGCGATCAGGGTGCTGCCGGAATAGACCTTCACCGTCGAGCCCGCTTCTGCGGCGCCCGTCATGCCGGGCTTGCTGCCGCGCGCGTAATTGAACTGGTTATGCGTCACCACGAAGGTCGGCGCCACCGGCGCGGTGGTATCGACCACGTCCGATCGCTGGACCGTCATGTCCGCGAATGTCAGCTGCTCCACCGAACGCAGGGTGTCCACGCCCTCTGCGCTGCTGCTCACCTGCAGCGCACCGTCCGCCTGGTTGACAAAGGTGTACGCGCCGCGCGAGCCGCTGAAGACCATCGTATCCTTGCCTTCTCCTCCATCGATCATGTCGTTGCCTCCATTTCCCTGTAAGGTGTCGTCGTAACGCGTCCCCGTGAGGGTGTCCGCGCGATTGGTTCCGGTGAGATAGCGGGCGCCGGTGCTGCTGTTGATGCCGAGGGCGCCGCGCAAGCCGTCTCCGCCATACAGCCAGTTGAGGGCTGCGATGTCGTAGGGGCTGAACGTCGAATGTGCACTGCCTGCCGCGTTATAGGACAGCAGCGTGTTGCCGGTGTTGTCCTCTGCGCTCGGCAGGACGGTACTGTTTTCGGGTTCGGTTTCGAACGGGTGCTTGAGGCCGAGCGCATGTCCCATCTCGTGCAGCAGGGTCTCGTAGCCGTCGCCGCCCGGAACCAGGTTCTGGTTCTGCGCGCGGAATTCGGCATTGTCGAGATAGATCCAGGCGTCGACGTTGTACTCGTTCAGGGTGGTGCCGGTGTAGCTGTAAGGCGAAGTCCAGCTGCACAGGCCCGTGGTGCGGTAGTCCGCAATGTCGATATTGCAGAGATGGATGTGCGCATCCGCGCCCGAGCTCGTTTCGACGAAGGAAATGCCGGTCACTTGCTGCAGATAGCTGAACGCGCTGCGCGCGGCAGCCTGCTGGGATGCCGAAAAGGCTTCCTGGCCGGTCTTGCCGCTTTCGTTGCCGGAGGCAATCGAAAAGGTATAAAAAATCGTGTTCGCAGTGCCCGTCAGGTAATTCCAGTCGGGCCCCTTGTCCAGCAGGGCGTCGATATGCTGCAGCCCGGACAGGGGGGTGGTCAGTACTTCCGAAACGGTTGCCATCGTATCTCTCTTTGACTGTCGCTTTGACTGTCGTTTTAACTATCTCTTAATGTTGAAGAGGGGCAATTTTGTTGCACCAATTCGCTAAGAGAAAGTATTTCCTGCTCAACAGTTGAAGTCAAATGAGATTTTCAATCGTGCGCACCCCTTGCCAGCCCATCAAGGCTGGCGCGCAACAGTTCGGATGGGGTCAGCCCGGCACCGGTTTCGGGGTTGTCAGCAAGGCTTTCAAGTTCGCCAAACGTTCCTTTGGACTGAGGACTTCGGTCTCTTTCGGCGCCGCATCGCCCACGTCGAGCTGCATCTCCTTGATGAAGCGCGAAGGGTCGCAATTGACCAGCTCGCCCGCGCGCTTGCGGCGCTTGCACCAGGTCACGTGCAGGGTGCGCTGGGCGCGCGTGATGCCCACGTACATGAGGCGCCGTTCTTCCTGGATGCGCGCCGCGATCGATTCCACCGAATCGTCCGGATCGCCCTTGTGCGGCAGGATGCCTTCTTCGCAACCGACCAGGTAGACGTGCGGGTACTCCAGGCCCTTGGAGGCGTGCAGGGTCGACATGCGCACCGCGTCCTGTTCCTCGTCCTGGCCTTCCAGCATCGACATCAGGGCCACCATCTGGGTCAGTTCCAGCAGGTTCTTTTCCTCGCCGTCGCGGTCGCGCCCGCCGCGGCCGCGCTCCTTCAGCCAGTTGGTGAACTCGAGCACGTTCTGCCACTTGGCCTGGGCCGCGCGGTCGTCGAAGTTCTCGTACAGGTAGTGCTCGTAGTTCATCTCCTTCATCATGTCGTCGAGCACCTCGGCCGCGTTGTCGCCGCTGCCCGAGGGGCCGGGGCGGGTGGCGCGGTCTTCCAGCTCCAGCATGAAGCGGCAGAAGTCGCGCAGCGGCGCCAGCTGGCGCTCGGCCAGCTTGGCTTCCAGGCCGCCCTTGCGCGCGGCCTCGAACAGCGAGCAGTTCCACTGCTTGGAGAATTCGCCCAGGGTTTCCAGGGTGGCCATGCCGACCCCGCGCTTGGGCGTGGTGACGGCGCGGATGAAGGCCGGGTCGTCGTCCTGGTTCGCGATCAGGCGCAGGTAGGCGATGATGTCCTTGATCTCGGCCTTGTCGAAGAAGCTCTGGCCGCCCGACATGGTGTAGGGAATGCGTTCCTTGCGCAGGGCCTGCTCGATCACGCGCGCCTGGTGGTTGCCGCGGTACAGGAT
>CBIHLT010000300.1:0-4762 GCA_966210615.1 uncultured Massilia sp.
TTGAATTCCCACTTCTTCCATGCCGCAAACACCGCATTCGGATACTGCGGCTTCCCCCTGCTGCCGTTATACCTTCCCAGCGCCAGGTACAAATCGCCCTTCTCCATGTCGATGTACATGCGCAGGATCGAGCACCCGTAACGCAGGTTGGTCTGCATGTGGAACAGCTTGCGCCGGTCCCCATCGCCGATCACCTTGGTCCAGAACGGCATCACCTGCATGTAGCCGCGCGCCCCCGCGATCGAGATCGCGTACTTGCGGTACGCCGACTCCACCTGGATCAGCCCCAGCACCATGGCCGGATCGAGCCCGGCCCGGGTCGACTCGTACCACACCGTCTCCAGGAATTCGGTGCGCGAGAAGTCGTCCGGGATGCGCTTGGCCAGGCGCCGCGACATCTCGTCGAACCATTGCTGGTAACGCTGGCGCGCCGCCTCGGTGCGCAGTACCGGTTTGGGAGGGCGGGCGTCGGCGATGGCGTTGGCCAGGGCCAGGCGCACCGAGTCGGCCATCGCCTCCTCTTTCTGGTTACCGGCGTGCGCCGCCCCGCCGAAGCTGAGTCCGGCTGCGAGCAGCACGCCTCCTACCCAGGAGGCCGGGAAGGCAAGCTTCACTTGCCCAGCTTGTCCTTGATGAAGCCGACCATGCCGTCGACCGCCACGCTGGTCGCCTCCGCATCGCGGCGGCCCTGGTATTCCAGGTTGCCTTCCTTGAGGCCGCGCTCGCCGATCACCACGCGGTGCGGCACGCCGATCAGCTCCCAGTCCGCGAACATCGCGCCCGGACGCAGGCCGCGGTCGTCGACGATCACGTCCACCCCAAGCGCCTGCAGTTCGGCGTACAGCTTCTCGGTCTGCTCCTTGACCATCTCGCTGCGGTCCAGGCCCATCGGGCACAGCACCAGCTCGAAGGGAGCGATGGCGTCCGGCCAGACGATGCCCTTGTCGTCGAAGTTCTGCTCGATCGCCGCGCCCAGGATACGGGTCACGCCGATGCCATAGCAGCCCATCTGCAGGGCGACCGGCTTGCCGCCTTCGTCGAGGTAGGTCGCGCCCATCGCTTCCGAGTAAGCGGTGCCGAGCTGGAACACGTGGCCCACTTCGATGCCGCGCTCGATCGCCAGCACGCCCTTGCCGTCCGGCGAAGCGTCGCCTTCGACCACGTTGCGCAGGTCGGCCACGATCGGCTCGGCCACGTCGCGGCCCCAGTTGGCGCCGGTGTAGTGGTAGTCCGCCTCGTTGGCGCCGCACACGAAGTCGGCCATGTTGGCGACGCTGCGGTCGGCCACGACCTTGACGGGCAGCCTGGTATTGATCGGGCCCAGGTAACCCGGCACCGTGCCGTAGGCTTCCTGGATCTCGGCTTCGGTCGAGAAGCGGAAGTCCTTCAGGCCTGCCACCTTGGTGACCTTGATCTCGTTCAGCTCATGGTCGGCGCGCAGCAGCAGCAGCCAGTATTCCTTCTTGCCTTCGTTCTCGACGGTCAGGGCGATGCTCTTGACATGGTGCTGGAGCGGGATGTCCAGCAGCTCGGCCACCGCCTCGCACTTGGTCTTGCCCGGGGTCGAGGTCTTGGCCAGTTCTTGGGTAGCCGCGCCGCGCTCGCCCAGGGCCGGCGCTTCGGCGGCTTCGATATTGGCCGCGAAATCGGAGCTCGGGCAGTACACCAGCGCGTCTTCGCCGGTGCTGGCGATGACGTGGAATTCATGCGAGCCGGTGCCGCCGATGGCGCCGTTGTCGGCCGCCACCGCGCGGAACTTCAGGCCGAAGCGGTTGAAGATCCTGGTGTAGGCGTCGAACATGGTCTGGTAGGACACCTGCATGCCTGCGACGTCGCGGTCGAAGGAATAGGCGTCCTTCATCGTGAACTCGCGGCCGCGCATCAGGCCGAAGCGCGGACGGCGCTCGTCGCGGAACTTGGTCTGGATGTGATAGAAGTTGATCGGCAGCTGGCGGTAGGACTTCAGCTCGCTGCGCACCACGTCGGTGACGACTTCTTCCGAGGTCGGCTGGATGGCGTAGTCGCGGCCGTGACGGTCTTTGACGCGCATCAGTTCCGGACCCATCTTGTCCCAGCGGCCGGTTTCCTGCCACAGCTCGGCCGGTTGCACGACCGGCATCAGCAGCTCGATGGCGCCCGCACGGTTCATTTCCTCGCGGATGATATTTTCGACCTTGCGGATGATGCGCAGGCCCATCGGCATGTAGGTGTAAATACCGGAACCCAGGCGCTTGATCATCCCGGCGCGCATCATCAGCTGGTGGCTGACGATCTCCGCGTCGGAAGGCGCTTCTTTAAGAGTTGAAATAAAAAATCGTGAGGCGCGCATATCGATGAATTCTTTTTAAAAAGAGAGAGTTATAATCGACCTTAATTTTAAAGGATTAGCCGGCTGATGCGTCCAAACTTTCTACAAATGGGCTCGAGACAGGCAGCGCCTGCCGCGCAAGCGGTACGGGTCCTCCCAAGGGCGCGGCATTTGTAAGTAAAACCATAAGGATCGTACGGCCGGCAGAAAGTTTCGAGGTGCACTTATGCTCGATCGTGAAGGGTTTCGCCCCAACGTCGGCATCATCCTGCTGAACGCCAACAACGAGGTGTGGTGGGGAAAGCGGGTGCGCGAGCACTCATGGCAGTTTCCGCAAGGGGGTATCAAATACGGCGAAACGCCGGAACAGGCGATGTACCGCGAGCTGGAGGAAGAAATCGGCTTGCGCCAGGAACATGTAAAGATCATTGGCCGCACCCGCGACTGGCTGCGCTACGAAGTGCCCGACCACTTCATCAAGCGCGAGATTCGGGGGCATTACCGCGGCCAGAAGCAGATCTGGTTCTTGTTGCGCATGGTCGCGCGCGACAACGACGTGAACCTGCGCCTGACCGACCATCCCGAGTTCGACGCCTGGCGCTGGCATGACTACTGGGTGCCGCTGGACGTGGTGATCGAATTCAAGCGCGACGTCTACCAGCGCGCGCTGCAGGAGTTGTCGCGTTTCATCACCTGGCCGAAAGGCGGCCACGGGGAGCGCCGCCATACGGCGCGCTACCTGCGCCAGCCGCGCTCGCAGCCGGGCAGCAAGCCGGCGCAGGCGGCCGGCACGCTGGCGACGGCATCGGCAACGCCGGCTGCGCCGGACACCCTGGTGCTGGCGCCAAACAAGTAACACCGGCTCCAGCAGGTGCGGAAGACGGACACGCTCCGTCTTCCGCCCTCCCTCCGGCGCGGTGTTCCTGCGCTTTTATGCGCACGGCATTTACATTTCCACATGGCAATAATTAGAATGTGGACATGCATCCTTCCCTCCTTCTCAAGACCGGCCTCCTTGCAGTGGGCGCGCTGCTGGCCGCGCTGCCGGGCCATGCGCAAGCAGCCGATCCCCCGCGCTGCGTCTACACGGCTGTTGCAAACCTGCCACTGAAGTACATGGGTCCCGCACTGGGCGTGACGATGGAAGGGAGCATCAACGGCAAACCTGCGCCCCTGCTGGTCAACACCGCCACGCCCCGCCACTTCCTGACCCGGACCGGCGCCGAACGGCACGGCTTGCGTCTTCGAAATTCCGACTCCACCCTGCTGGGCATCAGCGGCTACTCGCGCGTGTACTCGGCCAGGATCGACGAATTCTCGGTCGGCCCCGCCAGCACCAGGCGCCTCGACTTGCCGGTGATCGGCGACCAGTCGGCGCCCCCGCCCTGGGACGGCATGGTCGGCGCATCCTACCTGCTCCAGGCCGACCTCGAATTGTCGTACGCCGAAAAGCGGATCCGCATGTTCCGGCCGACCAATTGCGACGACCAGTTCCTGGCCTACTGGGACCGCAAGGCCGTCGAGATCCCGTTCGAGGAGTCCGCATCGCCCGGGGTCAATCCCCGTTTCGGCGTGGTCCTGAACGGCGTCGCCCTCACGGCCGTCATCGACAGCAGCGCCACCTCCAGCATGGTGTCGCTCGAGGCGGCCCGGCGCATCGGGCTCAAGCTCGACGCCCCCAACGTCGAACGCATCGGCGATGCCGCCGGCATCGGCCAGGCCCGCTCGGCGCGCTGGTCGGCGGTGTTCGACTCGCTGCGGATCGGGACCGAAACCATCAGCAGCCCCAGGCTGGACGTGGTGGACGCCGGCCGCCTGCAGGTGGACGTGCTGCTGGGCGCGGACTTCCTGCGTTCGCACCGCGTGCTGTTCGCGATGAGCCAGAGCCGCCTCTATTTTTCCTATGTCGGCGGCGACGCCCTGAGCCAGCGCCGCGCCATCGAACCGTGGGTGGAGCAGGAAGCGGGCGAAGGCAATGTCGATGCCCAGATGGCCCTTGCCGGCGCCTATCTGCGCCAGCGCGGCGAGGCCGGACAGAAGCAGGGACAGGTCTGGCTGGAACGGGCCGCCAGCAATGGGAATCCCCAGGCCAACGCCCTCATCGGACAGCGCCTGGTGCAGCTGGGCCGCCCTGCCGAGGCCAGTTACCGGTTGCGCAAGGCCGTCGACGCCCAGCCCAATGCGCGCCGCGCGGCCTTGTGGCTGTATGCGGCCCGGATGCTCAACAAGCAGGGCGAGCTGGGCAGGAAGGAGCTGGAAAAGAACTTCGAGCGCGAGGATGACTGGCCGGAGCCGGTCGCGCGCTTCTATCTCGGCAAGCTGAGCGAAGCGGAACTGATCAAGGAAGCGCGCTTGGACGACAAGTCCGCCCGCGACAATCTGTGCCTGGCGCGGATCCACATCGCCCTGCGCCACGGCTGGGAAGGCGATACCGCCCGCGCCGAAGCGGCGCGG
>CBIHLT010000301.1:0-4746 GCA_966210615.1 uncultured Massilia sp.
GCGCGCGGCTCGGCCTGTTCCGGACGCACGCCCCACAGTCCGGCCACGAATTCGAGGTATTCGGGCGGCTTGAGCTTCCCGTACAACATCGGCTCGTCCGGCAGGTAGGCCATCTTCATCTTGGCGGCAGCGGGTGCCGCCGCGAGATCGATGCCGAGCACATCGATGCTGCCGGCGTCCGGCGCCAGCAGGCCGGTCACCATGCGCAAGGTGGTCGTCTTGCCGGCGCCGTTGGGGCCGAGCAGGGCGTAGAGTTCGCCGCGCCGCACCTCCAGGTCGAGCCCGTCCACGGCCGGGCGGCCGAAGGCCTTGCGCAGGCCCGCGAGGCGCAGGGCGGGAACGCCGTTTTCCATCATTGCGGCTTGAACGAGCCGAGGAACTGTTCCACCTGTTCCTCCTCCACGGCGCTGCGCTTGCCCAGCACGATGACCTGGTAGAAGCGGGTTCCCCGCGCTTCGAAACGGCCGGCCAGCCTGACCGGCTGCCCGTTGCCGGTGCCGGTGGCGTCGACCGCCAGGCGGCCTTTCTCGTCCGGCGCCGCGCCGGTGTCCTGGGCGCCGATGTTGCGCAGCAGCGCCTGGCGCATCGCGGGCAGGGCCGCCTGGGCCGCAGCGGCGTCCGGCGCGCTGCCCGAGCCGACGGCGAAGGTGGTGCCTTCGACCTCGGCGGCCGTCATGGTCAGGTCGACCCGCATGCCGTTCAGGTCGATGGGGCGCGTGAACGAGGAGGGTTTGGCCGGGAACAGCACCGTGTAGGCGCCATCCTGGCTGGTGTACTCGCGCCAGTTATAGGTGGGGCTGCAGCTGGCCAGCAGGGCCGCCATGGCCAGGACCTTGGCAGTCCGGAAAAAAGTCGGTGTTCGCATGAAAGAATGGTAACAGCACTGGCGCCGCCGGACGATCTTCTCCACCTTCTTCCACCGCCTCTCCTAAACGGAGGAGGGAGGGCACGGCCGTCCGCGACCTGAAGTATGATCGGGATAGCAACCATTCATCAGGGCTCTCATGAAACGCAGAATCGGCTTCCTGCTCCCGCCGGGCTTCCAGGCGCTCGACCTCATGACGACCACCGTCTTCGAGATTGCCAACAACATGGATGCGGGACCGCACTACGAGATGACGCTGCTGTCCGAGAAGGGCGGCGTGCTGCCGAGCTCCTCGGGCGTGGGCGTGTTCACGGAAGCGGCCGAACGCCACGACTTCGACACCCTGCTCGTTGGCGGCGTCATGCAGCCGCAGGGCTTGCGCTCCACGAGGCCTTTCCTCGACTTCCTGCTCGAGGCCAGCCGGCAATCGCGGCGCACCGCCAGTATCTGTACCGGCGCCTTCATCCTGGCCGAAGCCGGCCTGCTGGACGGCCGCCGCGCCACCACGCACTGGGCCATGGCGCGCGACCTGCAGCGCGCCTATCCGAAGACCCGGGTCGAGGAAGACCGCATTTTCATCAACGACGGCCGCATCTGGACCTCGGCCGGCATGACCGCCTGCATCGACCTGTGCCTGGCGATGGTCGAGAGCGACCTTGGACGGGACGCGTCGAGACACATCGCGCGCCAGATGGTCGTCTACCACCGGCGCAGCGGCGGCCAGTCGCAGTTCTCCGCCTTGCTGGAGCTGGAACCGAAGTCCGACCGTATCCAGCAGGCGCTCTCGTACGCCAAGCGCCACCTGCGCAAACCCTTGTCGGTGGACGAGCTGGCCGAGGCGGCCAACCTGAGCACGCGCCAGTTCAGCCGCAGCTTCCGGCTCGAAACCGGCCAGTCGCCGGCACGCGCGGTGGAAGTGCTGCGCGTGGAGGCGGCGCGGGCCATGATCGAGAGCAGCAACCACCCGATCGACGTCGTCGCACGCGAGACCGGCTTTTCCGATCCGGAGCGCATGCGCCGCGCCTTCCTGCGCGCCTTCGGCCAGCCGCCGCAGGCCATCAAGCGCGCCGCGCGCGAGCAGGTGACGTCAATGGCCCGGTAAACCGGTACCCGCAGCGGTACCGGCAGCGGTATCGGGGGCAAGGACGCCCAGCCGGGAAACCGCATGGGAATTGCGAGGATTGAGCTCCAGCGAACGCCGATAACTCCGGATGGCTAGTTCCGGCTCGCGATTCGCTTCATACGCTTCGCCCAGGCTATCGAACAGATTTGCGCTGTCTCCATTCAAATCCAGTCCGAACTTGAACATGCTGATGGCATCGCGTGGCCGGTTCTCCCTCAGCAGGAGCTGATATCCCCACAGGTTGATGTCGCGTTCCGACAGCCGGAACGAAGGGTCGCGTTCGACCATCTTCCGATAGATGGCCGGAGCGTGGTCAAAACCCCGGTCGGCCAGTGCCGCCGCGAAGGCGGCGCGGCTTGCCGGCGCGGCTTCCGCCGGGGTGTGGCGGATACGGATGGTATGCGCCGGAGCGCCGTGCATCTTCGGCGCGGCTTGCAGGAAGGCGATACCGGACGCGGATTGCTTCAGGTGGCCGTTGAGGAATTCGAGCACATACCGGGATACCCACCGGTAGGCCGTCTCCACCTCGGCACGCGAATATTCGTCGAAATGGCGCGTTTCGGCAAAGCGCAGGGCCGAGGAGGAAAAATCCGTGTGTTTCATCGGAGTCATGATGACTTCGTAGATGTCCGCGTGCTTCAGTTCATTCAGCAGGCTGAACGAGGTGTCGATACCCTGCCGGTTCAGGTCGCTAATGGTGTCGGTGCGACGTGATATGTATAACCATGGCAATGCAACCCGCGCGCGCGGAATGGTCCGGGTGAATTCCGGATCGCGCGTTCCATCCAGGCTGACCAGCGCCGTGATACGGGAGTCGCGCGCAGCAGCAAACACATTTGCCATGCCTCCCCAGCTCCAGCCAATCGCGGCAATGTGCGCGGTGTCGGCCTGGGACAGGGTGTGGGCGTGGGAAATCAGGAATTGCAGGTCGCGCACCTGGGTATCGATGCCTTCCTGGTCTGTGTTCATTTCGCGCGTGAACGTGCCCATGCTGCGGCTGGCAAGGACAATGTAGCCGTGGCTGGCCAGGTATTCGAACATGTCGGCGGACTCGTGCGCGGCACCCCCCACGCCGGGAGCGTAGACAAGGACCGGAAATTTCCCGGGCAGCGCGGCGGCATCGCGCTCCGCCCACATCGGCTGGTCGAACAGGCGCCGGGCCTGCGCAGTGCCCACGCTCGCGCTGGCGTTGCGCCACCGGTGCCGCATCAGCGCCGTAATCCGTTCAGCAGGCTGGTCGAAGACTTCGTCCGTGGCTTCTGTACGCATGTAGTCTTGATAAGTCAGCGGTTTTCCGGTGGTCCGAGCCGGATACCACAGCAGCATTTGCATCGGTCGCGCCCGTTCGCTCTCGTCTGAGGCGCCGCTGATCAAATCGATGCGCCCGCGAAAACTGCGTGAATGATCGTAAGCCTGGATAACGCGGGAACCGACGCCGTAGGGCCCGCGCTCCAGTCCGGCGAAGCCGGAGCCGGCATGCGCCGATGCGACCCCACAAACAATGTTTATTAAAAATGATACAAAGTAGCGCATAAATCGTCCTTTTGCCTGAATGGATGTGGCTGTCTGTCCCTTTATCCGGCTAGTATTTTATTATCTATACGTTTTATCATGTGCTTGCCAGGCGCCTGATTAATTTAAGGTTTCAGACAAATATGTTATTCAGTCCTTGTGACGGCTATGTACGTATGTCGCTCACTGATTTGGAATTGGTGCAGTTGACGCATCTGGTGTCCGGAATCGACGCCGCTGGTGATCGCATTACCGATACAAGCGCTGCGCCGATTACCGGTTATTCGGAATGGGTTAGTGCAGGATTTCCCGCCATCACTATTGGATGGGACTGGCAAATGTCCCTGAGTCCCGGGCAGCCAATGCTGACACTGATCAGTGAACCGCGCAGCAACATCATGCTTCAGGACGAGCGTTGTCACGATCTGGGGCCGGATGTCACGAAAATGCTGCTGTCCAGATTTGTCGACGCCCTCGCATGGCGCAGCGAGGTCGCCGACTATGTCAATATCCGGGTCAAATGATGCTATTTGACGGCCACGATGCGCACCACCCGCGTGGTATCGCTGTCGCGGAACGGCTGCGGCATCATGTCGTTGCGCCGCTCCCTGCCCGGCGGCAGTTCCAGGCCATATGAGGTATCGGTCAGGCGCACCTGGAAGGGCGTGTTGGCTGCCACCGTGAGTTTCAGCAGATTTCCGCCGGCCGGCACCCCGTAGATGTCCAGTTGCCATTGCTCTGCCGGCATGCCCTCCAGGATACGGCCTTCGAAGCTGGACGCGAGCACCTCCGTGCCTTCCACGCCGACCGAGGTCTTTGCCAACTCGCGTTGGCTCTTGATCCGCAGGGTCAGCGTACGCTTGCCGTCGGCGAGGACGTCATCGACGAACTCGGCAGTCGGCGCTGCCAGCCGGCGTCCGGATGTCGATGCATAGAAGCGGTGAATCTTGGTCGGGCCAAACACTTCCGGTACCGTGCCGACGGTTTGGTCAGGGAAGAACTGCCTGGTCCACATGTCGAGGTCGCGGTCGTTCGACAGCCAGTAGGCCTCGCCCTTGTCGCCCACCTGTACATAGGACAGGCTGTTCGGGCGCGGCTGATGAATACCGAATTCCGCGCTCGATCCCGCAACCGCGAACAAACACAGTCCGGCGGCCAGATGGGCTAGCGGCAGGATCCGGAAACCGGCAAGCAGGCACAGGAGCGGCGTCATCAGGCCGAGCACGAGCACCAGCATCATCATGGG
>CBIHLT010000302.1:0-4702 GCA_966210615.1 uncultured Massilia sp.
AGGCGATCAAGCGCATGCGCGGCAAGGCCGGCAGCAAGGTCACGCTCACCATCGCCCGCCCCGGCGAGGACCAGCCCTGGGTGGTGCCGGTCACCCGCGAGCAGATCAATGTCCAGAGCGTCAAGGCCAAGCTGGTCGAGCCCGGTTATGCCTGGGTGCGCGTGAGCCAGTTCCAGGAAAACACCCTGGAAGAGCTGGCCAAGAAGACCAAGGCCTTGTACGCCGGGAACCCGGACATCAAGGGCCTGGTGCTGGACCTGCGCAACGACCCGGGCGGCCTGCTGCCGGGCGCGATCGGCGTGTCGGCGGCCTTCCTGCCCAAGCCGGACCAGGTGATCGTCTCGACCAAGGGCCAGCTGCCCGATTCCAACACGGCGTATTACGGCCGGCGCGAATTCTATGCCCAGCGCGGCGACCCGCTGGCCGGCCTGCCGGCCGCGCTCAAGACGGTGCCGATGGTGGTGCTGGTGAACGGCGGTTCGGCCTCGGCTTCCGAGATCGTGGCCGGCGCCCTGCAGGACTACCAGCGCGCCATCGTGATGGGCAGCCAGACCTTCGGCAAGGGCTCGGTGCAGACCCTGCGCCAGCTGTCGGCCGACACCGCGATCAAGCTGACCACGGCGCGCTACTACACGCCCAAGGGCCGCCCGATCCAGGCGACCGGCATCGTGCCCGACCTGCGCGTGCACGAGACCGCCGAGGGCGACATGCTGAACGCCTTGCGGGTGCGCGAGGCGGACCTTCAGCGCCACCTGGTGGCCGAGAACGAGAAGAAGGGCGCCGCCGCCAAGGCGGCCGTGAACGACAGCCTGGAGCAGCAGAAGCGCGCCCTGGCCCTGCTGAAGGACCGCAAGCCGCTCGAGTTCGGCAGCAAGGACGACTTCCAGCTGGCCCAGGCGATCAACCACTTCAAGGGGCTGCCGGTGCAGCTGGCCAAGACCGAGGACAACCGGAACAAGCCGGCGCCGCAGCCGCTGCCGGGGGCGGAGCACAAGCCGCCGGAGATCAAGGCGCCTGCCAAGAAATAAGTGCGCTGCGCGAAGCTAAGGCAACTTGGCGTCCCCGCCAAGGGGGAGGCCAAGTCCGGGGATGACGTGCTAACGGAGCAGGCCGACTGATACGCTATCGTCAGCCCGCGCCCTCAAGACCGTCATCCCCGCGGAGGCGGGGATCCAAGTTTACGCAGCACACCGACCACCCCAACAGCACCATGAACGACACCCAACTCCTGCGCTACTCCCGCCATATCCTGCTCGACGAAATCGGCATCGAAGGCCAGGAAAAGCTGCTGCAGGCCCACGCGGTCGTGATCGGCGCCGGCGGCCTGGGTTCCCCCGCGGCGCTCTACCTGGCATCAAGCGGCATCGGCCGCATCACCCTGGTCGACGACGACGAGGTCGACCTGACCAACCTGCAGCGCCAGGTCATGCACACCACCGCCCGCATCGGCCAGCCCAAGGCCGAGTCCGGCCGCGAAGCCCTGCTCGCCATCAACCCGGAGATCGCCGTCACCGCCCTGCGCGAACGCGCCGGTCCCGAGCGCCTGCGGGAACTTGCTGGCTCCGCCACGGTCGTACTGGACTGCAGCGATAACTTCGCCACCCGCCACGCCGTCAACCGCGCCTGCGTGGCCGCCGGTGTGCCGCTGGTGTCCGGCGCCGTGATCCGCTTCGACGGCCAGCTCTCCGTGTTCGACCCGCGCCGCCCGGGCGCGCCCTGCTATGCCTGCCTGTTCCCCGAGGGCAGCGCGTACGAGGACGTGGCCTGCAGCACCATGGGGGTGTTCGCACCCCTGGTCGGGGTGGTCGGCGCCATGCAGGCGGCCGAGGCCATGAAGATCGTGGCCGGCATCGGCCAGCCGCTCGCCGGGCGCCTGCTGCTGCTCGAGGGGCGGGCCATGGAATGGACCAGCATCGCGGTCGCGCATGATCCGAATTGCCCAGTCTGTTCGACTCATGCCTGAGCGCACGATTTACCGATACAGTGCCGGCCAAGCTGTCTTACAATTGCTCCTTTGATTGCTATTCCGGGAACAGTAAGTCCGATCTAAGCTAGCGTGCCACCTTTCGGGCTTATACTGGCCTGCTTCCAACGATTTACAGCACATAGACCATTTATGCACATTGACATGCAAGGCAAGCAGCGCCGCGGCCTCCAACGCGGCTTTACCCTGGTCGAGATCATGGTCGTCGTGGTCATCATCGGCATCCTCGGCGCCCTGGTCGTGCCCAAGCTGCTGGGCCGCACCGGCGAGTCGCGCGTGACCGCCGCCAAGGTCGACATCGCCACCATGATGCAGGCGCTCAAGCTCTACAAGCTGGACAACCAGCGCTACCCGACCACCGAGCAGGGCCTGAACGCCCTGATCGCCAAGCCGACCTCGGGCCCGGCCGCCAACGGCTGGAAGGCCGGCGGCTACATCGAGAAGCTGCCGAAGGACCCGTGGGGCAATGCCTACCAGTACCTGTCGCCTGGCCTGCATGGCGAGATCGACGTGTACTCGCTGGGCGCGGACGGCCAGCCGGGCGGCACCGGCGAGGATGCCGACGTCGGTTCCTGGGAATAAAACCTTTCCATGCCGGCCCAGCGACCGCCACAGGCCATGCGCGCGCCGGCCGGATTGCCAAGCCGCGGCTTCACGCTGGTGGAGCTGCTGGTCGTGCTGGTCATCATCGGCATCACGCTGGGCCTGGCCTCGCTGAACGCCATCCCCAGCCCGCGCCAGGACCTGCAGCAGGAAGCCCAGCGCCTGGCGCTGCTGCTGCAGCTGGCGCGCGACGAAGCCATCGTGCGCAACCGCCTGGTGGCCTTCGAGGCCAGCGGCGAGCGCTACCGCTTCGTGGTGCGCAACGACACCGGCTGGGAACCCGTCACCCGCGACGACCTGCTGCGCGAACGCACGTTCAAGAACGCACCCCTGCAGCTGGTGCTGGAACCCGCCGCCACCGGCGGCCCCACCGGCGTGCTGCGCATCACCTTCGGCCGCGAGCCGGTCGACAAGCCCTTCCTGCTGACCATGGCCAAGGACGACAACCGGGTCGCGATCCGCGCCGACGGCGTCGGCCACTTCACGGTCGAATGAACATGCGGCCACGTCATACACGCGGATTCACCCTGCTCGAAGTGCTGGTGGCGCTGGTCATCGTCGGCACCGCGCTGTCGGCCGGCCTGCGCGCCGTCGGCAGCCTGACCGCCAACAGCGCCGACCTGCGCGCCTCGATGATGGCCACCTGGTCGGCCGAGAACCGCCTGGTGCAGATCCGCATCGGCCAGGAATATCCCGAGATCGGCCGGCGCAGCTTTGCCTGCCCGCAGGGCGACCTGAACCTGATCTGCGAGGAAGAAGCGGTCTCCACGCCGAACCCGCTCCTGCGCCGCGTCGATGTCTCGGTATTCAACGCCGACGCGCCGGGCCGCCGCATCGTCAAGCTGGTCCAGCTGGTGAGGAGGCCCTGATCATGCGCCGACTCGAGCGCCGCGCAGGCTTTACCCTGGTCGAACTCCTGGTCGCGATCTCGATCCTGGCCATCGTGGCCGTGCTCGGCTGGCGCGGGCTGGACGGCATCGTGCGCGGGCGCATCATCCTGACCGAGCAGATGGAAACCACGCGCGGCATGCAGCTGGCCTTCGCCCAGATGCAGAGCGACTGCGAGCACCTGGCCGAGGGCGACGTGCTGGGCCGCCGGCCCTACCTGCAATGGGATGCCGACCGCCTGACCCTGGTGCGCAAGGTGTATGTCGAGAACGAGCCCTCGCGCCTGCAGGTCGTGTCCTACCGCATCTCCGGCAACCAGCTGCTGCGCCGCGAATCGCCCGGCACCCGCAACCTGCTCGAGCTGGACCAGCTGTGGCAATCGATCGCCTCGGATGCGCCGGCCCAGAATTCGCCGCCGGTGGCGCTGCAGAACGGCGTGCTGGGCATGCAGATCCAGGTCTGGCGCAACAATGCCTGGCGCACCGAACCGGGCCTGGCGGTCGGCAATCCGCTGGCGCAGCCGGTGCCGATTCCGGTGCCGGCCGGGGCATCGAACGAGCCGTCCGGCGTGCTGGTGGCGCTCAACGTGCAGAACCTGGCCGCGCCCATGATCAAGTCTTTCCTGCTGGGAGGCACCTGATGCGCCGCCCGGCCCGCCGTCCGGCGATGCGGCGCCAGCGCGGCGTCGCGGTCGTCACCGCGCTGCTCCTGACCACCCTGGCCGTCTCCATCGTCGCCAGCCTGTTCTGGCAGCAGCAGGTCCAGGTGCGCTCGATGGAAAACCAGCGCTTGCAGCTGCAGACCAAGTGGATCCAGCGCGGCGCCCTCGAGTGGCTGAGTGTCCTGCTGCGCCAGAGCAACTACACGGTGAGCTATACCGCGCTCGACCAGCCCTGGGCCACCCCGCTGGCCGAGACCCGGCTCGACCAGTTCGTCGACCGCGAGCGCATCGAGGGCGAAAATTTCGAAGCTTCGCTGTCGGGGAACATTATTGACGCCACCTCGCGTTACAATCTTACCAACCTGGCCAAGAACGGCATCCCCGATCCCGACCAGCTGCTCATCTTCAACCGCCTGCTGAACAACCTGCGCATGGACGGGAGGCTGGCGCCGCGCGTGTCGCAGATGGTGGCGGCGGGGCAGCCGCCGCCGGAGGTGCCGGCGGAGGGGCAGGAAGGCAATCCGACGCCGACCCCGACCCCGCCGCGCCCTGCGCAGGAAGGCATC
>CBIHLT010000303.1:0-4674 GCA_966210615.1 uncultured Massilia sp.
GGATCAGGTTGAAGCCCTGGAAGATGAAGCCGAGCTTCTCGTTGCGCAGGCGCGAGCGGGCGGTATCGTCCAGCCCTTTCACGTTGACGCCGTCGAGGATGTACTCGCCCGAGGTGAATTCCTCCAGCAGGCCGGCGATGTTCAGGAAGCTGGTCTTGCCGGAACCGGACGGGCCGGTGACGGTCACGAACTCGCCCTGCTTGACTTCGATCTCGAAGCCGCGCAGCGCGTGGGTTTCGATCATGTGGGTGCGGTACACCTTGCTCAGGTTGGTCATGCGCAGCATGGTTTTCTCCTTGTTGTTCGTTTGCTTTTTAGCGGTTGATCGAAACGCGGTTCGCGTTGTTGAAGGTATCGGTGCCCGAGATGACGACCTTGTCGCCCGGCTTCAGGCCGGAGATGACTTCGACGGCCGAGATGCTGGTGGCGCCCAGTTGCACCGGGGTGCGCACGGCCACGCCGTCCTGCACCACATAGGCGTGGCGCCCGCCTTCGCTTTCGACGAAGGGGCCGCGCGGCAGCATGATGACGTTCGGCTTTTCCTCGATCAGCAAGCGCGCGGTGACGCGCTGGCTCTGGCGCAGGCCCTTGGGCTGCTCGCCGTCGAAGCGCACCCGCGCCAGTACCTGGTTCTTGACCACTTCCGGCGACAGGGCGGACAGCTTGCCGGTGGCTTTCCCGCTCGGCAGGGTGATCTCGGCGTTCATGCCCAGGCCCAGGTCGGCCACATAGGTTTCCGGCACTTCGATCTCGACTTCGAGCTTGGACAGGTCGACCAGGGTCATGAGCGGCGCGTTGGCGGCCACCACCATGCGGTTCTGGACGTTGAGGGTGCCGATGAAGCCGTCGACCGGCGCGCGCACGGTCAGCTCGTCCACGCGGCGCTGGGCGTTGGCGAGCGACAGGCGCTGGCGTTCCAGTTCGTTGATCTTGGTCTTGAGGGCCAGCTGCACGTCGTCGCCTTCGAGGGCGGCCGCCTGCGAAGCGTGGCGCGCGCGGATCTGGGCCGAGTTCAGCGCGTCCTTGGCCTTCTGGTAGTCGATCTTGGCGATGACGCCCACCTGGGCCACGCTTTCGTAGCGCTCCAGGGTGCGCTGGGCCGACAGGCGGTCGATCTCGGCGGTGTCGGCTTCGCGCTGGGCCAGGAGCTTCTGCTTGCGCGCCAGGATCTGCTGGCGCGCCACCTCGGCCTTGAGCTGCTCGTAGCTCGACACTTCGCGCTTGAGTTCATCGGTCAGGTCGGGCGATTCCAGCACGGCCAGCACGTCGCCCTTCTTGACGGTGTCGCCGGCGGCGACCTTCAGGTTGACCGTGGCCGGCGAGGTCGAGTACAGGGTGGGGCTGACGGCGGCCACCACGCGGCCATTGACCGAGGCGTCGCGCACCAGGGTGCCGCGGCCGACTTCGGCGATGCGCAGGCGGTCGGCGGACACCGAATGTTCGCTGCTGTTCCAGGCGGACAGGAGGAGGGCGCTGACAGCGACGATGGCCGCTGCCACGCCGCCGATCAGGGCGCGGCGCTTGAGTTTCTGCGCCGGCGGCGGAGCGATGACGGCGTCTTGGTGTGAGGTATCGCGGATCATGATGTTGTTCTGGTAAGGACAGGTTGTTTCCCACTAGTGCAGGAATCATGCCAATCAATTAAGTGCTTGATTTGAAAGGGATTGGTAGTGCGGAGTCCGGTGTCCGCACTGTCCGTAAAGACGCTGCCGGACAGCGGACGGACAGCATACCCGCCACGGGTAATTGCGCGTCGACAGTCTTTTCAATCTTGCAAGCTGCCAGGATCGTCCGCATTTCCCATCACGCGCCGGCATGGGCCGGCACCGCGAAAGACCTCACTTGTCACCTGCCTCGCCGCTGTTCGACCAACTCAAGGACCTCTGGCGCAGCATGCTGCCCGCCGCCCGCCAGGAAGCGCCCCGCCATTTCTTCACCCCGGACGAGATCGGACGCCTGCACCGGACAGGCGCGGACAGCGCGTCCGACCTCGACGAACAAACCTGGAACGACCTGCTGCTGGCGTCCTATGAAGAGCAGCTGGCGCAGGAGGTGAGCATCTTCGGGCGCCAGGTGCTGCACCGGCGACTGCGCGCGGGGCTGGACGACGCCGCCAGCGCGGACAAACGCGAGCGCATCCGCGCATTGATGGCGGACCCGGCGCGCCTGGCGCGCCTGCACACCGGCCTGCGCGTGCTGCGCCATGCGGACAGCGAAGTGGCCGGGCTGCTGTTCGGCGCAGACATGCCGTCCACGCCGTGGTGGGCGCGCTGGCTGTGGACCCTGCCGGTGGCGCTGCTGCTGGCGGTCGCGGCCACCATCACCCTGCCGCTGGGCTGGATCGCCGTCCTGGCTGCGCTGGCGCCGCTGATGGCCTTGCAGATCCGTTACCACCGCCGGGTCGAATCCTGGGAGGGCAAGGTGCGCGCACTGAATGCGCTGCTGGCGGCGGTCGGCAAGCTGGGGCAGGAGGACAGCGCGCTCACCGCGCCCTTCGTCGACCTGCGCCGTCCGGCCGCGCGCCTGCATGTGCGGCTGGCGCCTTCGCTGCTGGTCCGCATGATCCCGGGCGGGAGGCAGTATGCCGAATGGTTCGGCGCCGCCAATGTCGGCCACTACTTCAAGACGGCGCGCATCGTCGCCGCCGAACGCAAGCTGCTGCGCGAGTGCTTCGTGGCGTGCGCGAACCTGGAGGCGGACGTGGCGCTGGCGCGCCACCTGCTGGCCAGCGAGCGCTGGTGCTGGGCCGAGCGTTCAGATGCGCGCACACTGGAACTGGAGCAGGGCGTGCATCCGCTGATGCACCGTCCTGCCGCGCTGTCGCTGGAACTGGATGGGCGCGGCGCCTTCGTCTCCGGCCAGAACGCGTCCGGCAAGAGCACCTTCCTGCGCATGGTGGGCCTGAACCTGGTGGCGGCGCGCGCCTTCGGCTTCTGTTATGCGCGCCGGGCCAGGGTGCCGGCGCTGCCGGTGCGCGTCAGCATGCAGAACGAGGATTCGCTGCTGGGCGGCGAGAGCCTGTACATGGCGGAGCTGCGCCGCGCGCGCGAACTGCTCGACGCTACGACGCCCGGGGTCTGCCTGATCGACGAGGTATTCCGCGGCACCAACCACCTGGAGTCGGTGTCGGCCGCCGCGGCCGTGCTGGAGCAGCTGAGCGCGCGCGACCTGGTGCTGGTGTCCTCGCACAACCTGGTGCTGGCGCCGCTGCTGCGCGAGCAGCTGGAGCCCTTCTTCATCGATACCTCGGGCGGCAGGCCGGCGCTGGCCGCGGGCGTGCTGCGCAATCCGAACGGCATCGCGCTGCTGGCCACCCAGGGCTTCGGCGCCCGCATCGAAGCCCGGGCCGCGGAGGTGGCGCGCTGGCTGAGCGGCCATCTGGTGGGAACGCAGTCGGAGATTCGGTCGGACATTCAGTCGGACAA
Source organism: uncultured Massilia sp. (assembly GCA_966210615.1). Lineage (GTDB taxonomy): Bacteria > Pseudomonadota > Gammaproteobacteria > Burkholderiales > Burkholderiaceae_D > Telluria. Next base: position 3,426 of record CBIHLT010000303.1, read on the forward strand.
TTTGCGCATCTCGGCGTAGAGGTCGGCCTTGCCTTCGAAACCGATGCCCGGCAGGTCCGGCATGGTGATATAGCCGTTGTCGACCCGGACGCCGTCCGGGAAGCCGCCATAGGGCTGGAACAGGTCCGGATAGGACTCGTTGCCGCCCAGGCCCAGGCCGGCCGCGATGTTGAGCGACATCTGGTGGCCGCCGTGCGGGATGCAGCGGCTCGGCGACCAGCCGTGCTCGCGCAGCATGTCGAGGGTGCGCAGGTATTCGACCAGGCCATAGGACAGCGCGCAGTCGAACTGCAGCCAGTCGCGGTCGGGGCGCATGCCGCCATAGCGGATCAGGTTGCGCGCGTCCTGCATCGAGAACAGGTTCTCTCCGGTGGCCATCGGGTTCCTGTAGTAGTTGCGCAGCGTGGCCTGCAGCTCGAAGTCGAGCGGGTCGCCCGCTTCCTCGTACCAGAACAGATCGTACTGCGACAGCGCTTTCGCATACTTGATCGCGGTGTCGAGGTCGAAGCGGCCGTTGGCGTCCACCGCCAGCTTCTGGCCGTCACCCAGCACGCCCAGGATGGAATCGATGCGGCGCAGGTCTTCGTCGAGCGAGGCGCCGCCGATCTTCTTCTTGACCACCGTGTAGCCGCGGTCGATGTAGCTGCGCATCTCGTCCTTCAGCTTTTCATGGTCCTGGCCCGGGTAGTAGTAGCCGCCGGCCGCGTAGACGAAGATCTTGCGGTCCGGATTGCCGTTGCCGTAGCGGTCGGCCAGCAGCTGGAACAGCGGCTTGCCTTCGATCTTCGCCACCGCGTCCCAGATCGCCATGTCGATGGTGCCGATCGCCACCGAGCGCTCGCCGTGGCCGCCGGGTTTCTCGTTGGTGAACATGCAGTCCCAGACCTTGTGCGGGTCCAGGTTGGCGCCGCTGCCGTCGGGCAGCGAGCCTGGGGCGGCCTCCAGGATGCGCGGGATGAAGCGCTCGCGCATCAGGGTGCCCTGGCCGTAGCGGCCGTTCGAGTTGAAGCCGTAGCCCACCACCGGCTTGCCGTCGCGGATCACGTCGGTGACCACCGCGACCAGGCTCAGCGTCATCTTGCTGAAGTCGATGTAGGCGTTGCGGATGGGCGAGCTGATCGGGACGGTTTTTTCGCGGATTTCTACGATGTTCACGGTGGGCTCCAAGGGAAAGACGTGTCTGAAAGTCCCTAGCTTACGCGCCGGGCAGGGGTCTATAATTCCCTTGGATTCAATTATGAATTAACTC
>CBIHLT010000304.1:0-4662 GCA_966210615.1 uncultured Massilia sp.
GAGCCACCGCGAGTTCTACCAGCACCTGGTGCGCGGCGACGACGACTCGGCCGAGGCGCACCGCCAGTTCTACGACGAGTACAACGCGGTGCTGGACATGCCGGCCGAGTACTACCTCGAGACCATCAAGACCGTGTTCCAGGAACACCGCCTGCCCAAGGGCACCTGGGAAGTCGGCGGCCAGCTGGTGCGCCCGCAGGACATCAAGACCGTGGCCCTGATGACCGTGGAAGGCGAGCTGGACGATATTTCGGGACTGGGGCAAACCAGCGCGGCGCACGATCTGTGCAGTGGGATCCCGAAGGACAGGCATCTCCGTTTCGTGGCGCCGAAGTGCGGGCACTACGGCATTTTCTCGGGACGCCGCTGGCGCGAGATTATTTGCCCGAAGTTGACGGAGTTTATTCAGGCGTATCGCTGATTTTCTCGGTAAGACGAAAAAATGCCGCGGGGTCCGCGGCATTGTTTATTTGGGGTGTCGGTGTGCGGCGAACCTGGGTCCCCGCCTTCGCGGGGAAGACGTCATTAGCGCGACCGGAACATCGGTAGCTCGACTTCGGAAACGAGCGTAAAAACGTCGTCCCCGCGAAGGCGGGGACCCAAGTTTCCTAGAGCACTGCTAGCCTCTCACCTCACCACCACCACCTCCGTCACCACCCCCGTCGCAATCCCCACCAGCGCATAACTGCTCCCCGCCTGCACCCACTGATGCCCGCGCGGCGGTTCGCTCAGCTTGTGGGCGCGCCAGTTGTCGATCACGTACTGATGGGTCCGGTAACGCGGCGGCAGCTGTTCGCCGCGCTTGAGTTCGCCATTGCTTGCCACGCTGCGGTAGCGCACCTGCTTCGCCTTCACCTGCTGCGCGCCCGCATCGCGCATGGCCAGCTCCCCTTGTGCCCGCTGCTGCGCATGTGCGCCCGGGCCGCTCGACAGGAGTGCGGCAAGCAAGACCGGTACGATCAACTCGTTCATCTCAATGCCCCTCCTTGTTCTCTCTCAGCGCGTACTACATCACGGAATTCACCCCCGGTCTGTTCGCTCGGCCACGATACTGCCCCGTTGTTCCGGGCGTCGCACGTTAGGCGGTTTTGGCGGATAATGTCGGCTTTACCAATCCCGCCCCGCCGTGACCAAGTCCCTCGCCGACCAGATCGAAGACCTGCTGCCGCAGACGCAATGCACCAAGTGCGGCTACCCCGCGTGCCGCCCTTACGCGGAAGCGATCGCACGCGGCGAAGCGGAGATCAACCAGTGTCCGCCGGGCGGCATGGAAGGCGTGCGCCGGCTGGCCGCGGCCACCGGCCGCAAGATCATCCCGATCAACCCGGCCAACGGTGTCGAACGCCCGCGCCCGGTCGCCTTCATCGACGAATCGCTGTGCATCGGCTGCACCCTGTGCATCCAGGCCTGCCCGGTGGACGCCATCCTGGGCGCGGCCAAGCAGATGCACACCATCCTGCCCAGCCTGTGCACCGGCTGCGACCTGTGCGTGGCGCCCTGCCCGGTCGACTGCATTTCGATGATTCCCGTGACGGGAGAAGCGACCGGCTGGGACGCCTGGTCGCAGGAAGCGGCCGACGCCGCCAGGGCGCGCCACGACTTCCGCGCCGAGCGCCTGCGCCGCGAGCGCGAAGAAAACGACGCCCGCCTGGCCGCCAAGGCCCTGGAAAAGATGCGCGCGGTCACTGCGGAGGCGGCCAACACGCCGGAAGAACTGGCCGAGAAGGAGCGCAAGCGCGCGATCATCGCCGCCGCCATGGAACGCGCACGCCAGAAGGCGGCCGATGCCCAGGACCCGACTGCGCCGCCCGAGAAGAACTGAATCCGATGAACCCCGCCAAACGCCTCGAGATCTTCACGCGCTTCCGCGCCGCCAACCCCACGCCCACCACCGAACTCGAATTCACGACGCCCTTCGAGCTCCTGATCGCGGTGCTGCTCTCGGCACAGTCGACCGACGTGGGCGTGAACAAGGCCACGCGCCGCCTCTACCCGGTGGCGAACACGCCGCAGAAGATCCTCGACCTGGGGCTGGAAGAACTGAAGTCCTATATCTCGACGATCGGCCTGTACAACACCAAGGCCAAGAACGTGATAGCCACCTGCCAGATCCTGGTCGAGCAGTACGGCGGCGAAGTACCGCACTCGCGCGAAGCCCTGGAATCGCTGCCGGGCGTGGGCCGCAAGACCGCCAACGTGGTGCTGAACACCGCTTTCGGCGAGCCGGCGATGGCGGTCGACACCCACATTTTCCGGGTGGCCAACCGCACGAAAATTGCCCCGGGCAAGAACGTCGACATCGTCGAGCAGAAGCTGCTCAAGTTCGTGCCCAAGGAATTCCTCCTCGACGCCCACCACTGGCTGATCCTGCACGGCCGCTACACCTGCGTGGCGCGCCGTCCCAAGTGCTGGAACTGCCTGATCGTGGACTTGTGCGAATTCAAGGACAAGACGCCGGCGCCGGCCGGCGTGCTCGATCCCGCCGCCCAGGCGGCCGAGATGGCCGCCGAATAAAGCCGTTTTTCGCCGGCGGCCAGGTCAGGCGACCCGGCGCAGCGCCGGCCGCCCACGCGGACGGCCAGCCGCCACGGAGGAGACCGCAGGCGCCTGCTCCTCATCCAGCTTGAACACGCCGACCACCTCGGTCAGTGCCACGGTCTGTTCGCGCAGCGACTGCGCGGCGGCCGCCGCCTCCTCGACCAGGGCCGCATTCTGCTGGGTGGCCGCATCCATCTCGCCGATCGCCCCGTTGACCTGGGCGATGCCGGCGCCCTGCTCCTGGCTGGCCGCGCTGATCTCACCCATGATGTCCATCACGCGGCGCACGCTCGCGACGATCTCGCCCATCGTCATGCCCGCCTCGCCGACCAGGCGGTTGCCGGCCTCGACGCAGTCGACCGATTCGCCGATCAGCGCCTTGATCTCCCTGGCGGCCGTGGCCGAGCGCTGCGCCAGGTTGCGCACCTCGCTGGCCACCACGGCGAAGCCGCGCCCCTGCTCCCCGGCACGCGCCGCCTCGACGGCGGCGTTCAGTGCCAGGATATTGGTCTGGAAGGCGATGCCGTCGATCACGCCGATGATGTCGACGATCTTGCGCGATGACGCATTGATCGACTCCATGGTCCCGACCACCTGCTCGACCACCTGGCCGCCCCTGGCCGCGACATCGACCGCCGACACCGCGAGCTGGCTGGCCTGGCGCGCATTGTCGGCGTTCTGCTGGACGGTCGAGGTCAGCTCTTCCATCGACGAAGCCGTTTCCTCGATCGCCCCGGCCTGCATTTCGGTGCGGCTGGACAGGTCCATGTTGCCGCGCGCGATTTCATCGGAGGCGGCGGCGATGGTCTCGGCGCCGCCGCGCACCTGGTGCACGATGCGGTTCAGGCTGGACGACATCTCCTTCAGGGCCAGCAGCAGCTGGCCGGTCTCGTCGTCGCTGCGGATCGTGATTTGGGTGCGCAGGTCGCCGGCCGCCACGTTCCTGGCCGCTTCGACCGCCTCACCCAGCGGACGGGTGATCGAGCGCGACACCAGCACGCCGGCCACCACGGCCGCTACCGAGCCGAGCAGCATGAACAGGTAGCTGAGGAAGGTGGCGCGGGCGCCCACCTCGCCGGCCAGGGCGGCGCTGGCCGCGCTGCGCGCCGACATGGCCTTCTCGGCCTTGTTCAGCAGTTCGGCCGGCGCGCGGTCCTTGCCCTTGACGGCGGCGTCGCCGGCCGCCGCATCGAAACCGGCCGCGCTGAAGTCGGCAAAGCCGCGGCGATAGTCCTGCCCCATGGCCGCATGGGCGGCGCCGAACCGGGTCACCAGCTCGCGCACCTCCCCTGCCGGCAGCTGGGCGAGCACGGCCCTGACCCGGGTATCCACCTCGGCCTCGCTCTTCTGGAAGGCGTCCCAGTATTTCTTGCGCTGTTCGTCGTCCTTGCCGCGCAGGAGCGTGTTTTTCCACTCCTGCAGCTGTTTGCGGAATTCGGACAACAGGAATTGGACTTGCTGCGCCTGGCCGGCCTCGGCCACTGCGATGCGGTAGGTATCCACCGACCGGTTCATCTGGGCCACGCCGAAGAATCCGGCGCAGGCGACCAGCAGGGTGACCGCGGCAAAGCCCAAAGGAAGTTTACGGCTGAGTTTCATGGTTGCTCTCTGGAAGGGATGTGCATGCGCACAACGAACACCTCCAGTCTAGCGATTTATATCCTTTTGGAAAATCTCTCGCATGGACCAACAAGCAAAAACAGATGAAATGTCTCAGTCGAGCAGCGGCGCATGGCGGGCGCCGCTGCCGAGCGAGTGCTTACTTCCTAGAGCAGCACCATGTTATCGCGATGCACCAGTTCCGGCCCTTCGACGAAGCCCAGGATGCGCTCGATCTCGCCGGAGGAATGGCGCATGATGCGGCGCACTTCGCTGCTGGCGTAGTTGGTCAGCCCGCGCGCCAGTGCGCGTCCGTTCTCGTCCACGCAGGTAATGACCTGGCCGCGGCCGAATTCGCCGTTCACCGCCAGCACGCCGATCGGCAGCAGCGACTTGCCTTCCCTGGTGAGCTTGAGGGCCGCGCCCGCGTCGATCACCACCTCGCCCGTGGTATGCAGGTGGTCGACCATCCACTGGCGGCGCGCGGTCAGGCGGCCGGTGGCGGCGGTCAGCTGGGTGCCGATC
>CBIHLT010000305.1:0-4643 GCA_966210615.1 uncultured Massilia sp.
TCGTCGGTGACCCACTCGAACACGGTGCGGTTGTAGTAATCCAGGCCGCGCACCAGGCGCGGGTTGATGGTGTACTGCACGGCATTGCGGTCCAGGATCTTCTTCAGGCCGTCGAGGTGGGCCAGCGATTCCTCGCCCAGGTAGTCGAGCAGCTTGGGCGCGTTATTTACCATCTCCTGCATGGCCGGATTCTTGGTGTCCAGGATGCGCAGCGGGTTGCTGTGCAGGCGGCGCTTGGCTTCGGCGTCCAGGACCGCTTCGTTCTGCTCGAACCACGCGATCAGGTCGGCGCGGTGGCGCAGGCGCTCGTCGGCGTTGCCGATCGAGTTCAGTTCCAGGCGCACGTTCTGGATGCCCAGGTCGTCCCACAGGCGGCGGCACATCATGATCAGTTCCGCGTCGATGTCCGGGCCCGAGAAGCCGACGGCTTCCGCGCCGAACTGGAAGAACTGGCGGTAGCGGCCGCGCTGCGGACGCTCGTGGCGGAACATCGGGCCCTTGTACCACAGGCGCTTGGGACCGTCGTAGACCAGGTTATGCTCGAGCACCGCACGCACCACGCCGGCCGTGCCTTCCGGGCGCAGGGTCAGCTTGTCGCCGTTCATCGAGTCTTCGAAGGAGTACATCTCCTTCTCGACGATGTCGGTGACCGCGCCGATGGCGCGCGCGAACAGGCCGGTTTCCTCGACGATCGGGGTGACGATCTTCTGGTAGCCGTAGCTTTTCAGGATCGTTTCGGTGGTGTTCTCGAACAACTCCCACAGCGGTGCGTCTGCTGGCAGGATGTCGTTCATGCCTTTGATGGCGACGATTTTTTCTGGTTTGGACATTGTTGGCTTTCGCCCGTCATCCCCGCCTTCGCGGGGATGAGGGTATTGATTTCGCAGGTCTTGATTATTGTGCCACTGGCTCGCGGCCGTAATTCTTCTTCACGTAATCGAGCACGATGGTCTTGAACTCATCGACGATGCGCTCGCCGCGCAGGGTCGCGAACTTCTGCCCGTCGACGAACACCGGCGCCGCCGGCGATTCGCCCGTACCCGGCAGGCTGATGCCGATGTTCGCGTGCTTCGATTCGCCCGGACCGTTGACGATGCAGCCCATCACGGCCACGTTCATCGCCTCCACGCCCGGATAGGTCTTCTTCCACTCCGGCATCTGCTCGCGCAGGAAGGTCTGGATGTTGTCCGCCAGCTCCTGGAACACGGTGGACGTCGTGCGGCCGCAGCCCGGGCAGGCGATCACCATCGGGGTGAACTTGCGCAGGCCCATGGTCTGCAGGATCTCCTGGCCGACCACGACCTCTTTCGTGCGGTCGCCGCCCGGCTCGGGCGTCAACGAGATGCGGATGGTGTCGCCGATGCCTTCCTGCAGCAGCACCGACAGCGCGGCGGTCGAGGCCACGATGCCCTTGCTGCCCATGCCGGCTTCGGTCAGGCCCAGGTGCAGCGGGTAGTCGCAGCGGCGCGCCAGCTCGCGGTAGACCGCGATCAGGTCCTGCACGCCCGACACCTTGCAGCTCAGGATGATCTTGTCTCGCGCCAGGCCCACTTCTTCCGCACGCACGGCGTTCTCGATCGCCGACGTAATCAGGGCTTCGTACATCACGGCCTGGGCGCTCCACGGATTCGCGCGCGCCGCGTTCTCGTCCATGATACGGGCCAGCAGCGACTGGTCCAGGCTGCCCCAGTTGACGCCGATGCGCACCGGCTTGTCGTACCTGGCGGCGATTTCGATCATCTGGGCGAACTGGGTGTCGCGCTTGGCGCCCTGCCCCACGTTGCCCGGATTGATGCGGTACTTCGACAGCGCCTGCGCACACTCGGGATAGTCGCGCAGCAGCAGGTGGCCGTTGTAGTGGAAGTCACCCACCAGCGGCACGTCGACTTCCATGCGGTCGAGCTGCTCGCGGATGGCCGGCACCGCGGCCGCCGCTTCCGGCGTGTTCACGGTGATGCGCACGATCTCGGAACCGGCGCGCGCCAGTTCCTTCACCTGGATCGCGGTGCCGATCACGTCGGCCGTGTCGGTGTTGGTCATCGACTGCACCACCACCGGCGCGTCGCCGCCCATCCAGACCTGGCGCTGGCCGTTTGCAACCAGCACCTTGCGGCTGGCGCGGCGCGCCAGCGGGCCGGAGGGGATCGGATCCTGGAGGCAGGGTTCGTTCATCGAAGTCATGTAATTCAGTTCTTATTTCAGGGACACGCGCGAAATGGTCTTGCCCGGCGACTGAGGCAGGGTCACATTGGCGCCGCGCAGGGTCGCGGTCACGCCGGTCGGTGCACCGACCACCAGGTTCACCGGCTCGGTGACGTCGATGGTTTCGGTGCTGCCGGCCTTGACCAGGCGCGAGATCAGCGGACGGCCGCCCTTGGCGGGACGGACTTCGATCCACGAATCCTCGCGCACGTTCAGCACCAGGGCGTTGGCGCCGGCAGCCGGCGCGGCGGCAGCAGGAACCGTCGCCGGAGCGGCTGCCGATGCGGTGCCCGCGGGTGCGGTCGTGACCGGCGTGGTGGCCGGCGTAGTGGCCGGCGTCGTGGCCGGCGCATTGACAGGTGCAGTTGCGGGCGCCGTCGTGCCGGGCGCTGCGCCCGGCGGAGCCGGCGTGGCCGCGTCGGTGGCCGGGGCCGGCACCGAGATCAGGGGCACGGATGGATTGTTCAGCGGGCCCTGGACGGTCGCGCCGTTGGCGGCGGGAGCGGTCGTGCCGACCGGGCTCTCGAGCAGCACGCCGTCGGCCGGATTGGTATCGGCCGCCGGACGGTTCCCTGGGAACACGCCCAGCTGCCAGGCGGCTGCGGCGGCGCCGGCCACCACCACCACGCCGACGATCCAGCCCAGCGGCAGGCGGTTGCGCTTGCCGCCGATCGGGAAGCGGGTTTCGTTGAACGCGGCCGGGCGCTGCTCGCGGCGCGCCATCGGAGCGCCTGCCTGGGCTTCCGGCGGCACGTTCAGTTCGATCATCGAGACCAGCGGCGCGGCGTCGATCTTGAGCAGCTTGGCGTAGGCGCGCACGAAGCCGCGGGTCACGGCCGGGCTCGGCAGCGAGGCGTAGTCGCCCGCCTCCAGTGCCACCACCTGGCGCGGCGCCAGCTTGAGCTGGTCGGCCACCTGCTCCACGGTCCAACCCATCGCTTCGCGCTGCGACTGGAGGGTCTTGCCCGGGTTGCCCGAGGAGTTGTCCGGAGTGCCCGGCTGGTCTGCGTGCTCGTTCATGTTGTGTGTCTCACTCATCAAAGGCCCCGCGCTCGAACGCGGCGTACTCCGGCGAACCGGGGAAGCGCTTGCGCAGCTGCGCAGCCAGGCTGGCTTCATGGGTCCGGTCGCCCAGCTTGCGCTGCACGCGCATCGCCAGCCACAGGGAATCGGCCGGCAGCGTGTCGAGGGTCGCTGTCTCGATCAGGCGGTTAATGAAAAAACCGGCGCGCTGGTAATCGCGCCGCTCGAAGTAGACCCGCGCCAGGCCGGCATTGGTGGCCTGCAGATCGGGGTTCAGGCGCAAGGCGTCGAGCAGGTAGCGCTCGGCTGCGTCCATGTTGCGGTTCTTGATGCTGCACGCGCCCGCGTTCACCAGGGCGCTCACCGGCGTCTGGTAAGACGGGTTCTTGATGGCGGCATCGAAATAGCGCATCGCCTGGGCCGGCTTGTTCAGCGACTGGCACAGGAAGGAGCCGTAATTGTTCGACAGGCCCGGGTTGCCCGGCGCCAGGCGCAGGGCTTGCTGGTAATTGTCGTCGGCCAGGGGCAGCTGGCCCATTTCAGTGTAGATCAGGGCGCGCAGGCCATAGGCCTCGGCATACTCCGGATACACGGCGATCGCCTGCTTGACTTCGTCGAGGGCGATATCGTACTTGCCCTGCTGGTAGTAGCCGACCGCGAGCTGCACGCGGAGCGAGGCGCGCTTCTCGGCCGCCGTCTGGTCCGAAGCGGTCTTCAGCTCGCCACGCGAGTCCGTGCCGGTGCCGGCGCAGCCGGCCAGGAGGACGAAGGACAGCGCGAAGGACAGCGCGCTTGCGGCCCTGCCAGCGGCGCGCATCAGGAAGGAATCTCCACGATGCGCCCGAAGTCGGCGCCGAATTTCTTCTGGTACTCGGCCATCTTCTCCATGCGCTGGGCGACGCGGGTGCGGTCCTGCACCTCGCCGGCCAGCTGGCCGCAGGCGGCGTCGATGTCGTCGCCGCGCGTCTTGCGCACGGTGGTCACGATGCCGGCGTCCATCAGCACCTGGGCAAAGGCCTTGATGCGCGGGTTCTTGGAGCGGGTCAGGCCCGATTCCGGGAACGGATTGAACGGAATCAGGTTGAACTTGCAGTTCACGCCCACTTCCGGGTCGTTGACCAGGGCAATCAGTTCGCGCGCGTGCTCGTCGGTGTCGTTGAAACCGTCGAGCATGCAGTATTCGAAAGTGATGAAGTCGCGCGGGGCGAACTCCAGGTAGCGCTTGCATGCGGCCAGCAGCTCGCGCAGCGGGTACTTTTTATTCAACGGCACCAGCACGTCGCGCAGGGCGTCGTTCGACGCGTGCAGGGACACGGCCAGGGCCACCGGCACGTCCTGGGACAGCTTGTCGATGTTCGGCACAACGCCCGAGGTCGACAGGGTCACGCGGCGGCGCGACAGGCCGTAGGCGTTATCGT
>CBIHLT010000306.1:0-4585 GCA_966210615.1 uncultured Massilia sp.
CCGCAGCCCACGCCGCAGTAGCAGCAGGTCGAGGCGGTTGTCTGGCGCATGGCGTCGTCTCCTGGCAGTTCGTTCATGGGTAGCTCACGGCGCTCAGGCGCACTCGGTTGCGCTGTTCAGTGAAAGCAGCACGCGGCCGTTCTCGACGCGGGCTTCGTGGCGATGCGCACAGCCCACGTCGGGCGCCACGGCTTCGCCGCTGTCCAGGTTGATCTGCCAGTTGTGCAGCGGGCAGGCGACCTGCTTGCCGAAGACGATGCCCTGCGACAGCGGGCCGCCCTTGTGCGGGCAGCGGTCGTCCAAGGCGAAGACTTGATCATCCGCGGTGCGGAACACCGCGATGTCGCCCTTGGGGCCGGCGACGATGCGTGCGCCGAGCGGGTTGATCTCGTCCAGGGAGCAGATGTCGAACCAGGTCATGGTGATTTCCTCGAATGGCAGGCGGTGTCGGTCGAGCCTGGATTTCAGGCGGGCTCGATCGATTTGAGCTGGATCGTTTCGTATTCCTTTTTCAGCGACTGTTCGGCGATGGCCTTCTTCCAGCCGTCGCCCTCGAAGCTCAGCGAATACATCAGGCGCTGACTCAGGGCCTTGCGCCGGGCTTCGTCTTCCAGAACGGCCTTCTTGATGTAGTCCAGCCCCACGCGCTGCATGTAATGCACGGTGCGCTCCAGGTAGAAGGCCTCTTCGCGGTACAGCTGGAGGAAGGCGAAGCTGTACTCGGCGACTTCCCCGGCCGTCCTGACCTTGACGAAGAACTCGCCGGCCTCGGTCTTGATGCCGCCGTTGCCGCCGATGTACAGCTCCCAACCGGAATCCACGCCGATGATGCCGACGTCCTTGATGCCGGATTCGGCGCAGTTGCGCGGGCAGGCGGAGACGGCGAGCTTGACCTTGTGCGGCGAGTACATGCCGAACAGGGCCTTTTCCAGCTCGATGCCCAGTTGCGTCGAATTCTGCGTGCCGAAGCGGCAGAACTCCTGCCCGACGCAGGTCTTCACGGTGCGGATGGATTTGCCATAGGCGTGGCCGTCGGGCATGTCCAGATCCTTCCAGACGTTCGGCAGATCGTCTTTCTTGATCCCCAGCAGATCGATGCGCTGGCCGCCGGTGACCTTGACCATCGGCACCTGGTATTTGTCGGCGACGTCGGCGATGCGGCGCAGCTCGGCGGCATTGGTCACGCCGCCGAACATCCGCGGCACCACCGAGTAGGTGCCGTCCTTCTGGATGTTGGCGTGGGCGCGCTCGTTGATGAAGCGCGACTGCGGGTCGTCCTTGGCTTCGCCGGGCCAGGTGGAGATCAGGTAATAGTTCAGCGCGGGCCGGCAGGTCGCGCAGCCGTTGGGCGTGTGCCAGTCCATGAAGGCCATGGCGTCCGGAACGGTCAGCAGGTGATGGTCACGAATGGCCTTGCGCACCTGGCCGTGGTTGAGTTCGCTGCAGCCGCAAATGGCCTTCTCGCTTTTCGGCTTGACGTCCGCCGCACCACCGACGGTGTTCATCAGGATCTGCTCGACCAAGCCTGCGCAGGACCCGCAGGAGCTGGCGGCCTTGGTGTGCTTCTTCACGTCGTCGACGGAAAACAGGCCGTGTTCCTGGATCGCCTTGACGATGGTGCCCTTGCATACGCCGTTGCAGCCGCAGACTTCCATGCTATCGGGCATGGCCATGGCCTTGTTCTGACCCTGGTGGCCGGTGTCGCCGATGGCGCCTTCGCCAAACATCAGGTGGTCGCGAATCTGCGCCACGTTGTGATTTTCACGAACCTGACGGAAATACCAGCCGCCATCGGCCGTGTCGCCGTAGAGGCAGGCACCGACGAGGATGTCGTCCTTGATCACCAGCTTCTTGTAGACGCCGCCGATGGGGTCGGAAAGGGTGATCGTTTCCGTGCCTTCGCCGCCAATGAAGTCTCCGGCGGAAAACAGGTCGATGCCGGTGACCTTGAGCTTGGTCGAGGTGACCGAGCCGAGATAGCGAGAAAAGCCGAGCATCGCCAGGTGGTTGGCGCAAACTTTCGCCTGTTCGAACAGCGGGGCGACCAAGCCGTAGGCGGTGCCACGATGGTTGGCGCACTCGCCAACGGCATACACGCGCGGATCGTAGGTCTGCAGGGTGTCGTTGACCAGGATTCCGCGGTTGCAGGGAATGCCGGCTTTCTCGGCCAGCGCGCTGTTCGGGCGGATGCCGGCGGCCATTACCACGAGATCGGCATCGATCACCTCGCCATCGGCGAAGCGCACGGCGCGGACACGGCCCTGCGCGTTGCCGATCAGCTCGGCGGTCTGCTTTTGCATCTTGAAGCACAGGCCACGGCTTTCGAGCGCCTGCTGCAGCAAGGTTCCGGCGGTCTTGTCCAGCTGGCGTTCCATCGGCCACTCGCCGATGTGCACCACGGTCACCCCCATGCCACGCAGCTTCAAGCCGTTGGCCGCTTCCAGGCCCAGCAGGCCGCCGCCGATGACCACGGCGTGCTTGTGGGTCTTGGCGGCGTCCATCATCGCCTGGGTATCGGCGATGTCGCGGTAACCGATTACCCCGTCGAGCTGGTTGCCGGGAATCGGCAGGATGAAGGGGTTGGAGCCGGTCGCGATGAGCAGGCGGTCGTATTCGGCTTCGCTGCCGTCTTCGGCGATGACGCGGCGCTTGGCGCGATCGATCTCTACCACCTTGCGGTTGAGCATCAGGCGGATGTTGTGTTCGGCGTACCAGTCGAGGTCGTTGAGTACGATCTCCTCGAAGGTCTGCTCACCCGCGAGGACCGGCGAAAGCAGGATGCGGTTGTAGTTGGGATGGGGCTCGGCACCGAACACGGTGATGTCGTAGAGGTCGGGGGCGAGCTTGAGCAGTTCTTCCAGGGTGCGAACCCCGGCCATGCCGTTGCCGATCATCACCAGTTTGAGTTTTTTCATGCCGTTCTCCGCGCCGGGCCGGCGGCTGATTGCTGCCTGGCCATGCCGTTGAAAATCCAACAACGAAAAAAGGCGTCCCACTGGTTACCCAGTGAGGACGCCTTTGTCCTTGTCTTCCGTATTCGGAGCCCGGCCCTCTACGTTGAAGGCCCGGCTTGATGTTGAACCTGACAATGCAGAGGCTGTGCCAATTCTGTATGCCCTTGGTTTTCAGGCAGTTAGGCGGGGATGTCAGCGACCGATCTGGCAGTTTCCTGCACCCATATGATGCGCACCGCGCAGCGCTGGTGCAGTCGTGCGCCGCCGGCAGCGGTAATTGGCCGTTGACAGCGGCCGTGTCGCTTTTTATTGTTTCGCCCATGCGCCGATTTAGTCAGCTACTTGCGGGGCGCCTGGAGCCGAAGGCTTCGAAATACCGCTAAAGCGCTGGTTCGGTGTCGCCTCCCACCGCTGCCCAGCGGAATCCTCGAGGCGGGAAATCCCCGATGAATGCACTGCAACGCGCTCCTCTACGTCTGGCCCCGATCACCAGTGGGCTGGTCCGCAGCAATCCGAAAATCCTCCTTGGCGGCAGCCACCAACCCTCGCTGCTGCGTTATCTCGACGGCTGGCCCAAGCGCTGGGGCAAGCCTCGTGCGTTTCTCGTGCAGTTCACCGGTGCCGATGAGTCGCTGGCGCATTTCGCCGCGGACAGTTTCGATCTGGCGGTGATCCAGGCACCCAGCCGTGAGCGCCTCGATGAATGCGTGCGCGAGCTGACGCGGGTTGCGCGCCAAGGCTTGATCGTTCGACGCTGATCGGCCAGCCAAACGGCCTGCCTGCTAACTGCCTTTGCCCAGCCAGACCAGCAACATCAGGTTGAGCAGCAGCGAGAGCAGGGCGAGGCCGCGCCAGACCTTCAAGGGCTCTCGTTCGAGCAACGGCAGCGCAGGCGCGTTGCCGGTCAGGCGCTCGCCCTGTTCCAGGGTCAGCAGCCATTCTTCCGCCGTTTCGAAGCGCTGCGCGGGCTCCACTGCAACGGCGCGCTTGAGCATGTCATCCAGCCACGGGGACAGGTCGGGGCGGTAGCGGCTGGCAGGGATCGGGCTGCCGAAGCGCGGGCGCTGGAAGGCTTCCACCTCGCCGTAGGGGTAGTGGCCGGTGAGCAGGTAGTAGAGGGTGACGCCGGCCGCGTAGAGGTCCTGTTCCCGGCTCGGTACCGCGCCGGCGAAAGCCTCCGGAGCGATATAGCTCGGCGTACCGGGCAGGTTGTGCGGCAGGTCCTGGGACAGGCCTGGGCAATAGGCCAGGCCGAAATCCAGCAGGCGCAGCTCGCCATCGTCGTCCAGATGAAGGTTTTCCGGTTTGATGTCGCGGTGCAGGATGTTGCGCCGGTGCAGCATGCCCAACGCGCGGATCAGGCGCGGCGCCAGCTGCAACCAGTCGGCCAGCGCCATCGGGCCCTGTTGGCCGAACTGCTGGGCGAGGGTCTGGCCGCTGTATTCGCGCTGCACGTAATACAGATGCTGACGCTGGGGCAGGCCGTGGGTTTCTGGAAAGTGTCGACCGGCAACGCGGCGCAGAAACCATTCTTCCTGCAGCAGCGCCGGGCCGGCGTCCGGTTCGTCATCGCGGCTGGGCGGCAGCGTTTTCAGAATCCAGGGATGACCCTGCTGATCGCTGACCCGGTA
>CBIHLT010000307.1:0-4537 GCA_966210615.1 uncultured Massilia sp.
GACACCCGCGACGCCATGCACAAGAAGATCGGCGGCGACGTCGAGACCCTGAGCGACTCGATGAAGATGTTCCGCATGGGCGTCGAAGGCGGCAAGCCGGCGGCGGGCAGCGCGGGCGTGCAGCCGGAATGGTTCTACAAGGGCGACGGCTCGATCGTGCGCGCCACCGGCCAGGACCTGGAGATGCCGGACTTCGCGCTCGACGGCGGCGAAGAGCCGGAAATCGCCGGCCTGTACCTGATCGGCGACGACGGCCAGCCTTACCGCCTGGGTTTTGCGATCGGCAACGAGTTCTCCGACCACGTCACCGAACGCCAGAACTACCTGTACCTCGCCCACTCGAAGCTGCGCAACTGCGGCCTCGGCCCGGCGCTGCTGGTCGGCGAGCTGCCCGCCCACGTGGAAGGCGTCTCGCGCATCCTGGACAAGGAAGGCAAGCTGCGCTGGCAGAAGGCCTTCGTGAGCGGCGAGCAGAACATGTCGCACACCATCGGGAACCTGGAATACCACCACTTCAAGTACGGCCTGTTCAACCGCGCCGGCGACGTGCACATCCACTTCTTCGGCACCGCCACCCTGAGCGTGGCCGACAACATCGTCGTCGAAGCCGGCGAGACCTTCGAAGTCGAGTCCCCGGCCTTCGGCCCGGCCCTGCGCAACAAGCTGGCCGTCCATGCCACCCCATTTGCGAAAGTGAAGACCTTATGAGCATCACCGGAGAAGCCATCATCGGCGGCGTGCAGGAACGCGGCGCCGCGGGTTCGTTCAAGGCCTGGGACCCGGCCCGCCGCGACTACCTGGAGCCGAGCTTCCACATGGTCACGCCAGACCAGATCGACCGTGCCTGCCGCCTGGCGGGCGAAGCCTTCGACAGCTTCCGCGCCACCTCCGACCAGGAGCGCGCCCGGTTCCTCGACACCGTGGCCGAGCAGATCCTGGCCATCGGCGACGAACTGATCGAACGCGCGATGGCGGAATCCGGCCTGCCGCGCGTGCGCCTGGAAGGGGAGCGCATGCGCACCGTGAACCAGCTGCGCATGTTCGCCAGCCTGCTGCGCGAAGGCTCCTGGGCCGACGCGCGCCTGGACACCCCGCTGCCGGAACGCGCCCCGCCGCGCCCGGACCTGCGCATGCGCATGATCGGCCTGGGACCGGTCGCGGTGTTCGCGGCTTCCAACTTCCCGCTCGCGTTCTCGGTCGCCGGCGGCGACACTGCCTCGGCATTCGCGGCCGGCTGCCCGGTGGTCCTGAAAGCCCACTCGGCCCACCCGGGCACCTCGGAACTGGTGGCGCGCGCCGTCGCCAAGGCGGTCCAGCTGTGCGAACTGCCGGCGGGCGTATTCGCGCTGCTGACCGGCACCGGCAACGGCATCGGCCAGGCGCTGGTCGGCCATCCGGCCATCCAGGCGGTGGGCTTCACCGGCTCGCGCTCCGGCGGCACTGCGCTGATGGCCGTCGCCGCGGCGCGCAAGCAGCCGATCCCGGTGTATGCGGAGATGAGCAGCATTAACCCGGTGTTCCTGATGCCGCACGCGCTGGAAAGCCGCGCCGAGGAGATCGGCAAGAACTTCGCGGCCTCGCTGACCCTGGGCGTCGGCCAGTTCTGCACCAATCCCGGCCTGGTGCTGGCGGTGGACGGCCCCGGCCTGTCGACCTTCTGCAAGGCCGCGACCGACGCGCTGCACGCGACCCAGGCCGCCGTCATGCTGAACCAGAATATCGCCGACAGCTACCGCAAGGGTGTCGATGCGCTGGCCGGGAACGCGGCCGTCACCACGCTGGCGCGCCTGGAGCACGAGGAAGGCAAGGGCGCCGCGGCGCTGTTCCGCGTGAGCGCGGAAGAGTTCCTGAAGCGCCACGAACTGCACGAGGAAGTGTTCGGACCGGCTTCCGTGCTGGTGGTCTGCCAGGACGCGGACCAGCTGCGCGAGGTGGCGGAAGTGCTGGAAGGCCAGCTGACCGCGACCCTGCAGATCGATGCGGAAGATTACGCCGCGGCCAAGGCGCTGCTGCCGGTCCTGGAGCGCAAGGTCGGCCGCATCCTGGCCAACGGCTATCCGACCGGCGTGGAAGTCTCGACCGCCATGGTGCATGGCGGCCCGTTCCCGTCGACGGCCGACGGCCGCAGCACCTCGGTGGGCACCGGTGCGATCGGCCGCTTCCTGCGTCCGGTGTGCTACCAGAACATGCCGGCCGAGCTGCTGCCGGAAGTCCTGCGCGACGGTAACCCGCTGGGCACCTGGCGCCGCCGCGACGGCGCGTTGACCAAAGAGTAAAAACGGCCGCACAATAAGAACAGATGGAGACAGTGATGAGTCAGTTAGCGAAGTATCCCAGCCTTAAAGGCAAGCGCGTGTTCGTGACCGGTGGCGGCACCGGCATCGGCGAGGCGATCGTCAGCGCATTCGTGGAGCAGGGCGCCGTGGTCGCGTTCGTGGACATCGCGAAGCAGGCCAGCGAGGCGCTGTGCGCCAGGCTTGCCCAGGCGGGCCACCAGGCGCCGGTGTTCCGTTATTGCGATATCACCGATATTCCGGCGCTGCAGCGCACGGTGGCCGAGCTGGCGGAACAGCTGGGCGACTTCGACGTCCTGGTCAACAATGCGGCCAACGATCAGCGCCACGACATCCAGGACGTCTCGCTCGACTACTGGAACGAGCGCATCGCCATCAACCAGCGTCCGATGTTCTTCACCATCCAGGCGGTCCTGGAAGGGATGAAGAAGAAGGGCGGCGGCTCCATCATCAATTTCAGCTCCATGTCCTGGCATGCCAAGGGCGCGGGCTATCCGGTCTACGCCACTACCAAGGCGGCCGTGATCGGCCTGACCCGCAGCCTGGCGCGCGACCTCGGCCCGTTCGGGGTGCGCGTGAATACGGTCACGCCGGGCTGGGTCATGACGCAGCGCCAGATCGAGCTGTGGGTGGACGCGGCGGCGGAGGAGGAAATCAAGAAGGCGCAGTGCCTGCCGGGCAAGCTCATGCCGGAGGATGTGGCCAACATGGTGCTCTTCCTGGGGGCGGACGACAGCAAGATGTGCACGGCGCAGGACTTCGTGGTGGATGCGGGTTGGACCTGACGCGCTAGCGTCTTCCTGGCTTGGCGCTACGCCGGCCAGCGCAGCATCCGTCTAGTCGTCCCCGCTCACCCACCCGTCGTTCCTGCCTGCGCGGGAACGACAGGGTGTTTTGGAGTCCGCCATGAACGCATCCCGTAGCACCCTGCTGGCCGCCATTGCCCTGCTGTGCACCCACGCACACGCCGCGCCCCTGACCAGCCCCGACCGCCACATCAGCGTCGACCTATCCGTCTCGAAAAACGGCATGCTCACGTATGCCGTCTCGCGCGACGGCAAGCCGGTCATCCTCCCATCCGCCCTCGGCCTCCAGCTGAAGGGCATCGACCTGTCGAGCAAGCTGACCCTGTCCGCCAGCTCGCCCGTCAAGCCCGTGCGCGACAGCTACGAACTCGCCACCGCCAAGAAGCGCCACATTACCTACAGCGCCAACGAACAAACCCACACCGTGCGCAACGCGGCAGGGCAGGCCATGGACGTGAGCTTCCGCGCCTCGAACGACGGCGTCGCTTTCCGCTACGTCGTGCGCGCGCCGAAGCTGCAGTTCGTTTCCGAATCCACCAGTTTCGCCTTCGATCCGTCCAGCCGCGCGTGGCTGCAGCCGATGTCGGTGGCCCAGACCGGCTGGATGAACACGAATCCATCCTACGAGGAGCACTACCAGCGCGAGATCCCGGTCGGCACCCCGTCCAAGCTCGGCGCAGGCTGGGTGTTCCCGGCCCTGTTCCGTACCGGCGACACCTGGGTGGCGCTGACCGAAGCGAACATGGACGGCAGCTTCCACGCATCGCGCCTGGCCTCGGAATCTCCCGGCGGCGTCTACCGCCTCGCACCGCCGGCGGCGCCCGAGGTCTACACGCGTGGCGCACTGCTGGCCGAAGCGAAGGGCGAGCTTGCCACGCCCTGGCGCGTCATCACCCTCGGCTCGCTCAAGACCCTGGTCGAGTCCACGCTGGGCACCGATCTCGCCGCACCCGCCATCGCCTTCGACAAGGCAGCTATTCAGCCCGGCCATGCTTCCTGGAGCTGGGCGCTGCTGAAGGACGACGCCACCGTATTCGACGTGCAGAAGCGCTTCGTCGACTTCGCCGCCGAGATGAAATGGGACTACACGCTGGTCGACGCCGACTGGGACCGCAAGATCGGCGTCGACAAGCTGCGCGAGCTGGTGCGGTATGCGGCGGGGAAGGGTGTCGGCATCCTGGTCTGGTACAACTCGTCCGGCGCCTGGAACAAGACGGAATACAGCCCAAAGGGCGCACTGCTGACGCCGGCCCAGCGGGCAAAAGAGTTCGGCCGCCTGCGCGAGATCGGCGTCAAGGGCGTCAAGGTCGACTTCTTCGCCGGCGACGGCAAGTCGATGATCGCTTATTACATCGACATCCTGAATGACGCCGCCAAGGCGGGCCTGCTGGTGAACTTCCATGGCGCCACCCTGCCGCGCGGCTGGTCGCGCACCTA
>CBIHLT010000308.1:0-4394 GCA_966210615.1 uncultured Massilia sp.
CCGGCGCGCGAAAGCCAGCAGGTGCGAGGCGAGCTCGGCGCCACGTTTTACCCCGGTCAATGCGGTGTCCACGCGGACCTTTCCGAATTCCTTCACGCCGTCGCTCAGCTTCAGGAGCTGCAAATTGCCGCCGAGGATCTGCAGGACGTTGTTGAAGTCATGGGCCACGCCGCCGGTCAATTGGCCGATCGCTTCCATTTTCTGCGACTGGAGCAGGGCCGACTGACTCGCCGCCAGATCCTGCTGGCTTTGGCGCAGGGAGGTAAAGGCAGAATCGAGCTGGCGCCGGGCCACGCAGGCATTGCTGTGGGAGCGCACCCGTGCGACCAGCTCGCGCGGATCCGGCCACTTGACCAGATAATCGCTTGCGCCGACCTCGAAGGCCCGGGCCTTCATATCCGGATTGTCCTCCGAGGACAGAATGATCACGGCGACGTGTTCGGTATGTTTGTCGGCACAAAGCCGGCGTGTCACCTCGAAGCCATCCATTCCAGGCATGCGCATGTCCACCAGGACGACGGTGGCCGCCATTTCCCTGGCCACGTCGACAGCGCTTGCGGCGTGGGGCGTGAAGCGGAAAGTATGCTGTCCGCACGCCTTCAAGCCGTGGGAAACGATTTCTTCGGAAAAGGACTCGTCGTCGACGAGGAGAACGGAAGGATGTTGTAGCGTGCGTGCGGTCATTACAACAGCCGGGAGAGGTTAGAGTGCGGCTCATCGGGAAAAACGAGGAATCTTGGATTCTACTGTGTTGGAACCCGATTTTTTGTCGTCGAGACATCGACAGGCGTGTCGTATATCGACGACAAGTATGCTCATCCAAGCGCTGCGGGCGACTGTTCAGGGCCGCTCCGCATCGCCGGGCCGTGGCCCGTCCTCCGGCGGCGCTCAGGCAACCAGCCCGTGCTGGATGGCGTAGCGGATCAGATCGGCATTGTTTCTGAGCTGCAGCTTCGCGAAGATACGGCTGCGGTAGGTGTTGACGGAGCTGATGCTGATATCCAGCTTGGCTGCCACCTGCTTGACCGGCTGGCCCACCGCCAGCAGGTGCAGCACCTGCAGTTCACGGTCTGTCAGGCGCTCATGGGCGTGGCGGGGATGGGGCGAGGACACTTCCCGCGCGAGTATGTCCGCCAGGTCTTCGCTCAGGTAGCGTCCACCCGCATGCACCTTATGGATGGCCTTCAGCATGACATCGACGGTGAGCGACTTTGGAATGTAGCCCGCGGCGCCGAGTTTCAGGACCGGGATGCCGAAACGTTCTTCGCTATGTGAACTCAGCACAAGTACCCGGAGGCCGGGAAAGCGCTCGACGACCGTCCGCAGCGCGTCCAGTTCGTGGATGGGGCTGAGGGTAAGGTCGAGCAGCAGAAGGTCGGTTTCTACCGTTTCCAGCACGGCAAGCGTCGATTTCAGGTCGGCCGCTTCTCCCACCAGGACGATCTCCGGATCGACGGACAGGACCTTCTTGACACCCTCACGCACCAGCTGATGATCGTCGGCAATGACAACTCTGATCATTTATTATTGGCGCCCAGGAAAAGTGTCGTGTGGGACGATATTAGCAAGAATGAGCTCATCGTGAAAACGGGAATGGCAGCGTGCGCCGCATGATTGTAGGGTAGGACGGTAGCGGTTGGAGGCAAGATGCCTGGGTGGATCGGGCAATGGAAACGGCAGAGCCGGATGATACGGCTGTGCGCGATGATACTGGCTTACGCAAGGCGCTGCGATGGGCAAGCTTGCGACAGCATGACGCATTCCGTGCGACGCCGTGTAGGACTACGCCGCAGGGCTAGTGGAAGCCATTCACGGGAAGACGCCATGCGCCAGCCCGGCGCCGGCGATGTGGCGGCCCTGGCCGAGGTCGCGCGCAGGCGGCTTGCCGATGACATCGTGTCGCAATCCATCCGACTTCGCCCGTCGACCTTATCCCGGTAAGCTGCGCGCTCCCATTCCCCGATGCTGTGTAGCAGCAATACCCACCTTGGACAACATGACTCTGCAAGAGACGAATCTCCGCGTCCTGGTCGTCGACGACAATGCCGACGCCGCCGACGCCCTGGCGTCCTTGCTGGCGATCTTCGACTGCACGGTGAACGTCGCCTATTCCGGCATCGAGGCGCTTGCTGTAGGGGAAGCACTCTGCCCGCAATGCGTGATCATCGATGTCGCGATGCCGCGCATGGACGGCTGCGAGACGGCGCGCCGCATGCGCGAACGGCCCTGGGGAGAGCAAGCCTGCATCGCCGCCTTGACGGCATGGGGGGGTGACGATAGCCGGCAGCGCACGGTACAGGCGGGCATGGATTTCCACCTCGTCAAGCCTGTCAGTGCCGAGGTGCTGCTTGGAGTCCTGGCCTGCGCCCGCGCGTGAGCGCCGTGTGTCGTGTGTGCATCTTCCTGGCGCTGTGCTATCTTGGAATTATTGATCGACAATCACACAAAGCGTCCAGGGAAGGCCCGCAAGCATGGCGAATGACGCAGCCAGCATGGAGAAAGCCGCTCGGCTGGCGCTGACCGCGACCGGGGACGACTGGGCGATGGTCAGCATTCATCTGCCCGACGGGGCGGCTCCGCAACGCTGTTGCACGGCGGATGACCCGGTTGTCCGCGCGGCGCTCGAAGCGCTCGAAGCGCAGGTCGCCGATGACGAGTGCGACCTGCCGGACCTGCGCCTCGGCCGCTTGCCCGCGGGATGCCTCGAATTGATGGAGCGCTCGGGCCTGCGCAGCTATCGGGCGGTGAGGCGCAGCTTTCCGTACGGGGCGGGGAAGGGCGGCTGCGTGCTGGCCGTCGCCGGCGCGCGTGCGCGGGAGCCGGTCGCCGGGCGCGAACTGGGCATGGTCGCCGACCTGTTCGTGGACAGCGTGCCGGGCCGTGCCGCCGGCATGGCCAGCGAGGACGAGGCGATGTTCGGCTTCCGTCCGGCCGCCGGCGCCGAAGGCGGCGGGGGCGACGATGCCGGCCAGGCGCAGGAACAGTTCCGACTGCTGTTCGAGTCCGCTCCCGGACTCTACCTGGTGCTGGCGCCGGACAGCTTCCGCATCGTCGCGGCGAGCAATGCCTATCTCGAGGCGACCATGGTCACGCGCGAGAGCATCGTGGGACGGCCCATGTTCGACGTGTTCCCCGACGATCCGGCGGATGACGCCGACAGCGGCGTCGCGGCGCTCAATGCCTCGCTGCTCCGTGTCAGGCAGACCCGCGTTCCCGACGTGATGGCGGTGCAGCGCTATCCGATCCGCCGTCCGGACGGCGGCTTCGAGGTACGCTACTGGAGCCCGATCAATTCGCCTGTTCTCGATCCGGATGGACGAGCCGTCTTCATCATCCACCGGGTGGAAGACGTAACCGATTACGTGCTGGCGCACAGGCCGTCCGGCACCGATGCGTCCCGGTCCAAGACCACCCGTCTCGAAGCGGAAATCGTGCTGCGCTCGTACGAGCTCAAGCGCATGGCCGATTCGCTGGCGCTGAGCGAGCAGCGGCTGCGCTATGTCACCCGCGCCACCAACGACGTCGTCTGGGACTGGAGCATGGCGGACGATGGCCTGTGGTGCAGCCGCAGCGCCCTGGAGCCGCTCGGCAGCGTGCTGGCGCGCTCGACCCGCCTGGCGGACTGGGAGGCATGCATCCATCCCGACGACCGCGAGAGGGTCGGCGCCAGCCTGCGTGCGGGCGTGGCGGCGGGGCGCGAGAACTGGGCCGCCGAATACCGGCTCCGACTGTCCGGGGATGTCGAGCGCCATGTGCTGCATCGCTGCTTCATGGTGATCGACGAGCAGGGCAGGCCGCAAAGGATGGTCGGCAGCATCGCCGACCTGACCGAGCAGAAGCGGCAGGAAGCGCGCCTGCGCATGCAGGCCGAAATGCTCGACTACGCGACCGACGCCATCCTGGTGCGCGACCTCGACAACCGGGTGCTGTACTGGAACCAGGCGGCGGCCGCGCGCTACGGCTGGAGCAGCGAAGAAGTCATCGGCCGGCCGGTGTCCGAGACCCTGTATGCCCAGTGCGCGCCCTCCGATTTCCAGCATGCGATGCAGGTGCTGATGCGGCACGGCGACTACTCGGGCCGCATGGTGCATTCGGCGGCGGGCGGCCGCAAGTTCGTCGTGCATGTGCACTGGATCCTGGTGCGCCGCGAAGACGGTACGCCGCGGGCCATCCTGTCGGTGGTGACGGACCTGAGCGAGCGCATCGCGCTGGAGCAGCGCCTGCTGCAAATCCAGAAGCTCGAGTCGCTGGGCCGGCTGACCGGCGGCCTGGCGCACGATTTCAACAACTGGCTGACCGTTATTCTCGGCAATGCCGAAGAGCTGGTGGATGCGCTCGAAGCCCAGCCCGAGCTGCGCGACCATCAAGACCGACGAGGACTCGACCTTCGGTCG
>CBIHLT010000309.1:0-4354 GCA_966210615.1 uncultured Massilia sp.
GTGGTGCGCCACGTGAACAGCTGCTTCTTCACGATGGTGGCTGTGGACGACGACCGCAAGCCGGTGGCCATTGCGCCGCTGGAGCCCGGCACGCCGGAAGAACAGCGCCGCTTCGACGAGGCCAAGGGCCGGCGCGAATCGCGCCTGGCCCTGGAGCGCCAGCACGCGGAACGCATCGCCGCCCGCGCCGGGGAGCAGGGCTGAACGCAAGCCCTCAGGCAAAGTGTTGCTGCGGTGCCAATTGTTTATCGTCCGCAAACGCTGCTATAATGGCGTTCTTGGCCTGGTAGCACAGTTGGTAGAGCAGAGGATTGAAAATCCTTGTGTCGGTGGTTCGATTCCGCCCCGGGCCACCAAGAACAAGCAACAGCTGACGCCAACCCTCACCGGTTGGCGTTTTTGTTTTCGGGTCTGGCACTTCTTCGCCATTGTCTAGCGAGTTGCCTGCGCACCGTCAAAGCATCCGGCAAGGAATGCCACGACTGCCTGGATGCGGGGCACATGCCGTAAGTCACTATGTACGGCGATCCAGATTTCACGTTCCAGCGCCGTGCCCATGTGCGGCAAGCGGGTCAGGCGTTCATCCTGCCCGCCCATAAAATCAGGCAAGACGGCAATCCCCGCCCCTGCTGCCGCTGCTGCCGCCTGGATGGCCAGGTCATTGCTACGTAGGGTAATGGGGGAGCTCCCGATCTGCGCTTGCAGCCATACCTGCTGCGGCATCTCGTCCTTTCCGGAATCGTAAGCGATGTAAGTCCGGCTTCCGGGATCGGTGGCTGTCAGGTAGGCGCTCGTGGCATAGAGGGAGAAACTCACGGTTGCCAGCTTGCGCACCACCACTTCCGCCTCCGTAGGGCGGCTCAGGCGGATAGCAATATCGGCTTCGCGCCGAGCCAGCGACACGTTGCGCGTGTCGCCATCCAGGCGGATGTGCAGGCCTGGATACCGGGCTTGCAATGCCCCCAGCCGCGGCGCAATGAGCGCAGCCGCCATCGCCGGGGGCGCAGTGACGGCGACATCGCCCGCCACGCTGGACTGGCCGGCGGACGCCGCCCGCTGGACAGCGAACGACTCCAGTTCCATGCGCGTGCCCAGTTCGGCTATGTGCTCACCATCAGGCGTCAAGAAATAGGCGCGGGGACGTCTTTCCACCAGCTTCAGGCCGAGCGCTGTCTCCAGGGCGGTGACGCGGCGGGCCACCGTGGCATGCTCTACCTTGAGCTGACGGGCGGCCGCCGAGAGAGACCTCGTCTGGGCAAATGCGGTGAAATAGCGTAAGTCTTCCCAGTCGAACATGGGTATTTCCTCACAAGCCAAGTGAATTATTGGGGAATTTCGCCCCTAATGCGTCAGCGGCAGAATAGCAAATATCTGCACAAGGCCATGGCCAGGAGTGAATCATGAACATCGATCGGACAGCCGCCGCTCCCACGGCGGCGCCCATTTCCTCTTCGCCACCGTCGACGGAAAACTGGAAAATACCTGCCGGCGCGTCGATGGTGACGGCGGTTTTCGTTTTATCGAACGCCGCCTCGCCGCTATACCCCCACTGGCAACGACAATTCGCGTTCTCATCGGTCACGCTTACGGTGATTTTCGCGGCCTATATCGCCGGCTTGCTTGGCGCCCTGCTGATTGCCGGCCAGCTGTCGGATCGGCTCGGACGCAAGGCGGTATTGCTTCCGGGCCTCCTGATGGCCATGGCCGCATGTGGCCTGTTCATGACAGCGTCGTCGGTCGTGTCGCTGGTGGCGGCGCGCTTTCTGAGCGGCGTCGCGGTCGGCGTCATCGTGTCAGCCGGCATGGCCGCCGTGGTGGATCTGGGCGGGCCGAAGCGCAAGCGCCAGGCCTCACAGACCGCCTCCATCGCAATGGTGCTGGGAGCCGGACTCGGGCCTTTGCTGGCCGGTACGCTGGCGCAGTGGATGGCTCACCCCATCTGGGCAATTTTCGGCATCGAGCTTGCGCTGCTGGCCATCGCCATTGCCGTCGTGCTCGCCATTCGTCTGCCTGATGCGCGCGGCGTCGTTACCGTCGAGCGCCTGCGCCTGCCATCGGTGCGAGCGCAAAACCGGCGCGATCTGGCCTTGGGTATTGCAGTATTCGCACCTGGGCTGTCGGCCACGTCCTTCGTTCTTTCGCTCGGTCCGGCTTTATTGTCAAACTTGCTGCATGTCAGCAGTCCGCTGGTGGTGAGCGGTACGGCATGCTTCATGTTCATGAGTGCAGCCGGCGTGCAGCTTGCGGTCAAGAAGCAGCCGATCCGGACCGTACTGCTGCTCGGGACTGCGGCAACGCTATTGTCGATGGCAGCCCTGATAGGTGCCATCCACGCGTCGGCGCCAGCCTTGCTGCTGGGCGCCGCAGGGCTGGCAGGCATGGGACAGGGACTCGGCCAATCGGGCGGGCTGACGGCGATCAGCATGAAAGTACCGGACCGGCAGCGCGCCGAGGCCAATTCCCTTCTGAATATCGGCGCCTATATTCCGGCAGGCCTGCTGACAGTCGCTACCGGATTCCTGGTCGACCATGTCGGGATGACGGCTGGCGCGACGACTTTTGCCGTGGCGCTGGTATTCGCAGCGGCGACAGCAGCATATTTTATTTTAAAGGGACAACATGAGTAAGCAGAATGCAGTGCACATTGTCGAGGCCTTTTGGGCCGCAGTGTGGCAGAACAAGGACTTTGATGCGATTGACCGCTTTTGCGTAGAAGACGTCGTCATCACGTCCGGCGGCGTGGATATCGTTTCCAGGGCCAATTTTAAAAAATGGGCAATGGAATTCAACCGGCTTATCACCGACTTGACATTCGATGTGTTAGAAACATTTCAAAATGAAGACGGGACCCGGGTGGCGTCGCGGTGGCGCGTGAGCGGCCGAAACAACGGTATGTTCGGCTTGCCGGCGGATCAGCGTGAAGTCAGCTTTACCGGCACGGCCGTCTGGGAAATTCGTGAGGACGGCAAGCTGATGCATAATTGGGTCGAGCGTGCGAGCCTGGAAGCTTACAAGCAGCTGCAGGAAAACCGGCCTGCGGATTGAAAATCCTTGTGTCGGTGGTTCGATTCCGCCCCGGGCCACCAGGATTCGGCAAGACGCCACCTTCGGGTGGCGTTTTTGTTTTCCAACGTAGTTCAGCCGGAGCGATGCAATCATGGTCTCGCTCGCGGTCCGGATCGTTCGAGACGCCTTTTCTCCGGATTCGACCGTGTTAAAGTGAAGTAATCGCTGACAGTAAAAGGAGGGTGCGATGGCTCTCTATTTGACACGCTTTAGCTACACTCCGGAAACCTGGGCGCGACTGATGAAGCACCCCGAAGACCGCCGCGAAGCCGCGTCGAAGTACATCGAGTCCGTGGGCGGCAAGCTGCATGGCTTCTGGTACGCCTTCGGCACCTACGACGGTTACAACCTCTGGGAAGCACCCGACAATGTCTCGATGGCTGCAGTCGCGATTGCGATCGGGGGCGGAGGTGCGTTATCGAAGTTCGAAACAACGCCGCTGCTTACAGTCGAGGAAGCGCTGGGCGCCCTCGCCCAGGCACAAAGAATCGCCTACCGGCCACCGGGTGCGCCGGGCCCGGCATCGATTGCCGACAGGTCAAGCGATTCTTGAAAATCCTTGTGTCGGTGTTTCGATCCCGCCCCGGG
Organism: uncultured Massilia sp.; assembly: GCA_966210615.1. Lineage (GTDB taxonomy): Bacteria > Pseudomonadota > Gammaproteobacteria > Burkholderiales > Burkholderiaceae_D > Telluria. The sequence continues at coordinate 3,655 of CBIHLT010000309.1, forward strand.
CCACCAGGAACAATGTCGAACAAAACGCCAACCCATGCAGGTTGGCGTTTTTGTTTGCGATTCCGCAAATAGCAGCTGGCACGCGGCAGAAGGGCCGCGTTCCAATCTCTAGGTGTCCGGGTGCGCGGGAGCATTCGCGCAAGCGTAGAATCGGATTGTCGCAAGGAGTCGGGTTGCGCAAGGTGCTCCCTGTAAGAGGCAAGGCAAGACCATGGACTTACGCCGGATAAGGAGGGTCATCATGTTCAGCAAAGATCGTTTCATACAGGATTGCAGGATTGCCGTGGCCGAGGGTCAAGGAGCCATACGTGAAATCATGGAAGAAGCAGTTTCCGATGTGAAAGAAGTAATGGCAGAGCTTGGCGAACCTCGGCATGCGGGTATTACGACGCTTTATCGGGCGCATGACTTGACCATTCTCCAATTCACTTGGGCACCGTATATGGTCCTCATGCCGCACAACCACCAAATGTTTGCGGTCATCGGCATTTACTCGGGCAGAGAAGACAACATATTTTGGCGCAGGAAAGAAATGACCATCGAGGCAGCAAGCGCAAGCTCACTTGGCGCTGGTGACGTTATAGCGCTTGGAAGGAATACCATCCATTCCGTTCTGAATCCGATCAGCAAGATGACCTCGGCGATACATATCTATGGCGGGGATTTCTTCGCTCCGGATGAGCCCAGGAGCGAATGGGAG
>CBIHLT010000310.1:0-4339 GCA_966210615.1 uncultured Massilia sp.
CTACGGCTGAAGCCTCAGCCGACAACCGGGACTACGGCTGAAGCCTCAGCCGTAGAGCGGAATCAGGATGTCGTAGGCGTTATCGGGCCGCGCGTCGTCGTGCACGGTGGGCGTGTAGCGCCGGTCGTAGCGCTCCAGGCGGAAGCCCTCCGGATCCTGCGCCATGCCCAGCTGCTCGATGGCGGCGAAGCCGGTCACGTAGGTGGCCTGCACGCGCGCCATCGGACCGCGGTGGGTCAGCATCGCATAGCGCCGCGCCGGGACGCGGATCCCGATCATGCCCGGCGGCAGGTTGTTCAGATCGGCGACCTCGGCGGCGATGCATTCGATATGCACCCCATCCTTTTCTTGCAGATTCACGCCGTAGCGCAATCCATTGGTATCGCCCAGCTCGCGCTCGCGTTCGAGGAAGGTCTTCCAGACCTCCGGCATGTCCGTTTCCAAGACCGAGAACGGACCGGCGAACGGCAGGCCGGCGAGCTTCATTTCAGGTAACGTCACGGTTGAGATGTGCATGATATCGGCTATGCAAAGGGACTCAGGAATTATAGCCTTAACTCTTAGACAATATTGGCATGTCCGCAATCGTGCGCGTAAACTGTCGCGATAATGGATCAAACCGTTGCAAACTGCGCTTAATTCCTTGCCGCGCGGAATTTCAAGCCTCCGATACGGTGCTGGACACGCGCAGCCCAGCCCCCGTTTTTTGCAGTTCGTCGCAAACCGGCCCCGGCTTGCAAGGGGCTCCCTACAATGGCCTCATCAACCAAACGGAGACAGCCATGAAACGTGTAGTGATCGCCGCCCTTCTTTCCCTCGCTTCCCTGTCGGCCAACGCCGGCGAACAGGTGCGCAGCGTCACGCCGTTCAAGGCGGTCGACGTGCGCGGCCCGGTCAGCCTGGTGGTCGAAGTGGGCAAGAGCTACTCGGTGCGGGTCCAGGGCGACCAGAAATACATGGACCGCGTGACGGCCGAAGTCGTCAACGGCGAACTGCGCCTGGGCTTCAAGGAAAAGTCGAACATCCAGATCAGCGACGACGACCGCGTGGTCGTGACCATGCCCGAGATCGCGAGCTTCCGCGGCGAAGGCGCCGGCCTGATCAAGCTGAACAATGTCAAGGGCGAGCGCTTCGACGTCAACTACCGCGGCGCCGGCAGCCTGCAGATGAGCGGCGAAGTGCGCAGCCTGCGCCTGCAGGCCCAGGGCGTCGGCGAAGTCAACGCCCGCAACCTGGTGGCCCAGGACGCCGACGTCAGCTTCGAAGGCATCGGCTCGGTCGAGGTGCACGCCAAGAACCGCCTCAACGCCAGCGTGCAGGGCATGGGCAGCCTCACCTACTACGGCAACCCGCGCCAGCTGAACAAGGTGGTGGCCGGCATCGGCAGCGTAGTAGCCGCCAAATAAGCCGCCAAATAAGCCGCGAAATAAGCCGCGAAATAAGCGTCAGTCGTTGACGAGTTCCAACAGCACCCCGGCGTGGCAGGGCCCGTCGAGCGAACACCAGCAGGCCAGGTTGTGGCCGCGCAGTACCGTCTTCGCTTCGGCCAGCAGGGCCCGGCCCGCCGGGTCTTCCGTCACCCAGCGGCGGTAGGCGGCCACCGCCTCCGCCACGCTCGGCATCGCGACATAGCGCTTATGCCCTCGTGAATCGACGGGCGTGCCCGGCGCCAGCTCCGGCATCACCGAGAACGGATTGCCCCACTTGCCGGGACGCGCGACCGAGATCGTATTCTCCGGCATGCGCCAGCCCTTCTTCCTGCTCAGCTGCACCCGGTGCGGTTTCATGGCCATGCTCCTTACAGGCGCGCGATCTGCGCGTCGATCTTGCGGCGCGCGCGTTCGCTGCGCTCGCTGTAGCGGTCGCTCAGGTAGCCGCTGCGGCCGCGCATCAGCAAGGTGATCTTGAACAGCTCTTCCATCACGTCCACCACGCGGTCGTAGTACGCGGACGGCCGCATGCGCCCCGCCTCGTCGAACTCCTTGTAGGCCATCGGCACCGAGGACTGGTTCGGGATCGTGAACATGCGCATCCAGCGCCCCAGCAGGCGCATCGTGTTCACCACGTTGAAAGACTGCGAACCGCCGCAGACCTGCATCAGCGCCAGGGTGCGGCCCTGGCTCGGGCGCAGCGCGCCCTGCTCCAGCGGAATCCAGTCGATCTGGTTCTTCATCACCGCCGTGATCGCGCCGTGGCGCTCCGGGCTGCACCACACCTGGCCTTCCGACCACAGGCACAGCTCGCGCAGCTCCACCACCTTGGGGTGGTCTTCCGGCACGCTGCCCACCATGGGCAGCTCCATCGGGTCGAAGATCTTCACCTCGGCGCCGAAGTGCTCGAGGATGCGCGCCGCTTCATAGGTCAGGAAACGGCTGAACGAGCGCTCGCGCAGCGAGCCGTAGAGCAGCAGGATGCGCGGCGGATGCGACAGGTCGCCCACCTGGGCCAGCTTGTCCATGTCCGGCATGTCGAGCTGTTCCGGATTGATATTGGGGAGATCGGGAATCTTGTTCATATCGCTTGTTAACTGAGCCGCAGCGCCAGTGCGCTCAGCGTCACCAGCAGGATGGGCAGGGTCAGGACCAGGCCCACGCGGAAATAATACCCCCACGAGATGGCGATCCCCTTGCTCGACAGGACGTGCAGCCACAGCAGGGTCGCCAGGCTGCCGATGGGCGTGATCTTGGGACCGAGGTCGCTGCCGATCACGTTTGCATAGATCATCGCCTCGCGCACGGCTCCTTGCGCGGAGGTGGCGTCGATCGCCAGCGCGCCGACCAGCACCGTGGGCATGTTGTTCATGATCGAGGACAGGATGGCCGTGATGAAGCCGGTGCCGAGCGCCGCGCCCCACACGCCGTAGGCCGCGCAGCGTTCCAGCAGCGCCGTCAGGTAATCCAGCAGGCCGGCGTTGCGCAGGCCGTAGACCACCAGGTACATCCCCAGCGAGAACACCACCACCTGCCAGGGCGCGCCGCGCAGCACCGCGCGCGTGGAAATCCGGTGGCCGCGCGCGGCCACGGCGAGCAGCAGGACGGCGCCGGCCGCCGCGACCGCGCTGATCGGGATGCCGATATCGTCGAGCCAGAAGAAGCCTGCCAGCAGCATGGCGAGCACCCACCAGCCGGTGACGAAAGTGGCGCGGTCGTGGATCGCTTCGTCGGGCCGCCTGAGCTGCGCCAGGTCGTAGCCGGCCGGGATGTCCTTCCCGAAGAACCAGACCAGGGCCGCCAGGGTGGCAGCGACCGACACCAGGTTCACCGGCGCCATGACCGCCGCATAGCGCGCGAAGCCGATATCGAAATAATCGGCGGAGACGATGTTCACCAGGTTCGAGACCACCAGCGGCAGGCTGGCGGTGTCGGCGATGAAGCCGGCCGCCATCACGAAGGCCAGCGTGGCCTGGGGAGAGAAGCGCAGCGCGGCCAGCATGGCGACCACGATCGGCGTCAGGATCAGGGCCGCGCCGTCATTGGCGAACAGCGCCGCCACTGCCGCGCCCAGCAGCACCAGCAGCACGAACAGCCGCCGGCCCTTGCCCTTGCCCCAGCGCGCCACGTGCAGCGCGGCCCACTCGAAGAAGCCGGCCTTGTCGAGCAGCAGGCTGATGATGATGACGGCGATGAAGGCGCCGGTGGCGTTCCAGACGATGTTCCAGACGACCGGGATGTCGCTCACCTGGATGACGCCGGCCAGCAGCGCGGCCAGCGCGCCGGCGGAGGCGCTCCAGCCGATGCCGAGGCCGCGCGGCTGCCAGATGACCAGGATGAGGGTGGCGACGAAAATCAGGATGGCGATCGACACGGGCATCCTTTATTGGGGCAAGGCGGGCAGCAAGGCGCCGATCTTGTCGAGCTCCGCCTTGAAGCGCGCGCGGTCCTGGGCCAGTTCGGCGAGCGGCAGGGCCAGGAAGGCTTCGATGCGGGCGCGCAGGATGGCGTAGGCGCGCTCGAAGGCCGCCGTGATCTCTTCTTCCGTGCCGACGACGTGGCTGGGGTCCTCGACGCCCCAGTGGGTGCGCAGCACCGGGCCGAGGTAGGCCGGACAGGTTTCGCCCGCCGCGCTGGCGCAGACCGTGACCACGATGTCCGGCGTCACCGGCAGGTCGTCCCAGGACTTGCTGTAGTAACCGTCGGTCGGGATGCCCTTGGCCGCCAGCAGCGCCAGCGCGCGTTCGTTCAGGCGGCCGGCCGGCTGGCTGCCGGCGCTGATCGCCTTCCAGCCCGCGGGGGCCAGGTGGTTGAAGACGGCTTCGCTGATGAGGGAGCGGCAGGAATTGCCGGTGCAGAGGAAAAGGACGTTCACGATGATCTCGGTTAAGGTGGTTCAGGCGCCGGCG
>CBIHLT010000311.1:0-4307 GCA_966210615.1 uncultured Massilia sp.
GCAGGCAAACACGAGTACCCGGCCCTTGCCGGGAACCGCGAGCACGGCCGGCCGGTCCGCCTCGGCGGCGGTGGCGATGCCGGCCCGGTGCAGGCGGCCGAGCGTCTCTTCCAGGCCCTGGCGGCCCCAATCCATCACATGGTTGTTGGCGAGCGTACAGCAATCGATGCCGGCGGCACCCAGGCAGGGGAGGTTATCGGGATGCATGCGGTAATGGATGCCTTTGCCCGGCCATGCATGATCGCTGCTGGTGACCGCGGTTTCCAGATTGACGATGCGGCAGTCCGGCGCGAAGCGCCGCAGCGTGGCCAGTGCGTCGCCCCAGACATAGGCGAAGTCCCTTGGGCGCCCGACAGGGCCGCTCGCCGCCTCGGCCAGCCTCACATACCCCAGCGCCGAACGAACGCAAGTTTCGAACAGCCGGGGGTTCCCGGCGTGCGGGAGGATCTGGTCGATGCCCCGCCCGGTCATGACGTCGCCGGATAAAAACAGCGTGATGCCGGGGGAGGGAGGCGCGGTCTGCATGCGCGTGTTCCTGCTGGAGAAGCCTCCAGCATAGCCCCGCTTGCGCCGGGATGCCAGCCATTGGCGCATCCCGGCATCCGGCGGGTGGGCCACCCGCGCCGCCGTGCTATTCGGGGCCTTGGCGGCGGGCGGCGTCTATACTGTCTTTTTCGCGGCGGCACTTCAGCCTGCGCCTGAACCACGGAGACCTGAACTTGCCCTCGCTTCCCGATCAACGCACCGTCCTGCTGGCCGGCGCCACCGGACTGGTGGGCGGCCTGGTGCTCCAGGCCCTGCTGGCGGACCCGGCGGTCTCGCAGGTACATGCCCTGGGCCGCCGGCCCTCGCACCTCGCCCACCCCAAGCTGCAGTGGCACATCGTCGACTTCGGCCGCCTGCCGGCGCTGCCGCAAGCCGACGAGCTGTACCTTGCGCTCGGAACGACCATCAAGGTGGCCGGCAGCCAGGCGGCCTTCCGGGCCGTCGACCTGGATGCCAACCTGGCGCTGGCCAGGGCCGCGTTCGCCGCGGGCGTGCGGCGCGTGGGACTGGTCAGCGCGGCCATGGCGAACGCGCGCTCCGCGGCCTTCTACAACCGCGTCAAGGGCGAACTCGAGGATGTGCTCAAGGCGATCGACTGGAAGACACTGGTGATCGCGCAGCCCTCGCTATTGCTCGACTCCCGGGAGGGCCTGCAGCAGCCGCCGCGTGTCGGCGAACGGATCGCGATTCCGTTCGCCAGGCTGCTGGGGCCGCTCCTGCCCGGGCCTTACCGGCCGGTGCGCGCGCGGGCGGTGGCGCTGGCATTGGTCAAGACCGTGCCGGTGGCCGAGGGCGTGGTCGTTCTGCCTTCCGACGTGCTTGCCAGCATCGGCGGCGGACGCTGAGCACCCCCGGGTCTGCAGGGAATCGGCGCGATCCGTCCTGCCGGATCGCGTGAATGGGCAGGTGCTCATGGAGAGAGGCGTACCCGAATCGGAAATGCCATCAGGAAACAGGGCGTCGCCTTACTCGCTTGAACAGTGCCTGGAGCGCCCGCCGCAGTACGACAAGTCAGCGCCGGGAGATTCCCCTCAGGACCGTTGCATTCCGCCCTCATCACATGTAACAGGCATCATGGACGCAGGCCGGAGCGTACACTGGCAACGGAGCCTGCGCGATTCGCTCCTGCAAGGCGGGAACCGCGTGTAGCAGGAGCACGGGATGCCGCGACCGCCGCGTCGGGCGCAGCCCCGGCCGATTCCGGGCCGGCACCATCGAGGACCTAATCCGAATCGCCGTACAAGCGGAGCAGGTATGGAACTGAAGAGGCGTGGAGGCAAGGCCGCGTCCGCCCAACCGGAATCGGCCCTGGGCGTGCTGACCCGGCTGGCCGTCGGGATGGTGGCGGCCGCATATGTGCATGGGCGGATGCAGCGCACCAGGCTGATCGAGCGCCTGGTGGAGGAGCGCACGGCCGACCTGGACCGGACCTCCGAGGCGCTTCGGCTGCACCAGCGCGCCATCGAGTCGAGCGCCAATTCGGTGACCCTGATCGATGCCCACTCGCCCGACGGGGCCATCATCCATGTCAACCCGGCCTTCACGCGCCTGCATGGCTACGGCGCCGAAGAAGTGCTCGGCCGGCCGCTGGAATTCCTGGCCATGGGCGTCGAAGACCAGCCTGGCCTGCACGACCTGCGCAACGCCATCGCCGAACGCCGCGAGGCGCACGCGCTGCTGCAGCTGCAGCGCAGGGACGGCACGCTCTACTACGAGGAGGCCTACCTCGCGCCCATCAAGGACGAGCACGGCGTCACCGACTACTTCGTCATTTTCGAATACGACGTCACGACCGCCAAGCAATACGAGGCCGCGCTCGAACACCGCGCCCGCCACGACATGCTGACCGGCTTGCCGAACCGGGTGGCGCTGGCCGACCGCATCGACCGCGCGCTGGCCTTCGCGCGCACGGACGCGGCCCCGGTGTGGGTGGCGGTGCTCGACCTCGACCACTTCAAGCATGTCAACGACAGCCTGGGGCCAGCGGCCGGCGACCGCCTGCTGTGCCAGGCCGGCGAGCGCATGCTGGCCGCGGTGGGACCCACCGATACCGTCGCGCGCACCGGCGACGACGAGTTCGTCCTGCTGTTCGAGAACCGCGCCGACGAGAGCCATGCCGCGGCGACCGTCGGCAAGGTGCTGGCGGCGATCGCCGAGCCCTTCAGCGAAGGCGCACAGCGCGTGTTCCTGACCTGCAGCGCCGGCATCGCCGGCTACCCGGGCGACGGCGGCGATGCCGACAGCCTGGTGCGGTATGCGCAAATCGCGATGTACCGCGCCAAGGAAAGCGGGCGCAATGCGATGCGCTTCTACCTGCCCAGCATGAATGCGCGCGCGCGCGAACGCCTGGCCATGGTGGATGCGATGCGCCACGCGGTGAACGCCGACGAGTTCGAGCTGCATTACCAGCCCCAGGTCGACCTGGCCAGCGGCGCCGTGATCGGCATGGAAGCGCTGATCCGCTGGCGTCATCCGCAACTGGGCATGATGCGCCCCGACCGCTTCATCGCGCTGGCCGAGGAAACCGGCCTGATCGTCCCGATCGGCACCTGGGTGCTGCGCGCCGCCTGCGCCCAGGCCGCGGCCTGGCGGGGCGCCGGGTTAGGGGAGCTGCGCGTGGCGGTCAACCTGTCGTCGCGCCAGTTCAGGGATGCAGCGCTGCCCCGCCTGATCGCGGATGTGCTGCGCGAGACGGGACTGCCGGCGTCCAGCCTGGAGATCGAGCTGACCGAAAGCCTCATGATGGAAGATGTCGACACGGCGGTGGCGACCATGCGGGAGCTGAAGGCGATGGGAGTACACCTGTCGATCGACGACTTCGGCACCGGCTATTCCAGCCTGTCCTACCTGAAACGCTTCCCGGTGGATGTGCTGAAGATCGACCAATCCTTCGTGCGCGACATCGGGCAGGATGCGAGCAGCTCGGCCATGGTCGCGGCCATGATCTCACTGTCGCACGAGCTGGGACTGCGCGTGATCGCCGAAGGCGTCGAAACCCGGGCCCAGTGGGACTACCTGCTGGGCCGGGGCTGCGACGAAGTCCAGGGCTACTACTTCAGCCGGCCCTTGCGCGGGCGCGACTTCGAACGGATGGTGCGGCAGCGCCGCCAGGCCCAAGGACATTGAAGAACGCGCGCCGCCGGCCGGCGCTCGAGCGCGGCCGGCGGCACCCCGGGTTTAGAACTGGTTCATCGTATTGTGCTTGCCGCCGGCCTTCAGCGCCGCTTCGCCGCTGAAGTACTCCTTGTGGTCGTCGCCGATGTCCGAACCCGACATGTTCTGGTGCTTGACGCAGGCGATGCCCTGGCGGATTTCCTTGCGCTGCACGCCGGCCACGTAGCCCAGCATGCCCTGGTCGCCGAAGTAGTCCTTGGCCAGGTTGTCGGTCGACAGCGCGGCGGTGTGGTAGGTCGGCAGGGTGATCAGGTGGTGGAAGATGCCGGCTTCGCGGGCCGCGTCGGCCTGGAAGGTGCGGATGCGCTCGTCGGCTTCGCGCGCCAAGGCCGAGTCGTCGTATTCCGCGCTCATCAGCTGGCCGCGCTCGTAGGCCGAGACGTCCTCGCCACGCTGCTGCATGCTGTCGAACACCTGCTGGCGGAAGTTCAGGGTCCAGTTGAAGGACGGGCTGTTGTTGTAGACCAGCTTGGCGTTCGGGATGACCTTGCGGATTTCCTTGACCATGCCGCCGATCTGGGCGATGTGCGGTTTCTCGGTTTCGATCCACAGCAGGTCGGCGCCGTTCTGCAGCGAGGTGATGCAGT
>CBIHLT010000312.1:0-4257 GCA_966210615.1 uncultured Massilia sp.
GTTCCTGCACGACGCCCGCGTGGGTCGACGGGATCTCCATGCTGGCCTTGTCCGATTCGACCGTGAACAAGGACTGGTCCACCTTGACGGTGTCGCCCGGCTTGACCATCAGTTCGATGACTTCGACTTCCTTGAAGTCGCCGATGTCGGGGACCTTGACTTCGACGATGCCGCCCGATGCTGCGGGCGCGGCGGCAGGTGCCGCTTCAGCGGCTGGCGCCGGCGCGGCTGCGGGAGCCGGTGCGGCGGCGGCCGGTGCAGGCGCGGCGGCGCCGGCGGACTCCTCGAGCAGCAGCACGAGCGAGCCTTCGGCGACCTTGTCGCCGACCTTCACTTTGATTTCCTTCACGACGCCGGCATGGCTGGACGGGATTTCCATGCTGGCCTTGTCGGATTCGACCGTGATCAGCGACTGGTCGACCTTGATGGTGTCGCCCGGCTTGACCATCAGCTCGATCACTTCGACTTCCTTGAAGTCGCCGATGTCGGGGACTTTGACTTCCACAATGCTCATAGTGTTAGCTCCGTTTTTATTTGAGTTCGCCACACGTCATCCCCGCGAAGGCGGGGACCCAGGTTTCTCAACGCAGTCGAAACATGCTTCATGGCTGCGCACGCAAACTTGGGTCCCCGCCTACGCGGGGACGACGGAGCATTTACTGGGTCACAGGATTCGGCTTGTTCGGATCGATACCGTACTTGGCAATCGCCTGCGCCACGACCGAGCGCTCGATCTTGCCTTCGTCGGCCAGGGCGCGCAGCGAAGCGACCGTGATGTAGTAGCGGTTCACCTCGAAGAACTCGCGCAGCTTGACGCGCGAATCCGAGCGGCCGAAGCCGTCGGTGCCCAGCACCTTGTAGGTGCGGTCCTTCGGCATGAAGGCGCGGATCTGCTCGGCGAACAGGCGCATGTAGTCGGTGGTCGCGACGATCGGGCCGGTGGTGTTCTGCATCAGCGAGGTCACGTAAGGCACGCGCTGCTCCGCATCCGGGTTGACCATGTTCCAGCGCTCGGCGTCCTGGCCGTCGCGGGCCAGCAGCGTCAGCGACGGAGCCGACCACACGTCGGCGGCCACGCCCCAGTCGTTCTTCAGCAGCTCGCTTGCTGCGATCGACTCGCGCAGGATGGTGCCGCAGCCGATCAGCTGCACGCGGTTCTGCGCTTCTTTTTCACCTTCCTGCAGCAGGTACATGCCTTTCAGGATGCCCTCTTCCTGGCCGGCTTTCAGGCCAGGATGCTGGTAGTTCTCGTTCATGATGGTGATGTAGTAGAACACGTCTTCCTGTTCTTCCACCATGCGGCGCAGGCCGTCCTGGATGATCACCGCCACCTCGTGGCCGAAGGTCGGGTCGTAGGGCAGGCAGTTCGGGACCGTGGCAGCAATGATGTGGCTGTGGCCGTCCTCGTGCTGCAGGCCTTCGCCGTTCAGCGTGGTGCGGCCGGCGGTGCCGCCCATCAGGAAGCCGCGCGCACGGATGTCGCCTGCCAGCCATACGAGGTCGCCCACGCGCTGCATGCCGAACATCGAGTAGAAGGTGTAGAACGGGATCATCGTGCGGTTGTTCGACGAGTACGAGGTCGCCGCGGCGATCCACGAGCTCATGCCGCCCGCTTCGTTGATACCCTCTTGCAGGATCTGGCCGGCCTTGTCTTCGCGGTAGTACATCACCTGGTCGCGGTCGACCGGCTCGTACAGCTGGCCCTGCTGGTTGAAGATGCCGATCTGGCGGAACAGGCCTTCCATGCCGAAGGTACGCGATTCGTCGACCAGGATCGGCACGATGCGCTGGCCGATGCTCGGATCCTTCAGCAGGCTGGTGATCACGCGGACGTAGGATTGGGTGGTCGAGATCTCGCGGCCTTCCGCGGTCGGCTCGAGCACGGCCTTGAAGGTTTCCAGCTTCGGCACCACCAGGGCTTCGTCGGCCTTGGAGCGGCGCTGCGGCAGGTAGCCGCCGAGGGCCTTGCGGCGCTCGTGCAGGTATTTCATTTCAGGCGCGTCGTCGGACGGCTTGAAGAACGGGATCTCGGCCAGCTTGTCGTCCGGGATAGGGATGTTGAAGCGGTCGCGCATTTCGCGGATCGCCTCGTCGTCCAGCTTCTTGGTCTGGTGCGCGGTGTTGCGCGCCTCGCCCGACTTGCCCATGCCGAAGCCCTTGACGGTCTTCACCAGCAGCACGGTCGGCGAACCCTTGTTCTCCTGCGCGTTCTTGAACGCGGCGTAGATCTTGTGCGGGTCGTGGCCGCCTCGGGTCAGGCGCCAGATGTCGTCGTCGCTCATGTTGGCGACCATCTCGAGCAGCTTCGGATGCTTGCCGAAGAAGTGCTTGCGCACGTAGGCGCCGTCCTTGGCCTTGTAGTTCTGGTATTCGCCGTCGACGGTTTCCATCATCACGCGCTGCAGGATGCCGTCCTTGTCCTTCGACAGCAGGGCGTCCCACTGCGAGCCCCAGATGACCTTGACCACGTTCCAGCCGGCGCCGCGGAAGTCCGCTTCCAGTTCCTGGATGATCTTGCCGTTGCCGCGCACCGGGCCGTCCAGGCGCTGCAGGTTGCAGTTGACGACCATGACCAGGTTGTCGAGGCGCTCGCGCGCGGCCATGCCGATCGCGCCCATCGATTCCGGCTCGTCCATCTCGCCGTCGCCGCAGAAGACCCAGACTTTACGGGCTTCGGTGTTGGCGATGCCGCGCGCGTGCAGGTACTTCAGGAAGCGCGCCTGGTAGATCGCCATCAGCGGGCCCAGGCCCATCGACACGGTCGGGAACTGCCAGAAGTCCGGCATCAGTTTCGGGTGCGGGTAGGACGACAGGCCCTTGCCGTCGACTTCGCGGCGGAAGTTCAGCATCTGCTCTTCGCTGATGCGGCCTTCGAGATAGGCGCGCGCGTAGATGCCGGGCGAGCTGTGGCCCTGGATGTACAGCAGGTCGCCGCCGTGTTCTTCGGTCGGGGCGTGCCAGAAGTGGTTGAAGCCGATGCCCAGCATGTTGGCCAGCGAGGCGAAGGACGAGATGTGGCCGCCCAGGTCGCCGTCGGCGCGGTTGGCCTTGACCACCATCGCCATCGCGTTCCAGCGCATCCACGAGCGCAGGCGCTCTTCATATTCGAGGTTGCCCGGGCAGTTCACGTTCTGGTGCGCCGGGATGGTGTTCACGTAGGCGGTGTTGCTCGAGAACGGGATGTGGGCGCCGCGGCGGCGCGCCAGGTCGACCATGCGCTCCATCAGGTAGTGGGCGCGTTCGGTACCCTCATGTTCGATCACCGCTTCCAGGGCGTCGAGCCATTCCTGGGTCTCGAGGGTGTCCGGGTCGTTGGCAGCTTGTGCCGTCAACTGGTCGAGTTGAGCTGACATTAATGCGTCTCCTTGAGTATGCGCCCCACCCGATCCCTAATTTTGGCTGGCGGCGAAGTGGTGAAATTTCAAATATCGATTAATAAACCCATGGATTCTAACAGCGGTATTTTTCTTTTTCAAATTGCGATATGTCATTTCATAATACGAAATCACATGCTGCAAGCGCACATTTTTCGGCCGCTGGTGCGGTCTGACTCGAATTGTCAATCGTATAACGAAGTGCGGTGGCAGAATGTGCCAACGGTGCTCTCACCTTCGGCAGAGCTACCCCGTCGTTCCGGGACTCGGCGGCGTGCAAGCTTTAACGATGAATATGACAATGCTTGCCCCCACGCGGCGCGCGTTAGAGCACACCCGGGGCGCGGGCTTTATAATTTCATTTTTGCCCAGCCCGAGCCTACCCATGCCTGCCCAACTGATCGACGGAGTCCTCCTTTCCCAACAACTGCGCGCCGATATCAAGGAACGCGCCGCCAAGCTGACCGCCGCCGGCAGGCAGCCTGGCCTGGCCGTGATCCTGGTCGGCGAAGACCCGGCCAGCCACGTCTACGTGCGCAACAAGGTCAAGGCCTGCGGCGACGTGGGCTTCCACTCGGTGCTGGAGAAATACGACGCCGACCTCACCGAGCAGGCCCTGCTCGGCCGTATTGCCGCCCTCAACGCCGACCCGGCGATCCACGGCATCCTGGTCCAGATGCCCCTGCCCAAGCACATCGACCCGAGCAAGGTCATCGAAGCCATCGCCACCAGCAAGGACGTGGACGGCTACTCGGTGCTGTCGGCCGGCGAGCTGGTCGCCAACCTGCCCGGCTTCCGCCCCTGCACCCCCTACGGCTGCATGAAGCTGATCGAGACCACCGGCATCGACCTGCGCGGCAAGCACGCCGTCGTGATCGGCCGC
>CBIHLT010000313.1:0-4243 GCA_966210615.1 uncultured Massilia sp.
GCGACCACGGCATCAAGGTGCGCTACCTGCACAGCGACATCGAGACGGTGGAGCGCGTTGAGATCCTGCGCGACCTGCGCCTGGGCACCTTCGACGTGGTGGTCGGCATCAACCTGCTGCGCGAGGGCCTGGACTTGCCGGAGGTATCGCTGGTCGCGGTGCTGGATGCGGACAAGGAAGGCTTCCTGCGTTCGGAGCGCTCGCTGATCCAGACCATCGGCCGCGCGGCGCGTAACCTGAACGGCGTGGCGATCCTGTACGCGGACCAGATGACCGATTCGATGAAGCGCGCGATCGACGAAACCGAGCGCCGCCGCGCCAAGCAGATCGCGTTCAACGAGGCGAATGGCATCACGCCGAAAGGGGTGCAGAAGAAGATCAAGGAGATGATCGACGGCGTGTACAGCAACGCCGCGCAGAAGGCCATGGTCGAGGGCATCCACGAAGACGCGGCGACCGCCAAGGTCGAGTCGATGAGCGAGAAGCAGATCAGCAAGGAGATCAAGCGTCTCGAGAAGCTCATGGTGGACCACGCCAAGAACCTCGAGTTCGAGAAGGCGGCGCAGGTGCGGGATCAGCTGCATGTGCTCAAGCAGCAGGCCTTTGGTGCGCCGGGGGCGGATAATGTCGTGTCGATGTTGGGCAAGTAAGCGGCCCAGTGAACCTGCTTCAATCCCCTATACTCAAAACCGTCATCCCCGCGAAGGCGGGGACCCAAGTTCGTTGAGCAGTTCGCGGCTTCCGAATAAAGGCCGAGGGCAGATCGAACAAACTTGGATCCCGGCCTTCGCCGGGACGACGGATTTAAGGATAACGGAGGAAGGAGGTCAACACTTATCCGGCCGATTGAACATCCGCGGATCGAAACTGAACGACCTCACGATACTGAGCTCCACCCTCTCATACGCCGGATGCTCCGGATTGATCACCAGGTTCCACCCTTCCCCGACGATCACCGAGGGCACCCGCATGTAGAGGTACTCGCGGTCCTTCAGGAAGTTGGTCCCGAAGTTCGCCGCACTACCCGCGTCCTCGATGTCGTTCCACCCGTTCGGCAGCCGCTCCGGCGGCATGTCGACACCCAGCGCCGGGTCATCCGGCACGTCCACCGCCACCAGCACCAGGTCGGGTTCGTCGCCCTCGCTGTGCACGAACTTCTCGAGCACCGCCAGCTCCGCCGTCATCGCGCTGTACAGCGCGGCGCAGCCCTCTTCGTGCCAGTGTCCTCCGCTCTTCTTGGCGCCCTCGCACGAACGGTCGAGCGCCGCGCCCTCGTTGGCAATTCTCCAGGTTCTCATGTGCATGGCCCTGTCGTGTTATCGCTGTTAAAACCAGCATACACCGCAGGTCCCGCCCCGCCGCGCACGGATGAACAAGACGGCTAGGCGCGCCCCTCCTTCACCTCGGCCAGCAGTTCGAGCAGCCGCGCCAGGTCGGCCGGCTTGACCATGTGATAGTCGAACCCCGCCTCGTGCGCGCGCTTCTGGTCCTCGGGTTGTCCATAGCCGGTCAGCGCGATCAGGACCGCGTCCGCCGTCGCCGGCGCCGCGCGCAACTGGCGCGCCAGCTCGTGGCCGTCGATGTCGGGCAGGCCGATGTCGAGCAGGATCACTTGCGGATGCTCCCTCGCCGCCCGCGCCAGCGCGCACTTGCCGTCGTATTCGACGCTCACGTGATGGCCGTTCATCTCCAGCAAGGTCGCGAGCATCTCCGCCGCATCGACATTGTCGTCCACGACCATGACGCGCAGGCCGTTATCGGTATCCAGCGGCGCCGGCTCGGGCGCCGCTTCCAGCGCCGCCGGCGCGGCCAGCAGCGGCAGATGCACCACGAATTCGCTGCCGCGTCCCGGTCCTTTGCTGCGCGCCTCGACCCGCCCGCCGTGCAGCACCACCAGGCTCTTGACCAGCGCCAGTCCGATGCCCAGGCCGCCCTGCGAGCGGTCCGGCGTGCGCTCGGCCTGGATGAACAGGTCGAAGATATAGGGAAGCACCTGGGGCTCGATGCCCTGCCCGTTGTCGCACACCGCGATGGCCACGCCCTCGGCGTCACGGCGCACCCGCAGCACGATCAGGCCTCCCGGCGGCGTGTACTTGGCGGCGTTATTGAGGATGTTCGAGAGCACCTGGATCAGGCGCGTGCGGTCGCCGGCCACGTGCAGCGCTTCGCTCGCGATCTCGGTGCGCAGTTCGTGGTGGCGCGCGTCGATCAGGGGCCGCACCTGCTCGACCGCTTCGGCCACGATCTCGGCCACGTCCAGGTCGTCCTTCTCGATCGTCACCAGGCCGCGCGTCACGCGCGACACGTCCAGCAGGTCGTTCACCAGGTCCGTCATGTGCTCGGCCTGGCGCGCGATGATGTTGCTGGCGTTGCGGATGCCGTGGGCGTCCAGCTGGCCGCTTTGCAGCAGCTGGGCCGCCGTGGTGATCGGCGCCAGCGGGTTGCGCAGCTCGTGCGCCAGCATCGCCAGGAACTGGTCCTTCTGGCTGTTGGCTGCACGCAGTTCGTCTTCCACGTGCTTGCGGGCGGTGACGTCGCTGCCTTCCACGAAGATGCCGGCCACCTCGCCCTTGTGGTCGCGGAAGGGCTGGTAGACGAAATCGATGTAGCGCACCTCCAGCGGCGCGTTGGGCTCGCGCTGGATACGCACAGGCAGGTCGTGCCCGACAAAGGGTTCGCCCGATGCGTAGACCTGGTCGAGCAGCTCGAAGAAGCCTTGCCCCGCCACTTCCGGCAAGGCCTCGCGCGCCGGCTTGCCGACCAGCTCGCGCTGGCCGATCAGCTGGAGGTAGGAATGGTTGGTCAGCTCGAACACATGGTTCGGGCCGCGCAGCACGGCGATGATGCCCGGCGCCTGCTCGAACAGGGCCATCAGGCGCTGGTTCTCTTCCTCGCGGTAGCGCTCGGCCAGCACCTCGGCGGTCGCCTCGACGCAGGCGCAATACATGCCCGCCACGGTGCCGCCCTCGTCGCGCACCGGCGAATAGGAAAACGTGAACCAGGTATCCTCTTCGTAGCCGTGGCGGTTCATCCGCAGCAGCAGGCGGTCCATGTAGGTCGCCTCGCCCCTGAGGGCGCGCACGATCAGGGGATGGATGTCATCCCAGATCTCGGACCAGATGTCGTGGAAGCGTGCGCCCAGCGCATGGGGATGTTTCTCCCCCAGGATGGCGACGTAGGAGTCGTTGTAGAGGAATCCAAGCTCGGGTCCCCACGCGACGAACATCGGGAACTTCGAATTGAGCATGAGGCCGACGACCGTGCGCAACGCCTGCGGCCAGGCGCGCGGGTGCCCCAGCGGCGAACCGGACCAGTCGTGCGAACGCATCATCGCGCCCATCATGCCGCCGCCGCTCAGGAAGGGCAGCCATTCGGAAGGTATCGCGTGTTCCTGTTTCATTGTTGTGGTACCCAGCATGGAAACGCGTTACCGCGTCAGCCGCAGTGTGCCAGATTTATCCGACACCCTTCCGCACGGCTGACCGGGATACGGGATCAGAGCGTCTTGACGAATTCGCGGATACCGCCGAGCAGCATTTCAATCGACATCGCCGTCAGGATCAGGCCCATCAGGCGCTCGAAGGCGGTCATGACCTGCGGCCCCAGCTTCTGCTGCAGGCGCTCGGCGCTCAGGAACACGGCCAGCCACACCACGCCTACCGCAGCCAGTGCGGCGACGTGCACCATGGTCTCGGTAAGGCTGCTCGAGCTGAACAGCAGCACGGTGGCCAGGGCCGAGGGGCCGGCCAGCGCGGGAATCGCCAGCGGTACGATGAAGGGCTCGCCATGCTCGCTGCGGCCCAGCACGCCATCCGGATGCGGGAAGATCATGCGGATTGCGATCATCAGGAGAATGACTGCGCCGCCAATGCGCAGCGATACGGGGCTCAGGTGCAGCGCTTCGAGGAAGTGCTGGCCGAAGAACATAAAGACCAGCAACAGCAGGAAGGCGATCGCGCATTCTCGCACCACGATGCGCGGGCGGCGCTGCGGGGCCACGTCCTTGAGGGCGGCGGCGAAGAGCGGAACGTTGCCGAAGGGGTCGGTGACGAGGATGAGGAGGATGAAGGTCTGGAAGAAGCTTTGGGTCATGGATGCTGATTGTTGACGCATGCGGCGGATGTGACACGATCTTAGCAGAGATACATCGCGCAGACCGGATCCGTGTGGAAATAATGAACCTGGCCAGCAGGGATAATAAAAAGCGGGGAAGGCTCTCGCCCTCCCCGCTTTCCTTCCACAC
>CBIHLT010000314.1:0-4207 GCA_966210615.1 uncultured Massilia sp.
TCGACAACGGCGGCGGCAAGCTGCGCGGCCTGCACGCCGAGGGCAACGTCGCCGCGGTGCCGCTGCTGCGCAACTGGCTCGCACCTTACGATGCGTTGGGCGCCAGCGCGGTGGTGGCCGGCAACACCGGCGGCACCGACCACGTGCCCTTCGTGCGCATGGGCCTGCCGGCGTATCAGTTCATCCAGGACCCGCTCGACTACAACTCCACCACCCACCACTCCAGCGTGGACAGCTACGACCACCTGCGCGCGAACGACTTGCGCCAGGCCTCGGCGGTGCTGGCCGGCGTGCTGCTGGCGGCGGCAAACGCGGACAAGACGGTGCCGGCGAACGTGTTGCCGATCCTGCCCGAGGACAGCGATCCGTTCCGCTACAAGGATCCGAACGAGGACTGAGCGGGAAACTCCGCGCTAGCGCAGGTCCGGCGCTCCGTGCCGGGCCCATAGCCGCACGAGTCCTTCGTCCTCGACGAGGCGGGCGTACGGCGGCAGCGCGCGCAGGCTGGCGCCGCGGCGGCTGAAGAGGAAGGCCATGAAGTCGGAATCGTCGCCGTCGACCTTGAGGCGCGCCAGCTCGAGCGCTTCGGCGCCCTGTCCAAGCTGCACCAGCGTCAATGGCAACAGGCCGGGCACCGTCTCCTGCCCGGCCGCCCAATCGCGGATCAGGCGCACCGCCCGCTCGCGTTCCTGCGCACTGCCGTAGAGTCCCGCGGGCACCACGGTCGCGGCCTCGGCCGGCAGCATGCGCAGCAGGTTCCAGTTCCCGGACACCCACAGTCGCGTCGCCTCGGCCCGGTCACCGCGGGCGGCGGCCAGCTCGGCCAGTTCGCGGTCGGCGAACACCAGTCCGGTGGCCTGCGCGCGCTGGAGGTACTGCTCGGCGGTATCGAGGTCGCCGTCGAACAACGCGGCCACGCCGCGCCAGCGCATCAGGTTCGGCACCATCGGGTCCACGGCCAGCGCGTGCTCCAGGCGCTCCACGCCGGCGTCGTGGTAACCGGAGCGCAACAGCGCCAGCCCGTACCAGAAGTTGGTGGTGATGTCGTCCGCGTCCAGCCGCAGGGCCTGCTCGAATTCCTGGCGCGCGGCGATGTGGTCGGCCTTGCCCTGGCTGGAGGCCAGGCCCATCACGGCCCAGGGCTCGGCCAGTGTGGGATCGAGTGCGATCGCCTTCTTCGCGGTGGCGCGGACCTGGTCCAGCATGGAGGACGCGCTGGTGCCGATGTAGGTCGGCAGGATGACGTACACCGCGGCCAGCCTGGCCCAGGCGCGGGCGTAGTCCGGATCGCGCCGGGTTGCTTCCTCCAGCATCCGCGCCGCCTCGGGCATGCGCTCGGCGTCGCGGTGGTCGAAGATCGAGGTCGCCTTCAGGTACAGGCCGTAGGCCTCCATGTCCCGCGTCGCCACCGGCACCAGCCGCTGGCCGTCCTCCAGCACCAGCTTCAGCTGCGTGGTGATCGCGCGGGCGATGTTTTCCTGCAACCCGAACACGTCGCGCAGGTCGCCGTCGTAGGTTTCCGACCACAGGTGGCTGCCGTCGCTGGCCTGGATCAGCTGCGCGGTGATGCGCACGCGCTCGCCCTGCTTGCGCACCGAGCCCTCGAGGATGTGCGCCACGCCGAGCGCGCGACCGATGGCGCGCAGGTCCTCGTTGCGGCCCTTGTACTGGAAGGACGAGGTGCGGCCGGCGACCTTCAGGCCCTTCACCTGCGCGAGCGCGTTGAGGATTTCCTCGGCCATGCCGTCGCTGAAATAGGCCTGGTCCTGGGTCGGACTGAGGTCGGCGAAGGGCAACACCGCGATGGACTGGCGGCCGAGTGCGGGGGCTGCTGCCTCGGCCGGGGGAACGACTGCGGCTTGCGCGGGCGGCGCCGCGACCATCGCATCACGCTTCGGCGCCAGCACGAACTTGTCCAGCGCGAAGTAGCCCAGCGCCAGCAACAGCACCACGATGATCAGCCGGTCCATTCGCCGCGCCGTCTGCGGCGCGATCGATGCCTCGGCGGGCACCGCCTCGTCGCGCTTCAGGCCCTCGGGCGTGAGCTCGAAGATCCAGGCGAAGGCCAGCGCCGGCAGGAAGCCGATCGCCAGCACCAGCACCAGGCTGCGTGCCACCCAATCCGGCGCGCCGAACATCGGCAGCAGCGTGCCCGCGACCTGCACGATGAGCCACGACCCGACCAGGTACAGGCCGGCCATGCGGATGACGTTGCGGCGTTTGAGTTCGTGGATGAGCGGCACGGCGTCCGTTCCCCGCGGAGGTGCGCAGGGCAGAGCATGCCAGAAATCACGCGGGCGGGCCGCTCAGCGCGGATGCTGCAACGGCCCCGTTGCGATGGCCAGGTTCTCAAGCGGCGATGTCATGCTCCTCTCCTATGACCCATAGCTTTGGCTGTGCCATGACGCGCTTCAGGAACGCGCCCCCGGTTTTTCGCCCGCGCGC
This sequence comes from uncultured Massilia sp., assembly GCA_966210615.1. Lineage (GTDB taxonomy): Bacteria > Pseudomonadota > Gammaproteobacteria > Burkholderiales > Burkholderiaceae_D > Telluria. Next base: position 2,446 of record CBIHLT010000314.1, read on the forward strand.
CAGGTCGGCCTGCGTGTAAATGCTCGGGTTCACCGTTCGACCCAGGTGGCGGCTCGCGTCCTCCAGCAGCGGGTACACATCTGCATACGACAACGAGTCCGACACCACCAGCAGGTCAATATCGCTGTCGCTGCTGTCAGCCTTCTTCGCGACCGAGCCGAAGACGAATGCCAGCTGGATCGCCTGCGCGATCGGAGCGAGCGCCACGCGCAAGGGCTCGGCAGGCCCGACGGTCTTTCGCACGAGCGAACACAGCTCGGCGAAGACCGGCGACTGCGCATCAGCCTGGTAGTGCTTCTGCGTGCCGACGCGCCGCGACGCCACCAGTCCCGCGGCTTCCAGGCGTGCCAGCTCGCGTTGCACGGCCCCGGTGCCGCCTCCCGCCAGGGCAATCACCTGGCTCGCGAAGAAGCTCCGTTCGGGCTGGCCGAACAACAGGCCGAGCACCCGTTGCTGGGTGGTCGTGAAAAGCGCGGAGGCGATGCCGCTGCCACGGGGGGCACGAGGCGGACGAGAGGTGCGGCTGGTGAGTTTCTTTCCCATAATGGGTATTTTCATACCCATTTTGGGATTAGTCGAGATGCCTGGCTTGAATATCCAGGAGCGCCTTCAAGTCCGGGTCCCGAAATACGAACCGGGTCTTCGGATCGGCGTAGAGCCGCTTCAGGTCAATGGGCTCGGGGTACCAGAAGCTGTCGTCGCCGATGCTGCTGGCTTGCTGCAACCAGTGCGCGGCCTTGTCCGACTCGCCCACCAGCAGGTAGGCATAGCCGAGCCAGGAAGGAGGCCCGATTTCGCCCCGGGCAGCGACCGGCTCCAGGCGTTCGAGCAATTGCAGTGCGCGCTCACGCTTGCCCTCGAAAATGGCCGCCCAAGCATCGAGAAACAGGTAGTAGTGGTCCGGGGCCTGCGTGAGGCGACGGGCCTTGGCGATCACCGCGTGCATCTCGTCGAAACGCTTGAGCTCGCCGTAGGACCACACCATCGAGAAGTAGGGGCGAAAGAGCTCCGGCGCCAGGGCATTGCCCGCGGTCAGGTGCGGGATGGCGCGATCGAATTCGCCAAACACCGCGTGGGCAATGCCGACCTCCCAGTTGTGCACCGGCGATAGCGGATTGAGCTCGAGTGCCCGGCGTTCGAGCTCGAGGGCTCGCCCCCGGTCGAGCACCTGCACGTAGAAATCGCCCGCCATGTTGACGACCTCGCCGTCGTTGGGCGCCAGCGCCAGCGCGCGGGTGAAGCCGGCTTCCGCCTCCTCCCAGCGATGCCGCTTCATCGCGCCGTAGGCGAGCAAGGCATGGGCGGCGGCATTGTCGGCGTCCAGCGCGAGCGCACGCCGGGCAGCCTCGGCAGAGGCATCGAACAGCGCGTCGCGCTCGCGCGCCACGTAGCGCTTGTAGCTCGGCATGAAGACCAGCGTGCGCGCCAGGCCGACCAGCGAGGGCACGTAGTCCGGGTCGAGGGCCAGCGCCGCCTCGAACTGGCGACGGGCCGCCTCCAGGTTCTCGCTGCCGCGCTTGAAGAAATTCGATTGCGCCTGCAGGTGCAGGTTGTAGGCGGCCACGCTGGTGGTGGAACTGGCGCGTGGCTGCTGGTCGCCCAACAGGTTGGCCTTCATGGCGTCGAGCACGGCCCGCGAGATCTCGTCCTGCACCTTGAAGATGTCGCTCAGCTCGCGATCGTAGGTCTGCGACCAGACATGGAACCCGTCACGGGCCTGGATCAGCTGCGCGGTGATGCGCACGTTGGTGTCGGACTTGCG
>CBIHLT010000315.1:0-4193 GCA_966210615.1 uncultured Massilia sp.
GTTGCAAGTTCCGTCCTCGCGCGCGACAGGTCTAATTCACCGATGTCACCCAGGTCGAAGCGAGCTTGGGTCACCTTGACGCTTTCCTCGCGCAGCCGCACGGTTTGCGCGACAGCGTCGAGCTCAGCATCGGTGGCACGCAGGCGAAAGTACAGTTGCGCGAGGTCGGCCTGTAACGACAACAGCACCGAGCGATAATGTGCTTCCGAGCTTGCCGTGTCGGCAAGCGCCGCCGTCACATTCGACGACACGCGGCCAAACAAGTCCACCTCGTAGCTTGCGCTCAGATTGGCGCGGTAACTTGTCCGCGGCGTTAGCGGTGCATCCGTCGGCTGGACGGTCTGCGGCTGTGCGAGCCGGCCACGCTGGGCGCCAATATCCAATCCAAGCTGTGGCATATGGTCAGCGTTCGCGATCCCGCTGATCGCACGGCTCTGCTTGACGCGGGCCGCCGCCACCGCGAGGCTGGCGTTATCGCGGGTTGCCTCGCCGATCAACGCGGTCAAGGCCGGATCATGGAACGCCAGCCACCATTCTCCGCGCGGCTGCTGCTCCGCCGGACGCGCCGGTTTCCAGCTGCTGCCGTCGACAGCTGTCCTGACTTCGCCATGAGGGCCCTGCGATTCTTTGAATACGGCCGGCGTGTCGATCGTGGGTTGCTTGAACACGGGCGCGCTGCATGCGGCCAGCATAAACCCTGCCACCATGATTGCCACACCCTTTGGGATCCTCGCTTTCAATTAGTGGACTCCTTCCATCTTGGCTGCGGTCGAAGCCACTGCCGAGGTCTTTTCGCCAAGGCGTCGCGCCAGCATGCGCAGCAAGACGTAGAACAGCGGTGTGAGGAACAGACCGAAGAGGGTCACGCCTAACATGCCTGCGAACACCGCCACACCCATCGCATGACGCATCTCGGCCCCGGCGCCGTGGGAAAGCACCAGCGGCACCACGCCCATGATGAAGGCGATCGAGGTCATCAGTATCGGACGCAGGCGCAGGCGGCAGGCTTCCAGCGCGGCTGCAACGATGCTACGGCCGTGCTGCTCAAGCTCGATTGCAAACTCGACGATCAGGATGGCATTCTTCGACGCCAGGCCAACTAGCACGAACAGCGCGATCTGCGTGAAGATGTTGTTGTCTCCGCCGCTGACCTTGACTCCGATCAGGGCGCAGAGGATCGACATCGGCACGATCAAGATCACTGCCTGTGGCAGGGTCCAGCTCTCGTATTGCGCCGCCAGCACCAGGAACACCAGCAGCACACACAGTGGGAAAACGTACAGCATGGTGTTGCCCGCCAGTTTGTCCTGGTAGGTCAGCTCGGTCCATTCGTAGCTCATCCCTTTCGGGAGGATATCCTTGGCGATCTCCTCCATGAGTGCTTCGGCCTGGCCGGACGACACGCCCGGTGCCGGACCACCGTTCAGTTCAGCGGCGAGGTAGTTGTTGTAGCGCTGGACGCGGTCCGGACCGTACGTGTCCTTTAACCTCATGAGGGACGATAGCGGGATCATCTCACCCTTGTCGTTGCGAACCTTGAGCTGCTCGATCTGTTCGCGCTGCGAACGACACTGGGCGTCGGCCTGCACGCGCACCTGGTAGGTCCGCCCGAACGGGTTGAAGTCGTTCACGTATACCGAGCCAAGGTTGACCTGCAGCGTCTGGTTTATCTCGGCCAATCGCACCCCCAGCTGCTTCGCCTTCATGCGGTCGATGTCGGCAAACAGCTGCGGCACGTTGACCTGGTAGCTCGTGAATACTCCTTTCAGCTGTGGGTGCTTGGATGCTCTTTCCTGCATCGCCTTGACGGCTTTGTACAGCTCGTCATAACCGAGGTTGCCGCGGTCTTCTATCATCATTTTGAAGCCGCCTGTCGTGCTCAGGCCACTGACTGGCGGCGGCGGCAGCACCAGCACGAAAGCATCCTCGACCACTTTCATTCGCCTGTTGATCTCGGCAGCGATCGCCTCAGCGCTCTGCTGCTCTCCATTGCGCTGGTCAGCCGGTTCGAGCGCGGTGAACACGATGCCGGCATTGGGCGCATTAGTAAAGCCGTTGATGGACAATCCGGGGAAGGCGACCGAGTCCGCGACGCCTGGAACCTTCTTGGCAATCTCGGACATCTGGCGGATCACGGCGTCAGTGCGGTCCAGCGAAGCCGCATCCGGCAGTTGGGCAAAGCCGATCAGGTAGCCTTTGTCCTGGCTCGGCACGAAGCCTCGCGGCACGACCGTGAACATGAACGCGCCGGCCACCGCGAGCATCAGGTAGACACCCAGGGCGACGCTTTTGCGGCGCAGCACACCCTGAACGCCTCGCTCGTAGCGCTGGGACGCGCGGCCGAAGAAGCGGTTGAACAGGGCGAAGAAGCGGCCGAACAGCTTATCCATGAGGCGGGTCAGTCTGTCCTTCGGTGCATCATGGGCCTGCAACAATGCCGCTGACAGGGCCGGGGCCAGAGTCAGTGAGCTGAACGCCGAAATCACCGTCGAAATGGCGATGGTCAGCGCGAACTGGCGGTAGAACTGGCCGGTCAGTCCCGACACGAATGCGATTGGCACGAACACGGCGCACAAAACCAGCGCAATGGCGACGATCGGTCCACTCACTTCCTTCATCGCCTGGATTGTCGCCTCGCGCGGGGACAAGCCGTTGGCGATATTCCGTTCGACGTTTTCGACAACGACGATGGCATCGTCGACCACGATGCCGATCGCCAGCACCAGGCCGAACAGCGACAGCGTGTTGATCGAGAAGCCGAACAGCAACATGACGGCAAACGTTCCCACTACCGAGACGGGCACCGCCAACAGCGGAATCACCGATGCACGCCAGGTCTGCAGGAATACGATCACCACGATCGCTACCAGTACGATCGCTTCGATCAGGGTGTGGATGACCGATTTGATCGATTCACGCACGAATTGCGTCGGATCGTAGGCGATTCTGTATTCGACTCCCTCTGGAAAGTCCTTTGACAGCCGTTCCATCGTCGCGCGCACATCTGCCGACAGCTGCAGCGAATTGGCGTTGGGCGCCTCTCTGATCGGCATCCCAACCGCCGGCTTGTTATTGAGAAGCGAATGCAGTGCGTAGGAGTTCGAACCCAACTCCAGGCGGGCAATGTCCTTGAGCAGGGTGGTGGCACCGTCGGCACTGGTCTTGACGATAATGTTGCCGAATTCTTCGACGGTCTTCAGGCGGCCCTGGGTATTGACGGTAAGCTGAAAGTCGGCGTCCTTGGAGGGGCCCTGACCGATCACGCCCGCCGCGACCTGGACATTCTGCTCGCGGATCGCGGCCACGACATCGCTTGCCGAGAGGCTGCGTGCGGCGACCTTTTGAGGGTCCAGCCAGATGCGCATTGCATAGTCGCCCGATCCGAACATGGTCACCTCGCCCATTCCGGGAAGACGCGCCAGCTGATCCTTGATGTTCAACACGGCGTAATTGCGCAGATACAGATCGTCATAACGGTTGTCGGGCGAGATCAAGTGCACCACCATTGTGACGGTAGGGGAAGTCTTGAGGGTCGTGACGCCGATTTGCCTCACTTCCTCCGGCAGGCGCGGCAGCGCGCGTTGGACACGGTTCTGGACCTGCGTCTCGGCCTGCTCGACGTTGGTGCCGATCTTGAACGTTACGGTCAGCAGCAGTGCGCCGTCCGAGGTGTTCTGCGAGGTCATGTAAAGCATGTTCTCGACCCCGTTGATTTCCTGCTCCAACGGGGTGGCGACGGTTTCAGCGATCACCTTCGGGTTGGCACCCGGGTACTGGGCGCGCACCACCACGGACGGCGGTTGCACGTCCGGGTACTCCGAAATCGGCAGCAAGAAAATCGCAATCAAGCCAGCCACGAAGATGAGTACCGACAGCACGGCGGCGAAGATCGGCCTGTCGACAAAAAAACGTGAGAATTTCATTGTTATTCCTTCCAGCCGGTGGTGACGCTGGCGACTGTCGCGTCCTTGGCGTTGCCAGGGAAAGCGTTCGCCATCATCGGCACGTCCCGCGCAGTGATCCCGGCTCCCGGCTTTACGCGCTGCAGGCCGTTGACGACGATTTTCTCTCCCGGCTTCAGGCCTTCACGCACCACGCGCAGTCCATCGACGATGGGTCCGAGCTTGACTGCACGGTATTCCGCCTTGCCGTCCGAATTCACAATGAACACGAATTTATGGCTCTGGTCGGTG
>CBIHLT010000316.1:0-4156 GCA_966210615.1 uncultured Massilia sp.
CCCGCGTCAATATCCGCTGGACTGATATTCCCCCAAGCAGCTACGCTATAATCGTCTCTTTATAAAGAATGCTGCCTTCTTCCGCCCCTACGACATGAAATCCTCCGAAATCCGCGAAAAGTTTCTCAAGTTCTTTGAGTCCAAAGGCCACACCATCGTCCGCTCCAGCCCGCTGGTGCCGGGCAACGACCCGACCATGTTGTTGACCAACAGCGGTATGGTGCAGTTCAAGGATGTCTTCCTGGGCCTGGATACCCGTCCGTACAAGCGCGCCACCACCGTGCAGCGCTGCGTGCGCGCCGGCGGCAAGCACAACGACCTGGAAAACGTCGGCTACACCGCGCGCCACCACACCTTCTTCGAAATGCTGGGTAACTTCAGCTTCGGCGACTACTTCAAGCGCGACGCCATCAACTTCGCCTGGGAGCTGCTGACCAAGGTTTACCTGCTGCCAGCCGAGAAGCTGACCGTGACCGTCTACTTCGAGGACGACGAGGCCTACGACATCTGGGCCAACGAGATCGGCGTGCCGAAGGAGCGCATCATCCGCATCGGCGACAACAAGGGCGCCCGCTACGCATCGGACAACTTCTGGCAGATGGCCGATACCGGCCCTTGCGGCCCTTGCACCGAGATCTTCTACGACCACGGCCCGGACATCTGGGGCGGTCCTCCGGGTTCGGCCGAAGAAGACGGCGACCGCTTCATCGAAGTGTGGAACCTGGTGTTCATGCAGTTCAACCGCGACGAATCGGGCGTCCTGACTCCGCTGCCGAAGCCGTCGATCGACACCGGCATGGGCATGGAGCGCCTGGCCGCCGTGCTGCAGCACGTGCACAGCAACTACGAGATCGACCTGTTCCAGGCCCTGATCAAGGCCGCCGCCCGCGAAACCTTTGCTTCCGACCTGAACAACAACTCGCTGAAGGTCATCGCCGACCACATCCGCGCGGCTTCCTTCCTGATCGTCGACGGCATCATCCCGAGCAGCGAAGGCCACGGCTACGTCCTGCGCCGCATCATCCGCCGCGCGCTGCGCCACGGCCACAAGCTGGGCCAGACCAAGCCTTTCTTCCACAAGCTGGTGGCGGACCTGGACCTGGAAATGGGCGAAGCCTATCCGGAACTGCGCGAAGCATCGGCGCGCGTGGCCCAGGTGCTGAAGGCCGAGGAAGAGCGTTTCGGCGAGACCCTGGAAAACGGCATGAAGATCCTGGAAGCCCAGCTGGCCAAGGACCCGAAGAACCTGGACGGCGCCACCGCGTTCACCCTGTACGACACCTACGGCTTCCCGCTGGACCTGACCGCGGACATCTGCCGCGAGCGCGGCGTGACCCTGGACGAAGCGGGCTTCACCGCCGCCATGGAGCAGCAGAAGCAGACCGCGCGCGCGGCCGGCAAGTTCAAGATGGCCGCCAACGTCGAGTACGCGGGCGAGAAGACCAAGTTCGTCGGCTATGAATCGCTGACCCACAACACCCATGTGCTGGCGCTGTACAGCGAAGGCGTGGCGGTGCAGGAACTGAAGGCCGGCCAGCCGGGCATCGTGGTGCTCGACACCACACCGTTCTACGCCGAGTCGGGCGGCCAGGTGGGCGACCAGGGCGAGATCCGCACTGCCGGCGGCCTGTTCCAGGTCGAGGACACCCTCAAGATCCAGGCCGACGTGTTCGGCCACCACGGCGTGCTGCGCGAAGGTTCGCTCAGGGTGGGCGACACCGTCGACGCGCAGGTCGATACCGTCAAGCGCGCGCGCACCATCCGCAACCACTCGGCGACCCACCTGATGCACAAGGCCCTGCGCGAAGTGCTGGGCAGCCACGTGCAGCAGAAGGGTTCGCTGGTCGACGCCGACAAGACCCGCTTCGACTTCAGCCACCCGACCGCGGTGACCGCGGAAGAAATCGCGAAGGTCGAAGCCATCGTCAACCGCGAGATCCTCGAGAACCACGCCACCCAGTCGCACCACATGTCCTTCGACGACGCCGTCAAGCATGGCGCGATGGCGCTGTTCGGCGAGAAGTACGGCGACACGGTGCGCGTGCTGGACATCGGCTCCTCGAAAGAGCTGTGCGGCGGCGTGCACGTGACCCGCACCGGCGACATCGGCCTGTTCAAGATCGTCTCGGAAGGCGGCGTGGCGGCGGGCATCCGCCGTATCGAAGCCGTGACGGGCGAGGGCGCGCTGGCGCTGGTGCAGTCCATCACCCGCAAGCTGAACGAAGCCGCGGGCGCGCTCAAGACCAGCGCCGACGAGCTGCCGAGCCGCATCGGCCAGGTCCAGGACCAGGTCAAGGCGCTGGAGAAGGAAGTCGCCGCGCTGAAGTCGAAGCTGGCCGCAGGGCAGGGCGACGAGCTGGTGACCAAGGCGGTGGACGTGAACGGCATCAAGGTGCTGGCCGCGACCATGGAAGGCGCCGACGTCACCGCGCTGCGCGAGACCATGGACAAGCTGAAGGACAAGCTCAAGACCGCGGCCATCGTGCTGGCCAGCGTGGCGGACGGCAAGGTCAGCCTGATCGCGGGCGTGACCAAGGACGCCACCGGCAAGGTCAAGGCCGGCGAGCTGGTGAACTTCGTCGCCCAGCAGGTGGGCGGCAAGGGCGGCGGCCGTCCGGACATGGCGCAGGCGGGCGGCACCGATCCTTCGGGCCTGCCGGCAGCGCTGGCCGGCGTGGCGGGCTGGGTGGGCGAGCGCGCCTGATTGCCGCTGCCTGATGCGTGAGAACGCCGCCTTCGGGCGGCGTTTTTGTTTTGTAGCCGCGTGGCCGCACTGTATTCGTTCACCTCGCACCTCAAAACCGTCATCCCCGCCTTCGCGAGGATGACGGTTTCGAGGGTGCGGCCCCAGAGTGAGTGTTACGCCAAGCTTGTCCTTCCACCTACGTATTCTTGGTACTTCCCACGCGCCTTGCAGCGCGCCAAAATGGACCGCATCTGCGCTGCAGGTGCACCATGCCAGTGCTTGTCAACAATGTATGTTTCTGGCTCTGGCTGAATTGTCATGTTATATTTCACATTTGGTTGCACTCTCGCAACAGTGTGTGACTATTTTGGTGCGCTGCGTCATACTGCGCGAATTGGAGTAGTATGCGATTCAGTTGGACCACCTAACAAAGCAGGCAAGCGATGAGCGACACCACTATCGACACCGATACCATGGAATTCCAGAGAGACCTGGATGCGCGCGGACTGAACTGTCCACTGCCCATCCTCAAAGCGAAGAAAGCGCTTGCCGAGATGGAGAGCGGCCAGGTGCTGCGCATCGTGGCCACCGACACCGGGTCCGTACGTGACTTCCAGGCTTTCGCCAAGCAAACGGGCAACGCGCTGCTGGCCCACACCGCCGAAAACGGCGAGTTCACCTTCCTGATGCGCCGCAAATAAAGCGCCATCCATGCGGAGCGGCTGCCTTCCCAGGCCGCTCCGTCGCCTCCGCCTTTTGTCTTAAGCATTTTTTAGTTGAAAACCTCTAGCCAAAAAACGCACGATCGTGCTTTAATTTAGTTGGAAGCCTGAATTTCTCTTATAATCTAGGCCATTTTAGACCGTCACCCATTCCATTTTTCTAAAGGCACCCTATGAAAGTCCTGGTACCCGTCAAACGCGTGGTCGACTACAACGTCAAGGTCCGCGTCAAATCCGACGGCAGCGGCGTGGATATCGCCAACGTCAAAATGTCGATGAACCCGTTCGACGAGATCGCGCTGGAAGAAGCCACGCGCCTGAAGGAAGCCGGCAAGGTCACCGAAGTGGTGGCGGTGTCGGTCGGTGTGGCCCAGTGCCAGGAAACCCTGCGTACCGGCATGGCGATCGGCGCCGACCGCGGCATCCTGGTCGAGACCAGTGTCGAGACCGAGCCGCTGGCAGTGGCCAAGATCATGAAGGCGCTGGCCGACAAGGAACAGCCGCAGCTGATCATCCTGGGCAAGCAGGCGATCGACGACGACTCGAACCAGACCGGCCAGATGCTGGCTTCGCTGCTCGGCTGGCCGCAGGCTACCTTCGCATCGAAAGTGGTGCTGGAAGACGGCAAGGTCACCGTGACCCGCGAAGTCGACGGCGGCCTGGAAACCGTGGCCCTGAGCCTGCCGGCCATTATCACCACCGACCTGCGCCTGAACGAGCCGCGCTACGTGACGCTGCCGAACATCAT
>CBIHLT010000317.1:0-4008 GCA_966210615.1 uncultured Massilia sp.
CCACCCTCTCCGCCAGTAGTAATAAAAAAGGCTCCCGAAGGGAGCCTTTTTTATTTTTGCTCGGCGCTGAGTTTCAGTCTCTTGGCTAACTAAGGTGGTGACTTTGACGCGCCCCTTCCGCTTCTCTTTCCCAAGCACAGCACCTCGTTTCCCCAGCACCGGTCATTTACACCGATTTACACCCCGCGTTTGATCCCCATGCATAAGCACGTGCCACGCCTCGGTACGATGTGCTGGTAGCTTCGCAAGCTGGTCAATTGATCGCTAGCGTCCTGCCCGCGCGCGAGGGTGGTGACCGTCGCGGTTTCACCGAGTTCCGACAGTGCCCCCATGAGCATGCCACGGTCCGACTTCTGGAAAAACTTCAGCACCGTCCTGGCTGGCGCGACGGCCGCGCAAGCGCTTCCATTGCTGGTCGCGCCCCTGCTCACGCGCATGTGCACGCCCTCCGACATGGGCGCCTTCAGCGTCTGGCTCGGCGTGATAGCGGTAGCTTCCATCGTGGCCACCCTGCGTTTCGAGGCTGCCATGGTGCTCGATCACGAAAAGAGGCAGCAACGCGTCTGCTTCAGTGTGGTGGCCTATTTTGCGACCCTGCTGGCCCTGACGCTGACGGCCTGCGTGGTCGCGGCGCGGGTGGCGGGACTGTCCGCGGTCGGCACGATGTCCTGGTTCGCGCTGCTCACCATCGGCGCCGGCACCTGGCTCACCGCGTTCACGCAAACCACACTGGCCTACGCGGCCTCGCACAACTTGTTCGACAAGGCCGCGAAAGCCAAGGTGCTGGCGGCCGGTACCACCGCCGTCAGCCAGCTCGCCTTGCTCTACTCGGGCCTGCACGGCGCCGCGCTGCTGGCCGGGCAATTGATCGGTCTCGGCGCCGGCCTGTGGGCGGCGCGACTCATGGTATCGCCGCCTCCGGCCCGCATCAGGCTCACCCTCGACAAGGAACAGCGCAGCTATCTCGCCAAGCACCAGGCCTTCTGGCGCTTTTCCTTGCCGTCGAGCGTGCTCAACACCGTGGTCGGCCAGTTGCCGCTGTTCATGATCGGCATCCACCATGGCGTGCAGGCGGCCGGACTGTTTGCGTTGACCCAGCGGGTGCTGAATGCGCCCATCGCGCTGATCGCCACCTCCGTGCTGGAGGTGTTCAAGCGCCAGGCGGTGCACGAATTCGAGTCCGCTGGACATTGCCGCGACGTCTACCGCGCCACCTTCAAGGTGCTGGTGCTGCTGGCTCTCGGGCCGTCGCTGGTGCTGCTCCTGTTTTCGCCGGATCTGTTCGGCTGGGTATTCGGTTCCACCTGGCGGCCGGCCGGGGAACTGGCGCGCATCCTGGCTCCCTTGTGCTTCCTCAATTTCGTCGCCAGCCCGCTCAGCTACGTGTTCTACGTGACTGGCAAGCAGAAGATGGAACTGCTGTGGCAGGTGGCGCTGTTTGTCATGACCATCTCCGTGTTCGTCGCGCCGCTGACGCTGCACGAATGCCTGCTCGGGTATGCGGTGGGCCGCTCGGCGCTGTACATGGTGTACCTGGCCATGTCGTACCGCTGCGCGCAGAACGGCCCGGCGCCGGTCAGGCGCGAAGGAAGGCCAGCAGGTCCGCGTTGAGCTGGTCCTTGTGGGTGGTCGCCAGGCCGTGCGAACCGCCGGCATAGACCTTCAGCGTCCCTTGCGGCAGCAGCTCGACGGCGCGGCGTGCCGTGGTGTCGATCGGGACGATCTGGTCGTCGTCGCCGTGGATCACCAGGGTCGGGATGCTCATCTTCCTGAGGTCCTCGGTGAAGTCGGTCTCCGAGAACTGCTTGATGCAGGCGTAGGCGCTCTTGAGGCTGCATTGCATTCCCTGCAGCCAGAAGGTGTCGCGCATGCCTTCCGACAGCTTGGCGCCCGGGCGGTTGTAGCCGTAGAAGGGCAGGGCCAGGTCCTTGAAGAACTGCGCGCGGTCGCTGCGCACGCCGTCGCGGATGCCGTCGAACACCTCCATCGGCACCCCATGCGGGTTCGAGGGCGAGGCCATCATCTGCGGCGTCACCGCGCCCACCAGCACGGCCTTGCTGACGCGGCCGGTACCGTGGCGGCCGATATAGCGCGCCACCTCGCCGCCGCCGGTCGAATGGCCGACCAGCATGGCGCCGCTCAGGTCGAGGGTGTCGATCACGGCCGCCAGGTCGTCGGCATAGGTATCCATGTCGTTGCCGTGCCAGGGCTTGCTCGAGCGGCCGTGGCCGCGGCGGTCGTGGGCGATGACGCGGTAGCCATGCTCCGCCAGGAACATCATCTGGTCTTCCCAGGCGTCGCCCGACAGCGGCCAGCCGTGGCTGAACACGACCGGGATGCCATGGCCCCATTCGGTGATGTGGATCTGGGTGCCGTCGTGGACGGTGAGCTTGTCGAGAGTGCGGGTGCCTTTCATGCTGTTCCTTTCAGTGAGGCGGGTGGAGGAGGCGCCAATGCGGCGCACCGTCGCATTCTGGAATCCGGGCCGGTGCGCGTCCATGCGGACGAAGGAAGAGCCGCCGGCCACACCTTCGTGTGGTTGGCCGCCTGGGCGGTAAAGACATACCTTTCATTGGCATGTTCACAACGCAAGGCAGTCGTCTTACACTGGTGGTAAATACACTGGGAGAGATGCGATGCATGCCTGTGCCGCCACCATGCTGCCAGCCGGTCCGCACGGCTGCGACAAGCTGAGGCTGCGCATTGCCGGACGCGGCGTGGCCCAGGCAGGCGCGGGGGAGAAGGCGGCATGAGCGCCACGCCGCGCGCAGTCGTCATCGGCGGTTCGCTGGGCGGACTGCTGGCGGCCGCGATGCTGCGTGCGGTTGGGTGGGAGGTCGACGTGTTCGAGCGCTCGGCGGACGGGATGGGCAGCCATGACGGCGGGCTCGTGCTGCAGCCCGACGTGCTCATGGCATTGCGTTTCGCACAGCTGGACCCGGACCGGCTGCCGAGCGTGCCTTCCGACGACCGTCTCTACCTCGACCGGGGCGACCGGATACTCCAGCGCAGCCACATGCCGCAGGCCCAGACCTCGTGCGAGGTGCTGTACCGGGCGCTGCGCGACGGACTGCCGCCGGCCCGCCTGCACGCGGGCCGGACCTTCGTGCGCTACGAACAGGAAGGCCAGCGCGTTACGGCCCACTTCGCCGATGGCGCGAGCGAGACGGCCGACCTGCTCATCGGCGCCGATGGCGCCCGTTCCACGGTCCGTACCCAGATGCAGCCCGATGCCGCTCCCCGCTATGCCGGCTATGTCGCCTGGCGCGGCGCCGTGCCCGAGGCGCTGCTGCCGCCGGCCACGCGCGAGAAGCTTGATCGCGCCTTCGTGTTCCAGCAGGGCGACGGCCATCTGCTGGTGGCCTACCTGGTGCCGGGCCAGGACGAATCGGTCGAGGTCGGCGAGCGGCGCTGGAACTGGATCTGGTACCGGCGCGCGGGGCAGGGCGCGCCGCTCGCCGCGCTGCTGACCGGCCGCGACGGGCGGACCCAAGAAGCGTCGCTGCCGGCGGGCGCGGTGCGGCCCGAACACGTCGCCGCGCTGCTCGGCGATGCCCGTCAATTGGCGGCGCCATCCCTCCGCGTGCTGATGGAAACGACGGACGCGCCTTTCGTGCAGGCGATCATGGACCTGGAAGTGCCGAAAATGCTGGAAGGCCGGGTGCTGCTGTGCGGCGATGCCGCCTTCGTGCCGCGCCCGCACACAGTAGGCAGCACCGCCAAGGCCGCCGCCGACGCGCTCACCCTGGCGATGCTGCTCAGCCAGCGCCAGGCAGTGCCGGACGTCGGCCTCGCGCAGTGGGAGCAGCTGCGCCTGACGGCGGGGCAGGGCATGGTGATGGCGGGAGCCGAGATGGGCGACCGCATCATGGGCATCTCGCGCTCGTGAGCCGCTGCCTGAAAGTTGCAGTTCGTCACTTGCCTTCCTGATGAGGCCTCCGCTATAATGCGGCCTCTTGCAGCTCACAGCAAGAATCGACCGAATCAGGAGAGGTGGCAGAGTGGTCG
>CBIHLT010000318.1:0-3973 GCA_966210615.1 uncultured Massilia sp.
TCCCCGCGAAGGCGGGGACCCAATTTCCCAAGCAAACCCCTGACTCTGTTTCTTCACCACACTAAACCTCTCCAGCGTCCTCAACCGCGCCTTGTCATGATCGACAAGCGGCCCCGGATAATCCCTCCCCAGCACCACCCCTTTCTCCGCCAGCCGTTCCGCAGACAGCAGCCACGGCGCATGAATCTCCTTCGCATCCAGCCCCCTCAGCTGCGGCAGCCAGCGCCGAATGAATTCCCCCTTCGCATCGAATTTCTGCGACTGCGTCACCGGATTGAAAATCCTGAACCACGGCTGCGCGTCGCACCCCGTCGACGCCGCCCATTGCCAGCCGCCGTTATTCGACGCCATGTCGTAATCGTTGAGCTTGAGCGCAAAGTAGCGCTCCCCGCGCCGCCAGTCGATCCCCAGGTCCTTGACCAGGAAACTGGCCGTCACCATGCGCAACCGGTTGTGCATGAAGCCCGTTCGATTCAGCTGCGCCATCGCCGCATCCACCAGCGGATACCCGGTCCGCCCCGCGCACCAGGCCGCGAACGAAGCCTCCGCCTCCGGCCCATCCTCCCAGCGCACGGCATCGAAAGCCGGCTTGAAGGCGCGCGTCGCCACCTGCGGATGCCGGTACAGGATCATGGCGTAGAAATCCCGCCAGATCAGCTCCGACAGCCAGGTCGAGGCCCCCGCGCCGCCCGCGCCCGCATCGATCATCTGCCGCGCGGTACGCACCAGGTGACGGATCGACGTGGTGCCGAAGCGCAGGTGGCTCGACAGCCGCGAGGTCGCGTCCTCGGCCGGGAAATCGCGCGCCCGGCCGTAGTCGCTGATGTCCTCCAGAAACTCCTCGAACAGCTGCTCCGCCCCTTCCATGCCCGCAGGCAATGCCGGCTCGCCGTCCTCGAAACCGATCTCGGCCAGCGAGGGCAGGGGAGACGGCACCTGCGGCGGCGCAAACGCATGGACGTGCAGATCGACCGGGTACGCCGCCAGCGTCTCCGGCATGGCCGCCAGCCGCTTGAGCCAGGCATTCTTGTAGGGCGTAAACACCGAGAACGGCTGCCCCGCCAGGGTCAGCACCTCGTCCTTCTCGAAAACGACCTGATCCTTGAAACCGAGCAGGCGCTTTCCCTGCCGGGCCAGCTGCTCGGCCACCAGTGCGTCACGTTCCACGGCGCTGGGCTCATAATCGGTATTGATGTAGACGGCATCCACGCCCAGCTCTGCGGCCAGCGCCGGAATCGCCTCGGCCGCGCGCCCGTGGCGCACGATCAGATAGCCGCCAAGACGGCGCAATTCCCTGTCCAGGCTGGCCAGGCTGGCATGGATGAAGCGCAGGCGGGCATCGTCGCGTGGCAGCCCCTGCAGGATGTCGGTGTCGTACACAAAGGCGCAAAACACGCGGCCGGAGCCAGCCAGTGCCTCATACAGGGCGGCCTGGTCGAATGCCCGGAGATCGCGGCGGAACCAGACTAGCGAATTGCTTTCGTTCATCTTTATGTGCTTGGTCAAAACAGGGGTGGAAAGCCCTGGCCGGAAACGGCTAACGAGGCCCGGGTGGAGACGCTTCAAGGGGTGTCCGGGCAATTCAGTGTAAACTAACGAAAAGCTTAATGTTGTAGCCTGGATACCGAGCGATCGTTCAACCAGAGTGAGCCCTGTGAGAGTACGCGTATGAAAAAAAGCAAAGTTGGCAAAACTCTACCGATGCCCGGCATGCCGCCGCAGGACGATACGCAGCTCCGGCCCGGTCCTGCACCGTCGGGGCTGAACCTGGCAAATCATTTCCTGATTGCCATGCCATCGATCCAGGATCCCATTTTCGGCGGCACCGTCGTCTATGTCTGCGAGCACAACGAAAAAGGCGTGCTCGGGGTGGTCATCAACAAGCCGACCGACATGACGATGGACGTGCTGTTCGACCGCATCGACCTCAAGCTGGCCGAGGGGCTGCGCTCGAGCGTGACGGAGGAGCCGATCATGTTCGGCGGACCGGTCCAGGACGACCGCGGCTTCGTGCTGCATTCGCCGGGCGGACGCTACTCGTCCTCGCTCAGCGTCACCGACGAAGTCGCCTTCACCACCTCGATCGACGTGCTGGAAGCCGTCGCCAGCGGGGCGGGGCCGAAGCGCATGCTGGTGTCCATCGGCTACGCCGGCTGGAGCCCGGGCCAGCTCGAGGAAGAAATCTCCCGCAACGGCTGGCTGACCGTGGGCGCCGACGCGCGCGTGCTGTTCGACCTGCCGATCGAGGAACGCTATACCGCCGCCATCAAACTGCTGGGAATCGACCCGCTCATGCTCGCCACCGAAGCCGGCCATGCGTAAGAATGGTTGACATCGATGGTTGATATCGTTTTTGGGTTCGACTTCGGCGTCAAGCGGATCGGCATTGCAATGGGAAATACCCTGACGGGACAGGCCCAGCCCCTGACCGTCATCAAGGCGGTCGACAATGCGACCCGCTTCCAGGTCATCGGCGACCTGATCGAACAATGGCGCCCGGCGCGCCTCGTCGTGGGCGAGCCGCGCCATCCGGACGGCGCCGAGCACGACATGACCATGCGCAGCCGGCGTTTCGCCAACCAGCTTCACGGCCGCTTCAACCTGCCCGTCGACCTGGTCGACGAGCGCTATTCCTCCGCCGTCATCCAGGCCAAGCGCGGCGAGGTCATCGACGCCAAGGCGGCCGCCATCATTTTGCAACAATACTTTGACGATCATGCCAACATCTAACCACGACTTCGATGCGGAAGCGCTCTACCGCGAGCTGCTGGCCCAGGTCCGGGCCGGCCTGGACGGCGTGCCCGACGCCGCCATCGTCGGCATCCACTCCGGCGGCGCCTGGCTCGCGGAGCGCCTCGCGCGCGACCTCGACCTGACGGGCCGCCTGGGGTCGATCGACGTCTCGTTCTACCGAGACGACTACGCCAAGAAGGGCCTGCACCCGGACGTGAAACCGACCCACATCCGCTTCCCGGTCGACGGCGCCACCATCGTGCTGGTCGACGACGTGCTGCAGACCGGCCGCACCACGCGCGCCGCGATCAACGTCTTGTTCGACTACGGCCGCCCGGCGGCTATCCGCCTGGCGGCCCTGGCCGACCGCGGCGGGCGCGAACTGCCGGTCGCCGCCGACTTCGTCGGCACCCGCGCCACGCTCGCGGCCAACCAGTCCCTGTGCCTGCAGCGTGATGCGTCCGGCCAGCTTTCGCTCACCATCGAAGAAGACAATGCTTAATCCGCAACTGAACAAACACGGCGAGCTGCAGCACCTGCTCACCATCGAGGGACTGAAGAAGTCGCACATCGACCACATCCTCGACACCGCGTCGAGCTTCGTCGGCATCTCCGACCGCGAAGTGAAGAAGGTTCCGCTCATGCGCGGCAAGAGCGTGTTCAACCTGTTCTTCGAAAACTCGACCCGTACCCGCACCACCTTCGAGATCGCCTCCAAGCGCCTGTCGGCCGACGTCATCAACCTGAACATCCAGGCCTCGTCGACCACCAAGGGCGAGTCGCTGCTCGACACCATCGACAACCTGTCGGCCATGCACGCCGACATGTTCGTGGTGCGCCATTCGCAGTCGGGCGCGCCCTACCTGATCGCCAAGCACCTGAACGAGAGCGGCCAGTCGCACGTGCACGTGGTCAACGCCGGCGACGGCCGCCACGCGCACCCGACCCAGGGCCTGCTCGACATGTACACGATCCGCCACTACAAGAAGGACTTCACCAACCTGCGCGTGGCCATCGTGGGCGACATCCTGCACAGCCGCGTGGCGCGCTCCGACATCCACGCGCTGACCACGCTGGGCGTGCCGGAAGTGCGCGCCATCGGCCCGCACACCCTGCTGCCGGGCGGCCTGGAGCAGATGGGCGTGCGCCTGTTCACCAACATGGACGAAGGCCTGAAGGACGTCGACGTCATCATCATGCTGCGCCTGCAGAACGAACGCATGAGCGGCGCGCTGCTGCC
>CBIHLT010000319.1:0-3940 GCA_966210615.1 uncultured Massilia sp.
CGTCGCCGCCCAGGTCGACCGCGCCGTACACGGTGCCGCGTTCGCGCACCTCAATCGTGGCCGAGCGCAGCGGCACATCGGTCGGGCGCTTGGTGACGTAGTTGATCATGCCGCCCGGCGCCGCGACGCCCGCCTGCAGGCCGGCCAGGCCGCGCAGGATCTCGAAGCCCTGCTTGTTCTCGAGCGGGATCTGGGTGTCGCCCGGAATGGCGATCATGTCCTTGCGGTAGCTGGTGGCGTTGTCGAGCGCGAAGCCGCGGATCGAGAACTGCTCGGCGTAGCCGACGGCGTTGTAGGCGTCGCCCACCGAGGCGTCGAAGCGCACCGCGTCGGTGGCGCTGCGGATCGACAGGTCCTGCATCTGGTTCAGGCTGACCGCGGTGATCGAGGCCGGGGTGTCCAGCAGCGGCGTCTCGGAGAAGCCGCCGATGCTGGCGCGGTCGGTCACGACCCATTTGCTGCCGGTGACGATGACCGACGGGACCTCGGTCTGGGCGGATGCGGAGTAGGCCTGCATCAGGGCGCAGGCAAGGACGGTGTACTTCAGCGTGAGTTTCATGGTTTGCTCGTCTTCGCGCGCCACGGGCGCGCTGCTTTTCAAAAAAGCCGGAGCCAACGTGGGGGAAGGGCAAACAAGGATGGGAACTGCGTTGCGCTTTCCTTCGCTGGCATTATCCAGATCAGGTACGAAGGGTATGTCTCACCCGGAACATCGGTTCCAGGACCCCTAGCGAAGGCGCGAGTGTACCACGTCCGCCCGGGACGTGGTGGATGTGTCAATAGGCCGCTGCTTATACCGCCAGCTCGAGCACCTTGCGGCTGACCTCGAGCGTCACGCCGCGGTCCTCGCCGAGCTTGACCAGGCGGTGCGCCTCCAGCGCGGCCAGCACGGGCTCGACATGCTCCTTGCCCAGGCCGTAGCCGGACAGCCTGGTCGGCACGCCGACGCTGTTGAAGAAGGCTTCGGTGCGCTCGATCGCCGCGTCGATGCGTGCGTCCTCGTCTCCCTCGGTGAGGTCCCACACGCGCGCCGCATACTGCAGCAGCTTGGCGCGCTTGGCCTCGCGGCGCACGCGCAGCATGGCCGGCAGCACCACTGCCAGGGTCTGTGCGTGGTCCAGGTCGTAGAGCGCGGTCAGCTCGTGGCCGATCATGTGGGTGGACCAGTCCTGCGGCACGCCCACGCCGATCAGGCCGTTCAATGCCAGGGTCGCGGTCCACATCAGGTTGGCGCGCACGTCGTAGTTCTGCGGCTCGCCCAGGGCCCTGGGGCCGTCTTCGATCAGGGTCAGCAGCAGGCCTTCGGCGAAGCGGTCCTGCACCTTGGCGTCGACCGGGGTGGTCAGGTACTGCTCCATCACGTGGACGAAGGCGTCCACCACGCCGTTGCCGACCTGGCGCGTGGGCAGGGTATAGGTCTTGGTCGGGTCCAGCACGGCGAAGCGCGGGAACACGTGGCGCGAGGCGAAGGCGCGCTTTTCCTGGGTCGCCTTGCGCGTCACCACCGCCGCCGAGTTCATTTCCGAGCCGGTGGCCGGCAGGGTCAGGACGGCGCCGAAGGGCAGGGCCGATTGCACGCTGGCGGCGCGCTGTTCGAAGATGGCCGTCCATGGGTCTTCCTCCAGCAGGCTGCCGGCGGCGATGAACTTGGTGCCGTCGATGACCGATCCGCCGCCCACGGCGAGGAGGAAATCGATGCGTTCGGCGCGCACCAGTTCGACGGCGCGCATCAGGGTTTCGTAGGTGGGATTCGGTTCGATGCCGCCGAATTCGAGCACAGTGTGCGCGGCAAGCGCGCTCTTGACCTCGTCGTAGACGCCGTTGGCGCGGATGCTGCCGCCGCCGTACAGCATCAGGACGCGGGCGCCTTCCGGCACCAGGGTCGACAGCGTGGCGATCTGGCCCTGGCCGAACAGCACCCGGGTCGGATTGTGGAAATCGAAGTTATGCAAGGCGAACCCCTCTTTGTGTGGAAGCAGACAAAGAGGGGATTATCGCCGAATCAAAGCCTGTGCGCTGTCACGCCTCGGCGGTGGCGGCCGTCGTGGCCTGGCTCGCGCTGGCCGCGCTGGGCCGCACCAGGTGGCGCAGCAGGGTGGTGCGGGTGGCGTCGCCGATCGCGCGCCAGTGCTCGCGCCGCTGCGCCGCGCGCTTGCGGTGCTTGGACGGCATGTCTTCCAGCGGCTTGAGGTAGAAGGGCAGGCGGATCAGGAAGCTGCGCTCGTTCATCTCGCTGCCGCCCAGGATGCGCCAGAAGCCGTCGTAGGCGTTCTCGAAGTGGCGCGTGTCGTCCGGGTCGTAGGCGATATGGGCGGTGCAGCGGATCGCCACCACGCGGTCCATGCCCAGCGCCTGGGCCACGCCCTGCATCGCGGCGAAGCAGAAGAAGCTCGGCGAATTGTTGGGGAAGACCTTGTCGAAGGCTTCGAAGGCGGCGCCGGAATCGGCCCAGCGGCCCTGGTTACGGGTGAGGAAGGGCACGGTCGGCATGTCGACCCCGGCCAGCGCGCCATCCACCCAGGTGTAGGACAGGCGGTGCAGGTACTGGCCGTCGGCCATCAGCGAAATGGTCAGGTCGCCTTCGGCGTCGTGGCGCGGCGACATCTCCAGGCGCAGGACGAAGTGGTGCTCCTCGGTGTCGTGCTGCCACAGGTTCAGGCCGCCGCCGCCGTAGACGGCGTCCTTGTAGGCGGCGTTGAAGCACGCATCCTCGAAGCGGTAGTGCGACAGCACGCACTGCACGCGCTCGCGCGCGCTCAGGCCGCGCATCAGGAAGTCGCGGTCGCCCAGGTGGTCGAAGGGATCGCCGTTGGGCGAGGCTTCGGCGAAGCGGCGGATGAGGTCCAGGCGGCTCAGCGCCTGGTGCTCGCGCCAATAGCGCAGCATGCGCAGGCGGCGCGCAATGCCGTGCACGGGATTCGGAAGGTGAGCGATATGCATTCGGACGCTCCATTCGGCGTAAAGTGTCGGGCGCCGCGCACGCGGCAGCCTGTCCTTATCTTGTCGTCCACTAGGCGTGGACGTGCTCAGCGGAATGTTAATTCCGCTCTGCAATTATCCGCCGAATCGCTAACTTGTGCCTGGATGAAACGAATAGAGTGGTGGGGAACCAACGAAACGTGACGTGTCCATGGTCTGCTCTCTCTGTGTTTTGTTGACTTTTTGTATTCGCCAGGCAGGCACGACAAGCCTACCATGTTTGCGCGGCGACAGGCTTCTAATTCATCATCGATAATTGCGCGAACCGAAGCAGACCGGAGGTGGTGATGGCGTATGAACTCTACTATTGGCCCGGCATCCAGGGACGCGGGGAATTCGTCAGGCTGGCGCTGGAGGAGGCCGGCGCGGATTATGTCGACGTGGCGCGGCGCAAAGGCGGCATGGAGCTGCTGACGGCCGCCCTCGAGACCGAGGAATACCCATCGTTCGCGCCGCCCTTCCTGAAGGCGGGCGAGATGACGGTAGGGCAGGTCGCCAACATCCTGATGTACCTGGGCGAGCAGCACGGACTGGCGCCGCGCACCGATCCCGGACGCTTGTGGGCGCACCAGCTGCAGCTGACCATTGCCGACCTGGTGACCGAGGTGCACGACACCCACCACCCGATCGCCACCTCGCTGTACTACGAAGACCAGAAGCCGGAAGCGCTGCGGCGCGCCGCCGACTTCGTCGAGACGCGCATCCCGAAATTCCTCGGCTACTTCGCGCGCCTGCTCACCAATCCCGAGCCGCGCGACTTCCTGGTGGGCGACAAGCTGAGCTATGCGGACCTGTCGCTGTTCCAGGTCATCGAGGGCCTGCGTTACGCCTTCCCCAAGGCCATGAAGCGCATGGAGCGCGAGTATCCGGCGCTGACGTCGCTGCGCGACCGGGTGGCGGCGCGGCCCAACATCGCGGCCTACCTGACGTCGAACCGCCGCATTCCGTTCAACCAGAACGG
>CBIHLT010000320.1:0-3937 GCA_966210615.1 uncultured Massilia sp.
GTGTATGCGCACAGGCCGAGTCCGTGCCGCGAGGTCGAGATGGGGGATGAGAAGTGCAGTCGGGCGCGCGGGATGCAAGGCTTGCCGCCGATTGAAGCCGCGCGGCTGATCGAAGCAACTTAGGTTCCCGCCTTCGCGGGAATGACGGGGTTTAAGCTGGCAACTCCGTACCTTTCCTGTTGCCCGCAACCGCCAAACCGTCGTTCCCGCGCCGGCGGGACCCTAAGTTTGTTTGCGCTACGCTGCCCTCTCGCTCCGGCGACAACGCAAAATGTCCGGCATGGACAAAGCCTCGTACGTCTACATCTTGGCCAGCCGCCCCTACGGCACGCTCTACATCGGGGTCACGTCGGACCTGATCAAACGCGTCTGGCAGCACCGCGAAGGCTTCGTCCCCGGTTTCACCAAGCAGCACAAAACCCACCGCCTGGTATGGTACGAAGTTCATAGCGAGATCATCGAAGCCATCACCCGCGAAAAACAACTGAAACACTGGAAGCGCGACTGGAAAATCAAGCTCATCCAATCCACCAACCCGCTTGGCGCGACCTCTACCCCACCCTCGCCTAGCCGCGCAAATCATCCACCGGCTTGCCCCCAAACCCGGCATCCAGCAAATAATCCACCAGGCTCACCGCACACACCGTCGGCTGCACCAGCACCCCGCTGTCCTTCATGTCCACGAAGCGCTGCCTGAGCGGAAAGCGCTCATCCGGCGTGGCCCTGATCTCCGCCTGCATATCCGTATCGATCACCCCCGGCGCCAGGCTGCACGCCTTCACGCGCGCATCTGCGTCGAGCGCAATCGCCCGCGCATGCTGGTCCAGCGCCGCCTTGGTCGCGCAATACACGCTCCACCCCGGATACGCGCTGCGCCCCGCCCCGCTCGAGATATGCAGGACACGCCGTTCAGCCTGCGGCGCCGCCTGCACGAACGCGGCCGACAACGCCAGCGGCGCGCCGACATTGAGGGTCGCGGCCCGCAGCGCCGCCAGCGGATCCTGCTCCCCCAGCGGCCCCACCGGCGCCACCACACCCGCATTGTTTACCAGCAGCGCCATATCGCAGCCCGCCAGGAAGCTGCGCAGCGCATGCCCGCCGATCCACGCCGCCAGCGCCGCGGCGTCCGACAGGTCGACCACGGCCTGCTCCACGCCCTCGCCGATCCCGGCATGTCCGCGCGCCACCCCCAGCACCGGGATGCCGCGCGCCACCAGTTCCGCCGCCACCGCGGCGCCCAGGCCACGGGTGTGGCCGGTCACGACTGCCTTGATCATGCCCACCTCCGTCAAATGAATACCGGCTCCGGTTCCAGCGCCACGCCATAGCGCGCCTCGACATCCGCCTGGATCGCCCGGGCCAGGCGCACCACGTCTTCGCCGCGCGCTCCGCCCAGGTTCACCAGCACCAGCGCCTGCTTCGGATACACGCCCGCCGCGCCCATGCTGCGGCCCTTCCAGCCGCATTGGTCGATCAGCCAGCCCGCCGCCAGCTTCTCGGTGCCGTCGGGCTGCGCATGGTGGACCAGGTTCGGGAACTGCGCCAGCAGGCGCGCGCAGTGCTCGCCCGTCACCACCGGGTTCTTGAAGAAACTCCCCGCATTGCCGATCTCGGCCGGGTCCGGCAGCTTGCGGCGCCGGATCGCCTCGACCAGGGCGCCCACCTGGCCCGGCGTCGGCGACTCCAGGCCCGCCTCGCGCGCGGCATTGGCCAGTTCCGCATAGCGCAGGTTCGGCGTCCATGCCTTCGGCAGCGCGAAGGTCACGTCCAGCACCACCAGCGCGCGCCCGTCCTCGTGCTTGAAGATGCTGTCGCGGTAGGCGAAGCGGCAGTCCTGCCCATCCAGCACGCGCATCTCGCCGCTGTCCATGTCGAATGCGGTAAGACTGTGGAACACGTCCTTGGTTTCCGTGCCATACGCCCCCACGTTCTGGATCGGCGCGGCGCCCACCGTGCCGGGAATGAGCGACAGGTTCTCCAGGCCGCCCAGGCCCTGCTCCAGCGTGTACTGGACGAAGGCGTGCCAGTTCTCGCCCGCCTGGGCCCGCACCAGCACCCGCCCGTCCTGCTCGCCAAGGATCTCGCGTCCCTGGCCGCACATGTGCAGCACCACGCCGTCGAAGTCGCGCGTGAACAGCAGGTTGCTGCCGCCGCCCAGCACCAGGCGCGGCAGCGCGCCCAGTTCCGGATCGGCGCGCAGGCCGGCCAGCTGCTCCGCCCCGGTCACGCGCAGGTAGTGCCTGGCCTTGGCCGGAATGCGGAAGGTGTTGAAGGAATCGAGCGGCTGGTCGTGGACGAGGGACAGGTGTGGATGCATGGCGTAGACAGGTTTTTCGCCCCATTATAGAGCCAAGGCGGTGTCAAGCCCCCCTTTCGCCTTGCCGGTCTGGCAAAACCGGTCGCCAGCCAGCACGGTTGTCCGTTAAAATAGAGGGATTCATCTAATAGCAACATCAGGAAAAAGGAAGAACCATGCCATCGTTTGATGTCGTCTGCGAAGCAGACATGGTCGAAGTGAAGAACGCCGTCGAACAGTCGAACAAGGAAATCACCACCCGCTTCGACTTCAAGGGCAGCTCGGCCAAGGTCGAACAGAAGGAACGCGAACTGACCCTGTTCGCCGACGCCGACTTCCAGCTCGGCCAGGTCAAGGACGTCCTCATCAATAAGATGTCGAAACGCAAGGTCGACGTGCGCTTCCTCGACGAAGGCAAGGTCGAGAAGATCGGCGGCGACAAGGTCAAGCAGGTCATCAAGGTGCGCAACGGCATCGAGACCGAAGACGCCAAGAAGATCACCAAGGTCATCAAGGAAAGCAAGATGAAGGTCCAGGCCAGCATCCAGGGCGAATCGGTGCGCATCACCGGCGCCAAGCGCGACGACCTGCAGGCCGCGATGGCCCTGCTGCGCAAGGATGTCCAGGAACTGCCGCTGGCGTTCAACAACTTCCGCGACTAAATGTTCGCCGGGCCCGGCATGCCGGCCCGCCACCGCCTGCCTGGGACAATCCGTCCCGGGGGGCACCACCCGCTTGGGGTAGAATGAAGGCCGTGCGCACACGGTGTTTTTCTGCGCCTGCCCGTAGTACCCGAAGAGTCGCAGTCTAAGGATAGCAATGAAACGTGTTGATGATTTCCGCTTAAAACTGGGCAACAAAGAATACGTGCCCATCATGATCGGCGGAATGGGCGTGGACATCTCGACGTCCGAGCTGGCGCTGGAAGCCGCGCGCCTCGGTGGTATCGGCCATATTTCCGATGCCATGGTGCAAGACGTGTCGGACCGCAAGTTCGACACCACCTTCGTCAAGGACAAGACGAAGCTCTACAAGTTCAACATCAACAACATGAACAAGGCGGTGGTCCAGTTCGACCTCGACCGCCTGGCCGAAGCGACCCGCCTGCACGTGGGCGCGACCATGGAAGCGAAGAAAGGCGATGGCCTGATCTTCGTGAACTGCATGGAAAAGCTGACCATGAACGCGCCCAAGGAAACCCTGCGCACGCGCCTGTCCTCGGCGCTGGACGCCGGCATCGACGGCATCACCATGTCGGCCGGCCTGCATCTGGGCTCCTTTGAACTGATCAAGGACCATCCGCGCTTCCGCGACGCCAAGCTGGGCATCATCGTGTCCTCGGTGCGCGCGCTGCAGCTGTTCCTGCGCAAGGTCTCGCGCCTGGACCGCCTGCCCGACTACATCATCGTCGAGGGCCCGCTGGCCGGCGGCCACCTGGGCTTCGGCATCGACGACTGGAAGCAGTACGACCTGCACACCATCATGGACGAGATCCATGCCTTCATGCGCGCCGAGCAACTGAACATCCCGATCATCGCGGCCGGCGGCGTGTTCACCGGCAGCGATGCGGCCGGCTTCCTGGAAAAAGGCGCCGGCGGCGTGCAGGTGGCGACCCGCTTCACCGTCACCCACGAGTGCGGC
>CBIHLT010000321.1:0-3907 GCA_966210615.1 uncultured Massilia sp.
ATCTTGGGCAGGCCCAGGTCGGCCGTGAACAGGAAGGCGGTCCAGCCGGCAAACCGCTGCTTGAGCGTCGTGCCCAGGGCCGAGTAGAAGGCCACGGCCATCTCGTCCTGCGGCATGGTGGAGTCGCCGCGCACGCCGATCCGCTCGCCATAGGGCGGGTTGGTCAGCAGGATGCCCGGCTGGGAGGTCGGCGGCGACACGTGCTGGGCCTCGATCTGCTTGAGCGGGACCTCGAACAGGATGCCGGCCACCTTCAGGTTATGGCGCGCCATGGCGACCATGTCGCCGGAGATGTCGGAACCGAAGATGGTCGGCTCGCTCGGCAGCGCATTAGCCTTGATCGAGGCCTTCATGTCCTGCCAGGCCTGGCGGTTGAAGTCGCGGAATTTTTCGAAGGCGAAGCGGCGGCGCGCGCCGGGCGGAATTCCCTGCAGCATCTGGGCCGCTTCGACGAGGATGGTGCCGGAGCCGCACATCGGATCGAACAGCGGCACGCCCGGCTTCCAGCCGGCCACGCGCAGCATGCCCGCGGCCAGGTTCTCGCGCAGCGGCGCGTCGCCCGTCTCTTCGCGCCAGCCGCGCTTGAACAGCGCTTCGCCCGAGGTGTCGAGGTAGATGATGAAGTTGCGCTGGTCGAGGAAACCGACGATGCGCATGTCCGGCTCGCGGGTGTTGACCGAAGGGCGCTTGTTGAACTGGTCGCGGAAGCGGTCGCAGACGGCGTCCTTGATTTTCAGCGTGGTGAATTCCAGGCTCTTCAGCGGGGACTTCACGGCGGTGACGTCGACGCGGATGGTGTGCTCGGTGCCGAACCAGTCTTCCCAGGGCTGCTCGAGGACCAGGTCGTAGATGTCGTTTTCGTTGTTGTAGCTGCGCTGGCCCATGCGCATGAGCACGCGGGAGGCGATGCGCGAATGCAGGTTGACCAGGTAGGCGTCCGTCAGGGAGCCGGAGCAGTGCACGCCGCCGGGGACCTGGTTGTGCACCTTGAGGGTGGTGCTGAGCTGGGCGATTTCGCCGAGTTCTTCGGCAAGCGCCGCTTCCATGCCGCGCGGGCATGGGCAAAAGTATGAGGCCATGAGGGGTACCCTTTGTCCGTTGAGAAACTATTGAGATAACGCGTCAGCAGCTCCTGCCGATGACGCTGCAACTTCTTATTTACCGCTAACCGTAAAACCGTCATCCCCGCGAAGGCGGGGACCCCAGTTTGCTCGCGTTTCCGTGGCTCAAGCACACACCAACTTAACGCAACGAACTTGGATCTCCACCTTCGCGGGGATGACGGTTCACAGGCTGCGTATCGGAAGAAACGCAGCCAGTATTCATGCCGTTCAGAACGGCTTCACCACCACCAGAATCACAATCGCCAGCAGCAGCAGCACCGGCACTTCATTGAAATACCGGAACCACTTGTGGCTGCGCGTATTGACCCCGCGTTCGAACTTTTTCAGCAGCGAGCCGCAGGCATGATGGTAGCCGATCGTCACCACCACCAGCGCCAGCTTCGCGTGCAGCCAGCCGCCCTGGATGCCGTAGCCCAGCCACAGCCACAGGCCCAGCACCAGCGCCGGCACCATCAGGATCGTGGTGAAGCGGTACAGCCGCCGCCCCATGCCCAGCAGGCGTTCCACCACGGCCGGATTGCTCTCCTGCGCCAGGTTCACGAAGATCCGCGGCAGGTAGAACAGCCCGGCGAACCAGGAAGCGATGAAAACGATGTGCAGGGCCTTGATCCAAAGATACATGCGAATCCTTATTCTTATTGACGCACTTCGCCGTGACCGAACACGACGTACTTGAGCGAGGTAAGCCCTTCCAGCCCCACCGGGCCGCGCGCATGCAGCTTGTCGTTCGAGATGCCGATCTCCGCGCCCAGGCCATATTCGAAGCCGTCCGCGAAGCGGGTCGAGGCGTTCACCATCACCGAGGCCGAATCGACTTCCTTCAAGAAGCGCATCGCGCCGCTGAAGTCCTCGGTGATGATCGCGTCGGTGTGCTTCGACGAATAGGTATTGATATGGTCGATCGCCTCGTCGATGCCGGCGACGATCTTCACCGCCAGGATCGGCGCCAGGTATTCGGTGCTCCAGTCCTCGTCAGTGGCAGCCACGAGATGCGGATAGCCGGCCAGGATCGCGAAGCTCTCCGGATCGGCGCGCAGCTCGACCTCTTTGGTCTTGTACAGCTCCGCCAGGCGCGGCAGCACGCTTGCTGCGATCTCGCGCGACACCAGCAGGGTTTCCATGGTGTTGCAGGTGCCGTAGCGGTGGCACTTGGCGTTGAAGGCCACCGGCAGCGCCTTGTCCAGGTCGGCCTTGGCGTCGATGTAGACGTGGCAGATGCCGTCCAGGTGCTTGATCATCGGGACCGTCGACTCTTCCATCAAACGCGCGATCAGGCCCTTGCCGCCGCGCGGGACGATCACGTCCACGTACTGCGGCATGGTGATCAGGGCCCCGACGGCGGCGCGGTCGGTGGTGTCGACCACCTGCACCGCCTCCAGCGGCAACCCGGCCTTCTGCAGGCCTTCGGCCACCAGCTTCGCCAGCGCGCGGTTGCAGTGGATCGCTTCCGAGCCGCCGCGCAAAATCGCCGCGTTGCCGCTCTTGATGCACAGGCCGGCCGCATCCACCGTCACGTTGGGACGCGCTTCGTAGATGATGCCGATCACGCCCAGCGGCACGCGCATCTGGCCCACCTGGATGCCGGTCGGGCGCACCTTCATGTTCGAGATTTCGCCGATCGGGTCCGGCAGCTCGGCGATCTGGCGCAGGCCGGTGACCATGGTGGCGATGGCGGCGTCGGACAGGGCCAGGCGGTCCAGCAGCGCCGGCGCCAGGCCGTTCGCGCTGGCGGCGTCCAGGTCTTGCTGGTTGGCCGCGCGCAGCGCATCGGCTTCGCGTTCGATCGCCTCGGCGATCAGGAGCAGCGCGCGGTTGCGGGTGGCGCCGTCGGCGCGCGCCATGGCGCGCGAGGCGGCCCGGGCCTGGCGGCCGAGGGTGTGCATGTGTGCGGTGATGTCCATCGTGTCGTCCAATTGCGTTGAGATTCAGCGGTGCGGCGGGGCGGGGAAGCAAGCGGACGATCGGCCCAATGAAGGGCTAGCGCGCCACCTTCAGGGCAAGCTGCAGCATGGCATCCCACGCATCGCCCGCGAACTGCTTCGCGCGCAGGCCCTTGACCATCCGGTCCACCTGCGCCGCATCCTGCAGCGCTGCCTCGAGCGTGCCGAGCGACACGCGGCGCAGCGCCGGTTCCATCATCCGCTCGCGCGGACCCCAGATCCGGTATTCCTTCAGCAGCGCGCCCAGCGGCCGCCCCTGACTCATCCCGGTCTTCAATTTTAGCAGTGTGCGGATTTCTTCACTGACCGCCCACAAAACCAGCGGCAGCGCCTCGCCCTCGCCCTTCAGTCCTTCCAGCATGCGCGCCAGGCGCGCCGGGTCGCCCGTCAGCATCGCTTCGGACAGCTTGAACACGTCGTAGCGCGCCACGTTCAGCACGGCGTCGTGCACCTGCTCGAAACTCAGCTTGCCCGGCTCGTACAGCAGCCCGAGCTTCTGGATTTCCTGGTGCGCCGCCAGCAGATTGCCTTCCACGCGGTCGGCGATGAAGTCCAGGCTCTGGCGCTCGGCGCTCTGCCCCTGGTTTGAGAGCCGCATGCCGATCCAGCCCGGCAGCTGCGCCCTCTCGATGTTCGGGATCTCGATGTAGACCGCCGCCTGCTGCAGCGCGGTCACCCACGCGGCCTTGGCGGTCTGCCAGTCCAGCTTGGGCAAGGTGATCAGGGTCAGGTTGTCCGGGCTGAGGTCCTTGGCATAGCTCTGCAGGGCGGCGCTGCCGTCCTTGCCCGGCTTGCCGCCCGGGATGCGCAGCTCGATCAGCTTCTTGTCGCCGAACAGGGACA
>CBIHLT010000322.1:0-3904 GCA_966210615.1 uncultured Massilia sp.
CCACTTTCGCGATCGGGAAGCCGGTGGCCTTCGAGGCCAGCGCCGAGGAACGCGAGACGCGCGGGTTCATCTCGATGACGATCATGCGGCCGTCCTTCGGGTTGATCGCGAACTGCACGTTCGAACCGCCGGTGTCGACGCCGATCTCGCGCAGGACGTTGATCGACGCGTTACGCATGATCTGGTATTCCTTGTCCGTCAGGGTCTGCGCCGGCGCCACGGTGATCGAGTCGCCGGTGTGCACGCCCATCGGGTCCAGGTTTTCGATCGAGCAGATGATGATGCAGTTGTCCTTCTTGTCGCGGACCACTTCCATCTCGTACTCTTTCCAGCCGAGCAGGGATTCTTCGATCAGGAGTTCGTTGGTCGGCGAGGCTTCCAGGCCGCGCTTGCAGATCGCTTCGAATTCTTCCTCGTTGTAGGCGATGCCGCCGCCGCTGCCGCCCATGGTGAAGGACGGACGGATGATGGTCGGGAAGCCCAGCTCGCGCTGCACCGCCCACGACTCTTCCATCGAGTGGGCCACGCCCGAGCGCGCCGAACCCAGGCCGATCTTGGTCATCGCGTCCTTGAACTTGGCGCGGTCCTCGGCCTTGTCGATGGCTTCCGGCGTGGCGCCGATCAGCTCCACCTTGTACTTGTCCAGCACGCCGTTGCGGTGCAGGTCGAGCGCGCAGTTCAGCGCGGTCTGGCCGCCCATGGTCGGCAGGATCGCGTCCGGGCGCTCCTTGTCGATGATGCGTTCGACGACCTTCCAGGTGATCGGCTCGATGTAGGTGACGTCGGCCGTTTCCGGGTCGGTCATGATGGTCGCCGGGTTCGAATTGACCAGGATGACCTTGTAGCCTTCTTCGCGCAGGGCCTTGCAGGCCTGGGCGCCCGAGTAGTCGAATTCGACCGCCTGGCCGATGACGATCGGGCCGGCGCCGATGATCAGGATGCTTTTAATGTCACTACGTTTTGGCATTTATTTTTTCTCCGCTGCTTGCATCAGGCTGATGAAGCGGTCAAACAGGTAGGCAACGTCGGTCGGTCCGGGCGAGGCTTCCGGGTGGCCCTGGAAGCAGAAGGCCGGCTTGTCGGTACGCTCGAAGCCCTGCAGCGAGCCGTCGAACAGCGAGACGTGGGTCACGCGGCAGTTGGCGGGCAGCGTGTCCGGATCGACGGCGAAGCCGTGGTTCTGCGAGGTGATCAGGACTTTCTTCGAATCGAGGTCCTGCACCGGGTGGTTGGCGCCGTGGTGGCCGAACTTCATCTTCATCGTCTTGGCGCCCGAAGCCAGGGCCATGATCTGGTGGCCAAGGCAGATGCCGAAGGTCGGGATGCCCTTCTCGATCAGCTCGCGCGAAGCCTTGATGGCGTAGTCGCAGGGTTCCGGGTCGCCCGGGCCGTTGGCCAGGAAGATGCCGTCCGGATTCAGGGCCAAAGCGTCAGCGGCGGTGGCTTGCGCCGGCAGCACGGTGACCTTGCAGCCGCGCTCGGCCAGCATGCGCAGGATGTTGCGCTTGACGCCGTAGTCGAAGGCGACCACGTGGTATTGCGGGTTCTCTTGCTTGCCGAAGCCCTGGCCCAGCTTCCATTCGGTCTCGGTGAACTCATACGCTTCCTTGACCGACACCACCTTGGCCAGGTCCATGCCGGCCAGGCCCGGGAAGGAGCGCGCCAGTTCCAGCGCCTGGGCGGTGGACGGCTCGGCGCCGGCGCTGCCGGTCAGGATGGCGCCCGCTTGCGCGCCTTTTTCGCGCAGGATACGGGTCAGCTTGCGGGTGTCGATGCCGGCGATGGCCACGACATTTTCCTGCTTCAGGTAGTCCGACAGCGATTGGGTGGAACGGAAATTCGAGGCCAGCAGCGGCAGGTCGCGGATGATCAGGCCTGCGGCGTGGACTTTGGAAGCTTCCACGTCGGCCGGGTTGACGCCGTAGTTGCCGATATGCGGGTACGTCAGGGTGACGATCTGACGCGAGTAGCTGGGGTCGGTGAGGATTTCCTGGTAGCCGGTGATCGCGGTGTTAAACACCACCTCGCCGGTCGTATGGCCAACTGCGCCAATGGAATATCCTTTGAAAATCGTTCCGTCTGCGAGAGCCAGGACGGCTGGGACGGCTGGGCCAGAAAAAAATGGCGGCAAGGGTAACTCCCAATAAAGTTACCGTAGCTGCGCCACGTCAGACCGACATCCAATGGTCCTGGGCAGGTGTGTGTCGCCAGGGCTTGGAGGCCAAGTTGAATGAGGGATGGTGGGTAGTCGCTACGGCTGATGTGTGAATGGTTAAACTTCCAAATTATAGCGCGAATCGCTCTCTTCGGCAATGCAGCAATTTTATAAAAGTGCGGCCTTTTTCGGCGCAGGCGAGGTGAAATGCCCCGCAAAACGCTGTTTTTGCTGCCTGTACGCAATAACCGTCCGGATGTGAAAAAGGCGCCCGCAGGCGCCCTTGGTGCGATCGTGCCGGGTTACGCGGCGAGGGCGGCGATGCCCGCCTTGGCGATCTGGACATCCTCGGTCGACTTGACGCCCGAGACGCCGACGGCGCCGATCACGTGGCCGTCGACGATCACCGGCACGCCGCCTTCCAGCATGCCCTCGATGGCCGGGGCGCTCAGGAAGGAAGTGCGGCCGTTGTTGATCAGGTCTTCATAGATCTTCGATTCGCGGCGGCCCAGTGCGGCGGTGTGGGCCTTGGCCGGAGAGATATGCGCGGAGACCGGCGGCGCGCCGTCCAGGCGCTGCAGCCACAGCAGGTGACCGCCGTCGTCGACGATGGAGATGGTCACCGCCCAGTTGTTGCGCAGGGCTTCCGCTTCGGCTGCGGCGGCAATGAGCTTGACGTCGGCAAGGGTCAGGTAGGGCTTGGTGTTCATGAGGGTCCTTGTTATGGTTGCTGTTTGGCCTTGAGCTTGGCTTTGATTTGCGCCATGACGCCGGCCGCCGCCTGCTCGCCCGCCAGGATGGCGAGGTTGCGGTTGTTGAAATCGGCCGAGCCCATGTTGCCGAGGGCCGGGGTGATGACGATGTCGGCTTCCTTCAGCTCATAGTAATTGAGGCGCTGCCCCATGATGCTGAACGTCTGCATCAGGACGTCGAGCGAGCTGGCGGTGGCCGCGCCTTCGGTCTGGCTGGAGATGTTGACCGCGATGATGAAATCCGCACCCATGTCGCGCACGAAGCGCACCGGCACCGGCGCCACCAGGCCACCGTCCACATAGGTCTTGCCGCCGATGCTGACCGGCTGGAACACGCTCGGCACGGCGCTCGAGGCGCGCACCGCCATGCCGGTATTGCCGCGGCTGAACAGGATCGGCTGGCCGGTCTTGAGGTCGGTGGCGACGGCGCCGAAGCGGATCTTCAGCTTCTCCATTGGCACGTTATTGACTGCCTTGTTCACGTAGCTCTGCAGCGCCTCGCCCTTGAGCACGCCCGAGGAGCGGTTAAAGAACGGCAGGGCCCAGTCCGAGATCGTCGCCTCATCCATTTGCATGGCGGTCTTCTGCAGGGAAAACCCATTCAAGCCGGAGGCGTACAGCGCACCGACCACCGACCCGGCCGAGGTGCCGACCACGATCTCGGGCACGATACCCTGGGCTTCAAGGGCCTTGATGACGCCGATATGGGCGAACCCGCGCGCGGCGCCGCCGCCAAGCGCGAGGCCGACCTTGATCTTCTTGGGAGGCAGCGGCGCCGCCTGGACAACCGGCGCGGCCGGGGGCGTGGTCGGAGTGCTGCCGCACGCGGCGAGCAGCAGCGCGGCGCAAGCAATGAGGGAAGTACGACGAGAGAACATAAACGGTGCCGAAAAGAACGAGGCCAGATTGTACCCCGACCAGTCCGCCAACGGCACGGCCGCCCCCCCCCACCAAAAAAAAACGGGGAAATTAGGATTTTTTGGGGTATTTAGAAAAA
>CBIHLT010000323.1:0-3897 GCA_966210615.1 uncultured Massilia sp.
GTTCTCGTCCTTCTTGAAGAGGTGCTGGCGCAGCTCATGGTGGAAATGGATCAGCGCGCTGCTCGGGCATGTGGCCTCGATCTTGAGGTCGAGTGCCGGTTTCGTATCTTCGCCGTGCTTCTCCGCGCGCGGGTTCAGGTTGGCGAGTTTGACGGTCTGGGAAAGGTCGAACATTGGTTACATCTCCTGGTCCTAGTTGGGGTTGCTGGTGGTGGGGTGATTCTTCTTGCGGTCAAGGCGCTGGCGCCATGCTGTCCACTGCGCCTCGGTCATCATCGGGTAGCGGGTTTCGCCGAGCTTCGGGTGCGTCAGCTCCGTGACCTGGCCGAGCATTTCGTCCCAGCAGAGGCCATCGTGGTAGCGATCGCCTTCGCGGACCGTGAAGCCCTGGTCGCTGATTTCAATCGTTATGGTGCGCATCAGCACCCTCCTTGTTCTTGTGTTTCAAGTAGGCGCGCCGGATCCGCTCATCCCAGCGCGCCTGGGCGGTCGGGTCGCGGTCCAGCTGGGCGCGGGTGGTGACTTCGCAAACTTCCTTCACTCGGCGCGCGGCGGCAGCTTCGCCATCGACGCCGAGGAACTGCTGGAAGTCCTGCTCTTTGCAGCGCAGGACCGTCCAGAGGCGCGGCGTCTGGCCGGCCATGTCAGGCTGCCTTCGCCTGGGCCACGGCGACGAGGTGACGCTGCAGCGCGGCGCAGATGCGCACGAAGTCCGATTCGCGGTACAACTTCGCCGCTTTGTCGGTCAGCGCATGAGCAAAACCCAGACGCGCCAGGCCCTCGGCCGTCAGCGTGATCGGCGCCAGGCGCTCGTTTATCTGGCCCAGGCGCAGCAGGGGTTCGTCGGCCGGTGCTGCAGCGCGCGCGGCTTCGATCGGCGTTACCTGGGCGGCGGGCGCCGGCTCGGGAATAATTTCCGGAATATTTTGCTGCTCGGTTTGTGCCTTGGTGGCGGCCGCAGTCCGCGCTTCTGCCTCCTGCTGGGCGCGCGCCGCGGCCACGGCAGCGGCCTGCTCGTCCAGCTGACGCTTCGTTTCAGCCGCGACACGTGCGCGCTCGGCCGCCTCGGCCTTGACGCGCTCTTCCTCGGCGATCTTGGCGCGCAGGGCTTCGGCCTTCGCCAGCTCGGCTTGCTCGTGTTCGGCGATGCGCATCTTTACCAGCGCCGTCAGGTCGTCAGCTGCCTTGAGCACGATCGAAGGCGCATCGGCGAACAGGAAGGCATGCCCGCCGGCCAGCTCGCGCAGCGTGGTCAAGTTAACCTGGATACGATCGGCGACGGCGTTGGCCTCGATCTTGAAGCGCGCCAGCTCGGTGTCGACCGCATCGCGCAGGCTGGTGACGGTCTTCTTGCCCTTCATGGCGCCGGCGAAGTCGACGGCCACAGCTGGCATGTACGGCTTGCCCAGGCGTACGTTTAGCGCGGCGATGTGTGCGGCGGCCCGATCCTTCCCGGACTGCTGGATCTCGACGCGGATCGTTTCCTTGCGCGCCTTGACCACCTTCTCCAACATCAGGCGGGTCTTCCGGGCCAGCTCCTTGTAGCTGGCGACGGTGCGCACCATCTCATCGACGGTCGAGATCTGGCCCAGCGCGGAGGCCTCGGCGGCGCCCAGCGCGGTCTCGGCGCGCTCCATCACCTTGATGGCCTGCTCGGCGTCGGCGAAGGCTTGGTCGTCGCTCGGGTTGGTGTCGATGTCGGCGATGAACGACTGCAGGCGCTCGCCAAACAGGACCAAGTTGTGGTTCAGGCTCAGCTGACCGTCGACGCGGATCGACAGCGCCGGCAGGTCCTGCACGGCGGCGGCGACCGGTGGTGGCAGCACTTCGACGTGCTGGTAGGCGGCCAGGTCGGCCTCGAACTGCGTCCACCCGGCGCGGATGCGCTCCTGCCATACCGGGTCAGGCAGAACCCACAGGTACACGAAGTTATCCAGGGTGCCGTCCGAGCACACGAACACGACCTTGCCGCAGCCGGTGACCATCATGATCTGCTGACACTGCGGCATGTACTCGTCCGGCAGCTGGCCGGCGGCGACGGCAGCAGCCAGCGCCTCGTTCCACTGCTTGTGCTCGAAGGCGATGTCCTCGCCCATCGTCAGGCCGTCGCAGGAAGCCGACAGGCGGCCGTCCGAGCACGTGACGGGGTAGAGGTCTTCGCCGATCAGGTCTTCGACCAGCGGGCGCGCCAGCGCTTCCACCTGATGGCCGTAGTCCAGGATGTTCTTCTGCACCCAATCGCTGAACTCTTGCGCGGTGCCGGTCGCCTTCATGTGCAGGAGCTCGGTGCGGGTGACCAGCGAGGAAATACCCAACATCGCGGCCGCTTCGCTGGCGCCGAACTTCTCGAGGCGGTACTGCTGCCATTCGGGGCTGCCCTGGGTGAGGTCGTGGATAGTTGCCATGGTGTTCTCCTTATTCGCCTTCGTGGGCCCAGCTGTCGATCGTGAGCTTCTGCTCTTCGCTGAGGATGGTTTTCGTGCTGAGCATCGAGATCAGCGCCGGCGCCGTCTTCTTCCCCGACAGGATCAGGTCGCGCCAGGCAGGCGTGTTCTCGGCGAACTTCTCCGGCGTGCACACCGGCAGCTCAGGCCGGGCCGGCGCCGCCACCGCGGCTGGCGTCGATGCCGGCGTGATGTCGCGCTCGACGCGCTCTTCAGGCGGGTAGTCGCGCAGTTCCTCGGTCGACTTGATGCCCTTGAGGGCGTCGGCGAACAGGTCGCGGGCTGCGAAGGCGAACGCGCGCATCTGCAGCATCCGCTTCGGCGCGGTCTGCCACGGTCCGGACTTCCCGGCCAGGCCGGCCTTCTTCGCGTCTTCCATCGTGAACGTGGTGACCACCGCCGAGCGCCCGCGCCGCTTCAAGGTGACCGTGCAGTAGGTGTCCTGCTTGTCCTCGTGCAGATCCTCGAATTCGGGGTGGCTGATCACCAGCGCGCGCATCGCATCGCCCCAGATGCTGGGCCGGCCGTTGATGACCGAGATACCCTGCAGCGACTGCATCGGCTTGAGGCCCAGCTCGGCGCCGGTCTGCACCGCCACCAGGACGTTGCCCGGCTTGTTCACGTAGTCCTTCGGCACCATGTCCGAAGAAGCGATGATCTTTGCGAAATCCATGGCCTCGGCCAGGTTGCGCGGGGAAAGGGAGAAGGTTGCTTCACCCTGGGTGGTCAGTTCGTTCATGGTTTCCTTCGTGGTTAAAAGCCGAAAACGTAGGTGCGCACGGCGCGGGTAATGGCCTTGCGCGGCTCGAAGCCGGCGCGCAGCGACAGGCGGTACTGGTTCAGGATGTGGCGGAACATGGTCATTTCCTCGGTGGTGGTGATGGGTTACCAGTTGCGAATCTGATTGCGGCGGCCGACCAGCTGCACGGCGTGCACACGCATGTCTTTTTCCATGCCGATCAGGTCGGTGCGCAGCTGGCTGTAGTGCTCGGCGTGGGCCTCGGCTTCAGCGATCTGCAGCTCGATCAGCCAGAGCGAGAACGGCTTGAGGAGCTTGCGCACCAGGCGGCGCGCGATGCGGCCGGCGGCGATCATGCTGCGCTCCCAGTGACCGCGGCTTTGCCGTGCTGGAACACCAGCCACATGGCAGCGGTGGCGCCGTGCTGAGTCATCATCTCGACCGCCCAGGCTTCGAGCTTCGCGCGCTCGACGGCCACGTCGCAGTGGCCGCAGTCCAGGAAGCCGCCGAGGTCCTTCGACAGGCTGCCGGTGTCGTTGCAGCGGGTGCAGTTCATGCCGCTACACGGTCGGCTTGGGCGCGCGCAATGCGGTTGTCGTCGCGGGACTCGGCGCGGCGGCACTCCATCGCTTCCACTTCGACGATCGCTTCTGCCTCGGCCTCGCCGAACATCACGGCGTGCAACACATCGGCGAAAGTCTGGCCCAGCACCTG
>CBIHLT010000324.1:0-3872 GCA_966210615.1 uncultured Massilia sp.
AAAACCGGGCACCGCATGACCTACAGCCCAGTCCGCCTCAGCGGTTTTCCCAGTAACCCGGCGCGTTGTAGATCGTCTTCAGGTAATCGATGAAGAAGCGCACCTTCGCCGGCAGGTAGCGCTGCTGTGGGTACACCGCCTGGATGTCGTAGGCCGGTAGTGCGTACTCGTCGAGGACCGTCACCAGCTCGCCGCGCTTGAGCTCGGCCTGGATCTCCCAGGTCGAGCGCCAGCCGATCCCCAGCCCCTGCTTGACCCAACCGAACAGCAACTCGCCGTCGTTGCAGTCCAGGTTGCCGGCCACGCGGATCGCCACCTGTTTGCCGTCACGCAGGAAGGTCCAGCCACGCTGCTGCCCGCCTTGCAGGTTGAAGGCCAGGCAATTGTGCCGCGTGAGGTCTTCCAGGGTCCGTGGCACACCCTGGCGCTCGAAATAATCCGGCGAGCCGCAGACCACGCGGCGGTTGGGGAACAGCTTGATGGCGACGTAGTTGGGGTCGGTCACCTCGCCGATGCGGATGCCCATGTCATAGCCGTGGCGCACCAGATCGACCACGCTGTCGGTGAAGTTGAACGACAGCTGCAGGTCCGGATATCGCGCCTGGAACGCCGGGGCATGCGGGCCGATATGCCGGCGACCGAACGCCGCCGGCGCCGAGACCACCAGGTGTCCGCGTACCGAGGTGCGGTCGTGGCTGATGCTCGCATCCGCTTCGTCGAAATCCTTGAGCAGCCCGCGGGCGCGTTCCAGGTACTGCTCGCCCAGATCGGTCAACGCCAACCCGCGCGTGGAACGGTGCATCAGCTTGACGCCCAGGTGCCGCTCCAGCGCATCGAGCCGGCGCCCCATCACCACCGGCGTCACGCCTTCCTTCAGCGCAGCGGCGGCAAAACTACCGTTCTCGGCCACCAGCACGAAGCTGTGCAAGGTTGTGTAGCGATCCATTCGATACTCCTGATATCGACAGAACTGAAGTTTCGACCAATTCCCTCATTTCTTCCAGGCCTTCATCCTTGGGCCACGTATAAAAACTATCGAACAAGAACCAGACACGCTGTTGCGAGAGAGACACGCAGCAGATCGTGAACAAATCCAAGAGTCAGGAGGAAAGACCCATGGCCCGAATGAGAGCAATCGATGCCGCCGTAGCGGTATTGCGCAAGGAAGGCATCGATACTGCCTTCGGCATTCCCGGTGCGGCGATCAACCCGCTGTATTCCGCCCTGCGCGCCGACGGCAGCATCCGTCACATTCTGGCCCGCCACGTCGAAGGCGCCTCGCATATGGCCGAGGGCTATACCCGCACCAAGGCGGGCAACATCGGCGTGTGCATCGGCACCTCGGGCCCGGCCGGCACCGACATGATCACCGGTCTGTATTCCGCCTGGGCCGACTCCATCCCGATTCTCTGCATCACCGGCCAGGCGCCGCGTGCGCGTCTGTACAAGGAAGACTTCCAGGCCGTGGACATCGAGTCCATCGCCAAGCCGGTGACCAAGTGGGCCGTGACCGTGCGTGAGCCGGCACTGGTGCCGCGCGTGTTCCAGCAGGCCTTCCACGTCATGCGCTCCGGTCGCCCGGGCCCGGTGCTGATCGACCTGCCGTTCGACGTGCAGATGGCCGAGATCGAGTTCGACGTCGATACCTACGAGCCGCTTTCCGTCTACAAGCCTGCGGCGACCCGCAAGCAGGTCGAGAAAGCCATCGACATGCTCTGCGCCGCCGAGCGTCCGTTGATCGTCGCCGGTGGCGGCATCTACAACGCCGGTGCCGAAGCGCTGCTGGTTGAGTTCGCCGAGACCGTTGGCGTGCCGGTGATCCCGACGCTGATGGGCTGGGGCTCGATCCCTGACGACCATCCGCTGATGGCCGGCATGTGCGGTCTGCAGACCAGCCATCGCTACGGCAACGCCAACATGCTGGCCTCGGACTTCGTGCTCGGCATCGGCAACCGCTGGGCCAACCGCCACACCGGTTCGATCGACGTCTACACCAAGGACCGCAAATTCGTCCACGTGGATATCGAGCCGACCCAGATTGGCCGGGTGTTCTCGCCGGACTTCGGCATCACCTCCGATGCCGGTGCCGCGCTGAAGCTGTTCGTCGAAGTCGCCAAGGAACGCAAAGCGGCTGGCAAGCTGCCGGACCGCAGCAGCTGGGCCGCGGACTGCCAGGAGCGCAAGCGCACCCTGCTGCGCAAGACCCACTTCGACTCGGTGCCGATGAAGCCGCAGCGCGTGTACCAGTGCATGAACAACGCGTTCGGCAAGGACGCCTGCTACGTCAGCACCATTGGCCTGTCGCAGATCGCCGCCGCGCAGTTCCTGCACGTCTACAAGCCGCGCCACTGGATCAACTGTGGCCAGGCCGGCCCGCTCGGCTGGACCATCCCGGCAGCGCTCGGCGTGGTTGCCGCGGACCCGACACGCAAGGTGGTGGCGCTTTCGGGCGACTACGACTTCCAGTTCATGATCGAGGAGTTGGCGGTGGGTGCGCAGTTCAAGCTGCCCTACATCCACATCCTGGTGAACAACGCCTACCTGGGCCTGATTCGCCAGGCGCAGCGCGGCTTCGAGATGGATTACTGCGTGCAGCTGGGCTTCGAGAACATCAATGCCGACCAGAGCGGCATGGAAGGCTACGGCGTCGACCACGTCGCGGTGGTCGAGGGGCTGGGCTGCAAGGCGATCCGCGTGTTCCGCCAGGAAGACCTGCAACCGGCCATCGAACAGGCCCAGGCGTGGATGGCCGAGCATCAGGTGCCGGTGGTGATCGAGGTAATCCTCGAGCGGGTGACCAACATCGCCATGGGCACCGAGATCGACGCCATCAACGAGTTCGAGCCGCTGGCCGAGGGCCGGGAAGACGCACCGACCGCGATCGCGTTGCTGGATTGACCGTTACACCGAGCGCGACCTGCCACCAACGCGTGGAAGAGGCTTCGCCGTCTTCCACCCTACGGCAGGAACCCCTCGGGACCGTAGGGTGGATGTCGCGAAGCACATCCACCGCATGCAGCACCAAGGTGGTTACCGCACCACCGCAAAGCAACACATAAGTGTCCCTACAGACAGAAGGAAATCCATATGCCCCGCTTTGCCGCCAACCTGTCCATGCTGTTCACCGAGATGGACTTTCTCGACCGCTTCGCCGCCG
Organism: uncultured Massilia sp.; assembly: GCA_966210615.1. GTDB lineage: Bacteria > Pseudomonadota > Gammaproteobacteria > Burkholderiales > Burkholderiaceae_D > Telluria. The sequence goes on from CBIHLT010000324.1 coordinate 3,158, forward strand.
CTGCCGAAGCTGGCTTCAGCGGCGTCGAGTACCTGTTCCCCTACGACTACCCGGCAGAAGAGATCAAGGCGCGCCTGGACGCCAACGGCCTGACCCAGGTGCTGTTCAACCTGCCGGCCGGTGACTGGGCCAACGGCGACCGCGGCGTGGCCTGCGATCCAGCCCGGGTCGAGGAGTTCCGTGCCGGTGTCGACAAGGCGATCGCTTACGCCAAGGTACTGGGCAACACCCAGGTCAACTGCCTGGCCGGTATCGCCCCGAAAGGCGCGGACCTGGACGAACTGGAAAGGGCCTTCATCGAGAACCTGCGCTACGCGGCGAAGAAGCTGGAAGCCGAGGGCATCCGCCTGGTCATGGAAATGATCAACACCCGCGACATCCCGCGTTTCTTCCTGAACAACACCTCGCAGGCCATGGAAATCCGCGCCAAGGTCGGCAGCGACAACCTGTTCCTGCAGTACGACATCTATCACATGCAGATCATGGAAGGTGACCTGGCGCGGACCATCGAAACCAACCTGGCGGCGATCAACCACGTGCAACTGGCCGACAACCCCGGGCGCAACGAGCCGGGTACCGGTGAGATCAACTACCACTTCCTGTTCGAGCATCTGGACCGCATCGGCTACCAGGGCTGGGTCGGCTGCGAATACAAGCCGGCCACCACCACCGCAGCCGGTCTTGGCTGGATGAAAGCGCACAACGCTGTCTGACT
>CBIHLT010000325.1:0-3847 GCA_966210615.1 uncultured Massilia sp.
GGCGCTCATCGTCAGTGCCGGGAAGGCCACCGCATAGCTGACGCTGCCGTTGGTGCTGGCGCCGTTGCGGCTGACGGTGGCGGTCACCGTGAAGGCGCCGGCCTGGGTGCCTGCCCCCAAGCCGATGCTGGCCATGCCCGCCGCATCGGTCAGCGCGGTGCCGGAGGAGGGGACCAGCACCGCTGTCTTGTCGGTGCTGGCGAAGCTGACGGCCAGGCCCTGCAGCGGAATGCCGTTGCCGTCCCTGACCAGCGCCTTGACCACGGCGGGCGTCTTGGGGGTGACCAGGGTGGTCGCGGCCCCGTTGGCATCGGTGAGCGTCACGACGGGCGGCGCCAGCGCCACGGGGGCATTGGGCGCTCCCGGCGCCGCGGTCTGCGTGCAGGACGGCAGGGCCGGGTTCCGGCTGCCGTCGAGTGTCTGGCAGCCACCCTCTCCGCCGCCACCGCACGCGGCCAGCAGGCCGCCAAGCGTGCAAGCCGCCATGGCTGCGGCTGCGCGTTTCGTCGTTGTTCTCATGGACGCTCCTGTTGTTATGGTGTTGATTATTTAGTGGGGGTGGGTGCCGCGGCTGCCGTCAGCAGCGGCGCGGCGGGGGCGGCAACGCCGCCTGCCAGTACGGGCGCCAGGTCGGCGTCCTTGCCCAGCAGCAGCCGCAGGTCGGCCGGCGCCGCCAGGCGGTCCGCCTGCTGCAGGACGGCCTTGCCGCCCAGGGCGGCCCGCAGCCGGTCCGCTTGTGCCTGGAAGCCCGGCCGGAATTCGATCCGCGTCCTGGGCTGCCCGAAGGGTTTCGCATTGGTCAGGCGGTTCGCCTTGAGTCCTTGCGCGGCGAGCGCATTCTGGAAACGCTTCGCCAACCCGGCGGCGCCATGACCGTTGGCGATTTCAAGCCGGAAGGCCTTGCCGGCGGAGGGGGACTGCTCGGCGAGGCTCGCGACTGTGCCGGGCAGCGGGCTGGCAGCGGGCGGTGCGGTGCGGAGTTCGTAGACGTTGGGAGCGGTTTGCACGAGCTGCAGCCCGCCCTGTGCGCTCGCCGGCGCCGCAGCCGGCGCTGCCGTGGGCGTCGCAGCTTGCGGCGCCTGTTGTGGCTCGGGCTGCACCGGCGCGGCCGCCAGCGCGGCGGCCGGGGCCGTGCCGCGCAGGCCTGCGCCTTCGGCAAGGCGTAGGTTGTTCCGTGCGTGCGGGTTCTCCGGCTCCACCGAGAGCGCGGCGCGGAAGGTGTCGGCGGCGGCCTGGTAGTCACCCTGCAGGTAGTACACATAGCCGAGGTTGTTCAGCGGCTGGACCAGCCCAGGATGATCCGCGCAGACGGCCAGCAGCATCGCTCTCGCCTGGGCCAGCCGCCCCTGCTGGGCGTGGATCACAGCGGCGGCCATGCGCGGCAGCGGCGCCTTGGGGTCGCGTGCGATGGCGTAGCTGTAGGCCGTCATGGCTTGGTCGAGCTCACCTCGTTCCTGATGATAGCGGCCAAGGCGATAGTAATTCCAGGCAGCGTCGTTGCCGCCATGGCGCACCTGCTGAGCCGGGTGGAACATGGCCTGGAGCGGGGCGGGAACGCTCCTGCAGGAGGGCAGCAGGACGACGGCAAGCAGGGCGAGGACGGAAGGTTTGAGCATGGTGGTGTCCTTTCACTGGGTGCCGGCGAAGGTCGGCAGCAGCACGCGGTAGATCTGGATGAAGGCGGGCCCCATCAGCACGACCAGCAGCGACGGGAAGATGAAGAAAATCAGCGGAAACAGCAGCTTGAGCGCGATCTTGGCTGCTTGCTCTTCGGCGCGCTGGCGGCGCTTGGTGCGCAGCTGCTCCGACTGGACGCGCAAAGAAGCCGCGATGCTGGTGCCGAAGCGCTCGGCCTGGATCAGCATGGTCACCAGCGAATCGACGTCCTCGACGCCGGTGCGGGTGGCCAGCCCGCGCAGGGCCTTTTCCTTGCTGCTGCCCGCGCGTAGTTCGAGCGTCACCAGGTTCAGCTCTTCGCTGAGGACGTCGCTTTTCAAACCGATCTCCGCTGCCACGCGCGAGATCGCGGCGTCCATGCCGAGGCCGGCTTCCACGCAGATCGTCATCAGGTCCAGCGCATCCGGAAAATTCTCGAAGATGTCGCGCTGCCGGCGCTTGATGATATTGTTCAGGATGAGGTTCGGCAGATAGTAGCCGATGGCGGCCGCACCCAGCACATAGGCCAGGATGATGGTCGTTGAAGAGCCGCTGCCTTTCATGCTGATTCCGAAGAATACCGCCAGTGGCAGGCCCAGGGCGAGGACGGTTTTGGTGGCGAAGAATGTGATGGGCGCCGACGCTTGGCGGAAACCGGCATTCATGAAGCGTACCCGCAGCGCCGAATTTTCCGCGTCCTCGTCGGGCAGCGACAACTTGGCGACCGGCCCGGCCGCCGCTACCACTTTCATCAACCAGGAGGGGGCTCCGCCTTCTGGCGCATCCACGCTCGCGCCTACCCCGACGGCGTCGAGCCGTTCCTGGATGGGCGAACTACCAAATACGCGGAATGCGAACAGTGCGAGGCCGAAGACGAGGCAGAAGACCAGGCCCAGGAAACCGATTTCGAGTAGTGTCATTGCAGACTCCTTCAATCGTGCCGGTCAGACGCGGATCCTGATGATCTTGCGCATGACAAAAAAGCCGAGAACCATCATGAACATGGCGAAGCCGACCATTTTCTGGCCGGCCGGATCGGTGAACAGTACTGCCAGGAACTTCGGGTTGGTAAGCTGGATGACACCGCCCGCACCGAACGGCAGCAAGCCGAGTACCCATGCCGACATTCTTCCCTCGGCCGACAGTACCCGGATCTGCCCCAGCAACTTGAGGCGTTCGCGGATGATCTTCGAGATGCTGTCGAGCAGCTCCGACAAGTTGCCGCCGGTCTCGCGCTGGATCAACACCGCAACGACGAAATAACGCAGGTCCGTGCTGTCGACGCGGTTCGCCATGCCCATCAAGGCATCGCCCATCGACACGCCAAAATTGACCTCGTCGAAGGCCGTCGCGAATTCAATACCGATCGGCTCCTTCATCTCGTCGCCGACCATCTTCAGCGCCGTCGGAAATGCGTGACCGGCGCGCAGGGCGCGGCCCATCAGGTCGAGCGCGTCCGGCAGCTGTTTTTCGATCTGGATCAGGCGCTTGTTGCGCGCACGGAGAACCAACTGGTACGGCAGCGACAGCGCAAGGGCGGCGGAGGCCAGCTGCAGCGGAAAGGGAAGCGCGAACCAGACCGCTGCTGCCCATGCTGCCAGTGCCGCCGCCAGCGACCCGGCAGCGAAGCCGCCAACGGTCCATTGCTTGCCGGACTGGGCAAGCAGGCGCTCGAGCCTTGCTGCATGCGGGAGCGTGGCCATTAGCCGTTCCAGGATGGGACTGGCGCTCTCGACGCGCTTCTTTGTAATGGAAACGGCCGTCTTGTCGGCGGTGGTCGCCGACATGGCCTGAACCCGCCGCATCAGGCGCTGCGCTTCAGGCCCTTTCGACGAGTTCCACGCTACATACACGCCTTCGATCAGCAGCACCACGGCCACGAAGATCAGGGTGGCGAAGACGAAATACAGGTAGTCCATGAGGCGCTCCTAGGCGAACTGGCGGGTCGGGTCGAACACGCTGTCCGCAATGCTCACGCCATAGGTGCGCAGGCGTTCCAGAAAGCGCGGGCGGATGCCGGTGGCACAGAAATGGCCGAGCACGGTGCCGTTCTCGCCCAGGCCGGTCTGCTTGAAATGGAATATCTCCTGCATGGTGATGACGTCGCCCTCCATGCCCGTGATTTCCTGCAGCGACACCAGCTTGCGCTTGCCGTCGGTCAGGCGCGAGACCTGCAGGACCACGCCCACCG
>CBIHLT010000326.1:0-3818 GCA_966210615.1 uncultured Massilia sp.
GTCCAGTTCGTTCGGGAAGGTGCTCTTGCAGAATTCGATGTAGCGGCCCTGGGCGAGCCGGGGCGGGTCGATTCGCCGCCGATGTCGATCATGGTGGCACCGTCGCGGATCATCTCCTCGGCGTGCGACAGGGCGAATTCCAGGCCCTGGTAGCGGCCGCCGTCGGAGAAGGAGTCGGGGGTGACGTTCAGGATGCCCATCACGGCGGGCATGCTGGCGTCGGGGCCTTCCAGCGGGAAGCTGAAGCGGCCGCAGTGCAGGTTCTTGGGCATACAGTGGGCTCGGAGGCGTTAACGAACAAAAGGCATCCTGTCGGATGCCTTTTGGAAGAAACAGATCAGCGCATCAGGCCGGTGCGGTGGCGTTCGGCGCCACGCCGCCCGGGCCGCTGTCGCCCGGCGGCGTGCGCTTGGTCAGCAGGCCGGCCTTCGGCTGGCGCGGCTCGCGGCCGGCCATGATGTCGTTGATCTGCTCGGCGTCGATGGTTTCCCAGTCGAGCAGGGCCTTGGTCATCATCTCGACCTTCTCGCGGTTCTCTTCGAGCAGGCGGCGCGCCAGGGCGTACTGCGTGTCGAGGATGGCGCGGATCTCGGCGTCCACCTTCTGCTGGGTTGCCTCCGAGATGGTCTTGGTGCTGCCGCCGAAGAAGCCGTCGTTCTCGCTGTCTTCGTAGACCATCACGCCCATGCTCTCGGACATGCCGAAGCGGGTGACCATCGACCGGGCCAGCTTGGTGGCGCGGGCGAAGTCGTTCGAGGCGCCGGTCGACATCTGGCCGACGAAGATCTCTTCGGCGATGCGGCCGCCGAACAGGATCGAGATTTCTTCCAGCATCTTGTCCTTGTAGCCGGAGAGGTTGTCGTGCTCAGGCAGCTGCCAGGTCAGGCCCAGCGCGTAACCGCGCGGCATGATGGTGACCTTGTGCACCGGATCGGCCTTGGGCAGCAGCTTGGCGACCACCGCGTGGCCCGACTCGTGGTAGGCCGTGTTGCGGCGCTCTTCCTCGCGCATGACCATGGACTTGCGTTCCGGGCCCATGAAGATCTTGTCCTTGGCGTCCTCGAAGTCGATCATCTCGACCAGGCGCTTGCTGCGGCGCGCGGCGAACAGCGCGGCCTCGTTGACCAGGTTGGCCAGGTCGGCGCCCGAGAAGCCCGGGGTGCCGCGCGCCAGGATGTCGGCCTTGACGTCGGTGCCGATCGGGACCTTGCGCATGTGGACGTTGAGGATCTGTTCGCGGCCGCGGATGTCCGGCAGGCCGACCATGACCTGGCGGTCGAAGCGGCCCGGACGCAGCAGCGCCTTGTCCAGCACGTCGGCGCGGTTGGTCGCGGCGATCACGATCACGCCCGAGGAGGCTTCGAAGCCGTCCATCTCGACCAGCAGCTGGTTCAGGGTCTGTTCGCGCTCGTCGTTGCCGCCGCCCATGCCGGCGCCGCGGTGACGGCCGACCGCGTCGATCTCGTCGATGAAGATGATGCAGGGCGAATGCTTCTTGGCGTTCTCGAACATGTCGCGCACGCGGGACGCGCCCACGCCGACGAACATCTCGACGAAGTCGGAACCCGAGATCGAGAAGAACGGCACCTTGGCTTCGCCGGCGATGGCGCGCGCCAGCAGGGTTTTACCGGTACCCGGAGGACCGACCATCAGCACGCCGCGCGGAATGCGGCCGCCCAGCTTCTGGAACTTGGTCGGGTCTTTCAGGAAGTCGACGATCTCGCCCACTTCTTCCTTCGCCTCGTCGCAGCCGGCGACATCGGAGAAGGTCACGGTGTTGTTGGTTTCATCGAGCATGCGCGCCTTCGATTTGCCGAAGGAGAAAGCGCCGCCCTTGCCGCCACCCTGCATCTGGCGCATGAAGAACACCCACACGCCGATCAGCAGCAGCATCGGGAACCAGGAGATGAAGACCTGCTGCAGGAAGGACGGTTCTTCCGGCGGCTTGACGTCGAAGCGCACGTTGTTCTCGCGCAGGTCGCCGATCAGGCCGCGGTCCAGGATGGTCGCGGTGGCGCGGACCTTGGAATCGTCGGTGCGGGTCGCCGTGATGTTCGAGCCCTCGATCACCACATCCTTGATGCGGCGTGCCTTCACATCGTCGAGCAGCTCGGAATAAGCGATGGTCTTGCTGCCGCCAGCCACGCTATGGGTGTCGAACTGCTTGAACAGCATGAACAGCAGCAGCGCGACCACCACCCAGATGGCGGATTTGGAAAACATATTATTCACGAGAACTCCTCCGATGCGTTCTGCATCTCTACCGATTACAGTACGACGATTTTAACCGCAATAAGCCGACGCCGCCACGCAACGCAAGCGATAGTGCTGAAATGCCATAGTTTTAAGTCCGACATGCATACGCAAGCGTAGGCAACTACCCAGCCTCACGCGGCTGATGTGTGGCTTGCTCGCCAAAAATCAAGAGGCTTCCCCATCGTCTTCGCCGGATTTCGGCCCGGCGGAATGTTTCAATCCGCGGCCCAGCAGGAAAATCTCGGACGATTTATCGCGGCTGGCCTTGGGTTTGACCTGTTTGACGGTCCGGAATTCCTCGCGAAACTTTTCCAGGATTTGGGTAAAGCCCATGTCTTTGAAACACTTTACCAGCAACGCACCGCTCGGCTTGAGGTGCAATTGAGAAAACTCAATGGCCAGGTCGATCAGGTGCTCCATGCGCGCCGCGTCCGCATGCGGGATGCCGGACAGGTTGGGCGCCATGTCGGACAGCACCAGGTCGGCCTTGCGCCCGGCCAGCACCGCGTCCAGCTGGTCCAGGACTTCTTCCTCGCGGAAATCGCCCTGGATAAAAAGCACGTCGGCGACCGGCTCCATGGGCAGGATATCGAGGCCGATGATGGTGCCGTGGATGCCGCCGCCCTCCTTGCCGGCCAGCTTGCGGCGGGTGTACTGGGCCCAGCTGCCCGGGGTGCAGCCGAGGTCGACGATGACCTGGCCCGGCTTGATGAGCTTTTCGCTTTCGTCGATTTCCTTGAGCTTGTAGGCGGCGCGGGCGCGGTAGCCCTCTTTTTGCGCCAATTTGACGTAAGGATCGTTAATGTGGTCGTGCAACCAGTTTTTGTTTAATTTGTTCTTGGCCATTCGCGTAGAATACTGCTTTTAAAGGTACATCCAAAAAATATTATGCTTAAACTCACTCCGGCCGAGCGCAGCGCACTGCGCGCGGAAGCCCATGGACTCAATCCTGTCGTCATGATCGGCGGCGAGGGCCTGACCGAAGCCGTCATGAAAGAAATCGCCTCCAGCCTGGACGCCCACGGCCTGATCAAGGTCCGCGTGTTCGGCGACGAGCGCGAGGAACGGGTCGCCATGTACGAACAGATCTGCGCGGAACTGGGCGCGGCGCCGGTCCAGCACATCGGCAAGCTGCTGGTGCTGTACCGCCCGAAGAAGGAAACCGTCAAGGAACGCAGCGGCAAGTCGGGTCCGGGCATGCGCGAAGTCACCATCGTCAAGGCCAGCGCCAGCGGGACCAAGAAGCCGAGCGTCACCAAGGTCATGCTCAAGGGGAATGAACGCGTGACGGCCGGCGGCAACATCAAGCGCGCCAAGCCGCGTCAGACCAGCACCAAGAAAAATTCGCTGAACAAGTGATGCGGGTCGTGCGAGGAAAAACCGGGGTGACCCGGTTTTTTTTCGTCTGCCGGAATTCTCGCAAAGCTCCGATGGACGCCAGCCGCAAAACCGTCATTGCCGCCACTGGCGGCAATGACTCCCCGCGAAGGCGGGGACCCAAGTTCGTCGCGTGCCACTTTCTTGCTCTCACCGACGGGTGCAAGCCATACATCTCACTGTTC
>CBIHLT010000327.1:0-3796 GCA_966210615.1 uncultured Massilia sp.
GCTATTCGTTCAGCTATGACGAGCATGTACCCGACAATGGCCAGGTCTATCTCGCCAACGTGCAGTTCAATTATGCGGCGGGCGCGATGTGGAGCCAGGACAGCCCACAGGCCCTGGTCGAGGCGGCCCTGCGCAGCGGCCTGCCGCTGACGGCGAGCGGTTATGTCGCTCTCGAGCGCTCGGTGGTGGTCGACAATGTCGTGCACGAGCTCGATGTGCATGTGGTGCATGCGAGCTTCCCGAAGATGTTCGGCATCGTTCCCCTGGCCGGCTCCATCGACGCGGTCCTGGACAGTACCGACGGCGTGGCCCTGACCGAGCAAAGCGCGCGCCGCCTGTTCGGCGGCGCCAGCGCCCTTGGCAAGGTCGTGCGTGTCGGTAACGAGTCCTTGCGCGTGCTGGCGATCTTGCCGGCCCCGCCGGTGACCAGCACCACGCCTTATGCGGCGCTGGCCGGCTTTAAAAGCAGCATGCTCGACGAGAAGTTCCGGAATAACCTGCTGCACCACTGGGGGCAGCTCGGGGGCAAGGTCTATCTGAAGCTGGCGCCGGGACTCGCTCCGGCCAGCGTGACCCAGGCGCTGCAAGGCGCGATCGACCAGTCGCCGCTGCGTTCGGGTTTCCCGGTTGCCTACCTTGCCCAGCTGGGCGACAAGAAGCTGATGGAACTGCGCTTGTGTCCTTTGCGCGATGCCTACTTCCAGAGCGATATCCAGATCGACGATTCGCCCACGCTGCACGGCAACCGCGCTACCGTGCTCGCACTGGCCGGCGTCGCGGCGCTGATCCTGGCGCTCGCCGTCACCAACTACGTCAACCTGAGCACGGTGCGCATGCTGCGCCGCCAGCGCGAAGTGGCGATGCGCAAGGTCATGGGGGCCAGCGTCGGCCGGGTGATCGGCCAGTTCCTGGCCGAATCGATACTGGTGTCGGTGATCGCGACCGTGATCGGGATGCTGCTCGCGCGCATGCTGGTGGAGCCGTTTTCGCTCCTGGTCAACCGCAGCCTCGAAGGCCTGTTCTCGCCGCTGAGCATCCTGGCCGCGCTGGCGGTCGGTGTCGCAGTGGGCCTGGTGGCCGGCGCCTACCCGGCCTGGGTGGCCCTGCGCGTGCGCGTGACGCAGGCGCTGGGCGGGCGCGGCAACAGCGAAACGGCCGCCGGCCAGTGGGCGCGGCGGATGCTGACGGTGCTGCAGTTCTCGACCGCGATGGGACTGACGGCGGTCTGCCTCGCCATCGCCTGGCAAACCGCTTACGTCACCCGCCTGAGTCCGGGCTTCGATGTGGCCAGGCTGGTGCATGTCGATCTGCCCCGTGGTACCAACATGGCAGTTCCGAACAACATGGCGTTCCGCGATGCCTTGCGGCGCATCCCGGGCGTGACCGGCGTGACCTCCGCGCGCGAGATCGTCGGCCGCCATGACACGAAGGCGATCGGATCGCTCAAGCAGCCCGGCGGCAGCGTCGTCAACATCGCGCTCAAGGCGGTCGGCCCCGAATTTTTCTCCGTGTATGGCATCCCGGCCGTCGAAGGCCGCGTGTTCGATCCGAAGATCGAGACGCTGGAATCGGAAGCCGTCGTGATCAACAGCAGCGCGGCCCAGGCGCTTGGCTTCGCCTCGGCCAGGGAAGCCGTCGGCGGCTTCGTGACCGACGAGAGCGGCGGAACGCCGTCGCGCATTATCGGCGTTGCGGGCGAAGTGCGCCATACCTCGCTGCACCAGCCGCCTGAACCGGTGACCTACTACATCGCCAAGGACACACGCGCATTGACGATCCGCTTCGACGGCAGCGTTCAGGCGCTCGAGCAGGCGGTGGAAAGCCTGTGGAAGCAGTACTTCCCGAACGACGTGCTGAAGATGTACCGCGCCCAGACGTTCTTCGACCTGGATTACGCGGATGATCAGCGCATGGCGTGGATGCTGGCGGCATCGGCCGGCATCTCGATTTCGATCGCCGCCTTCGGCATCTACGTGCTTGCCGCCTACGGCACCCAGCGCCGGCGCCGCGAGATCGTGCTGCGCAAGCTGTATGGCGCGACCCGGATGAAGATCGCGCAGCTGATCGGACGCGAGTTCTTCCTGCTGATCGTGGCCAGTGCGGTCCTGGCGCTGCCGCTGGCCGCGCTCGTGATCGAACGCTACCTGATGGGCTTCGCCGAGCAGGCGCCGGTGCGCGGCTGGACCCTGGCGATCGCGTTCGTGGCCGCCGCGGCGATCGCGCAGGTATCGACCTTGCGTCACCTGCTCACCGCAGTCCGCCTGCGTCCGTCCGAAGCCTTGCGCGACTGAGCGGCGGCATCTTCTCCAACCTGCACGCATGGAGCAGTACCTTGAAAATTCTGAATGACATGCTGTTCGAGCGCGCCGAGGCCAGTCCGGCCGCAGCGGCATACCGCTTCTTCGAAGACGCTTCGCTGGCGCCTGTCGAGCTCAGTCTGCAGGCGCTGTGGCGCCAGGCCGCCGGCGTCGCCGCACGAATGCAGGCGCAAGGGGTGGCGCAGGAGCCGGTGCTGCTGATCGGGGAATCGCAACGCTGCTTCCTGATCGGCTTTTACGCCTGCCTGCTGGCCGGGGCGGTCGCCGTGCCGAGCTCGCCGCCGCGGCGCGCGGCGCTGACCAGCCGCCTGCAGCTCCTGGCCCGCGACGCGGGCGCCCGCTTCGTTCTGTCCGATTGCGCCGAGGTGCTGGCGGGCGACTGGGGTGGCTCCGGGACCGTCACGCTCGACCTGGGAGCCTGGGTCGGGGACGGGGGCACGGCGGCGTGGGCCGGGCGATTGCACCGTCCTCCGCTGACGCCGGACGACGTCGCCTTCCTCCAATACACCTCCGGTTCCACCGGCGATCCGAAAGGGGTGGTGGTCACCCATGCCAACCTGGTCGAGAACTCGGCGGTCATTCAGGCCGCGATGGCCATCGACGCGCGCTCGGCCGTGCTGACCGCGCTTCCGCTGTTCCATGACATGGGCCTGATCGGCGGCCTGGTGCAGTCGATGTACGCCGGCTGCGTCGGCCACTTCATGTCGCCCGCGGAATTCGTCCAGTACCCCGAGCGCTGGCTGCGGCGGATCGCGGCCTTCGGCATCACCCATAGCGGCGGTCCGAACTTCATGTTCGAGCATGCGGCGCGCGAGATCGAGGACGGCGACATCGGCGGCTGCGACCTGTCGGCATGGAGCGTGGCGTTCTGCGGCGCCGAACCGATCCGGTCTTCGACGATCGCCCGCTTCAGCGAGCGTTTCGCGTCCCATGGCTTCCGTGCCGCCGCGTTCTATCCGTGCTACGGCATGGCCGAGTCGACGCTGTTCATTACCGGTAGCCAGGTGGGCGCGGGCCCGGCGCTGGCGGCCCACCAGGGAGGCATGGTGGTGGGCTGCGGCCGGACCTATGGCGATGCCGAGGTCGCGATCGTCGATCCCGACACCCGGCGGCGCCTGGCGCCGGAAGCGGAAGGTGAAATCTGGACCCGCGGCGCCAGCGTCGCGCGCGGTTATTGGGGGCGTGCCGAGCTGACCGAGCAGGTGTTCGGTGCGCGGATCGCGGACGAGCGGGGCGGACGCTTCCTGCGTACCGGCGACCTCGGCTATCTGAGCGGAGACCAGCTATTCGTCACCGGACGCCTGAAGGACCTGATCATCCTGTATGGCCGCAAATATGTTCCGCAGGATATCGAGGCCGCCGCCGGCGTCAGCCATGCCGGGCTGCGCCAGGACGGCGGCGCCGCTTTCTCGGTCGCTGCCGGCTGCATCGAGCGCCTGATCGTGGTGCACGAGCTGGAGCGGGTATGGGTGCGCCGC
>CBIHLT010000328.1:0-3786 GCA_966210615.1 uncultured Massilia sp.
CTGCAGGCGGCCGACAGCGGCTTCCTCATCACGCCGTTCGGGCTGATGTTCGAGGAGATCGGCCCGGACGACCTGATCGCGCTCGACCAGAAGGGCCGCAAGCTGCGCGAGTGCGGCCATGCGGTGAACGCGGCGAGCTTCGTGATCCATTCGGCGATCTACGCGGCGCGTCCGGACGTGAACTGCATCATCCACACCCACACCATCGCCGGCGTGGCGGTGTCGGCACTGAAGGACGGCCTGCTGCCGATCAGCCAGGCGGCGCTGGAATTCTACAACCGCGTTTCCTACCACGGCTACGAGGGCCTGGCGACCGACTTCGCAGAATGCGCCCGCCTGGTCACGGATCTCGGCAAGAACGGTGCGATGATCCTGCACAACCATGGCCTTCTGATCGCCGGCTCATCCATCCCGGCCGCTTTCGAATCGATGTATTACCTCGAACAGGCCTGCCGTACGCAGTTGAGCGCGCTGGCATGCGGCCGCGAGCTGGTCATCCCTCCGCAGGAGGTGTGCGAGCACACCGCGAAACAGCACGCGATCGTGGGCATGTTGCCGAAGGGAGTGCGCCTGTGGAAGGCGCTCTCGCGAAAAATGGCAACCATGAACCCACCGGCCGGCCGGCTGGCCGCCTGAGCCCTGGCGGCGTCCGCGCAGCCAGGCAGGGGTCCTGTGCCGGACACGCGGCCAGGACTTTCCCTAATCACAAATACCGATAAACAATAAGGAAACATCATGTCGAACCCATCCAACTTCCCGTCGAATGACATCGTCTTTCTGAGCCCCCAAACCAAGCTGGAGCCGCTGGTGTGCCGCTGGTATGCCTGGCCGCACCTGATCTCTCCGGCCCAGCTGGCGCTGCACATCGAATACCGCCTGCTGCCGCTGCTGCATTCCTTCGTATCCAACCCGTCCGTCCACGTTTCGGCGAACCGCGACCCGTCGATGTACGGCGGGCCCTTCATGAGCTTGACCGAGCAGGATGTGACGGGCGTGCAGCAGCTCATCGAGCACACGACGGCCAGCTGCGCCGACCTGATCACCCTGGCCAAGGACTTGCGTGCGGTGGCGGGCAAGCTCGAGGAGCAGGCGGGCGGCTTCTCGCTGAACGACTTCTACGCCACGCTGCCGACGTCCCTGCAGGGACTGGTCGAATACCTGTACGACGCCAACAGCCACGCCAGCATCCGCCTGTTCGAAGACCTGGTCTACGATGAATATCCGACCAGCCACGCGCAGGAGATCATGCTGCAGGTGACCGGCGAACGCGACCGCCACTTCTTCATGAGCACCCCCCGCCTGCCTGGCGATGACAGCCTGTCGTTCAGGATGCGTTTTTCCTTCTTCACGACTGCCGCTCCGGTCGCGAAGCCGGACCGGCATGTCGAGGACGACGGTGTGCGCATGCGCTTCTTCGGACACGCCTGCGTGTTGTTCCAGACTGCCGACACGGCCGTCCTGTTCGATCCGTTTGTCGGGATCGAACCAGGCACGGACCAGCGCCTGACCCTGAACGACCTGCCGGACTTTATCGATTATGTCGTCCTGACGCATAATCACCAGGACCATTTCAACCCCGAAATGCTGATCCAGTTGCGTCACCGCATCGGCCGCGTTCTTGTTCCCAGCAATAACAACGGCAGTGTGACCGATCCGTCCATGCTGTTGACACTGCGCGAGCTTGGTTTCGACGCGGTCGACGTGCTCGAGCCTTTCGACACCGTCGAGTTGCCGGAGGGTGAAATCCTGAGCCTGCCGTTCACGGGCGAACATGCGGATCTGAATATTTACAGCAAGCAGGCGATTGCATTGAGCTTGAAAGGCAGGAAATTCCTGTTCCTGATCGATTCCGATGGCCGCGATCCGATGCTCTATCAGCGCCTGATGCGCCGGATCGGTGCGATCGATGCGCTGTTCATCGGGATGGAGTGCAACGGCGCGCCGCTGAACTGGCTGTATGAGCCGCTGATGAACAAGCCGCTGAACCGCCGCAACAACGAGTCGCGCCGCTTGTCCGGCGCGGATTCGGCGCGCGCGTGGAGCATTCTGTCCGTTGTCAAGGCGCCGGAAGTGTTTGTCTACGCGATGGGACAGGATCCATGGATGAAGTACATCATGGGCCTGGAGTACGAGCCGGACAGCATTCAGCTGACCGAGTCGAATGCATTCATCGAGCAATGCAATGCGGCGGGGATTCGCGCCGGCCGCCTGTGGAGTGGCGACGAACAGGTGTATCCGAGGGTGCACGCGGCCATGCCCAAGGCCGCGTAAAGCCCGGAACAGGGCTGCGCCGGGAGGCCGCCGGCTGCGGTGTTTCCGCCCCGGCCGCGGCCCGGCGGCGGATCAGTGCTCGCGCAGCGCGCGCCGGTACTGGATGGCCTCCGCCACATGCGGCGCTTCCACATGCCGGGCGCCGGCCAGGTCGGCGATGGTGCGCGCGACCTTGAGCACGCGGTGATAGGCGCGCGCCGACCAGTGCAGGTGGCGCGCGGCCGTATGCAGCAGCTGCCTGCCGGCCGCATCGGGCTGGCACCACCGGTCGATCTGCCCGGGCTGCAGCTGGCTGTTGGAAGTGTCCTGCCGCTCCAGCTGGCGCGCATGCGCCTGCTCCACGCGCTGCGCAATCGTGCCGCTCGCTTCCCCATCGGCCTGCGCGCCCATGCTGTCGGGCGGCAGCGCCGCCACTTGCAGCTGGATGTCGATGCGGTCGAGCAGGGGACCCGAGATCCGGTCCTGGTAGCGCTGCACCGCCTCCTGGGTGCAGCGGCACTTGCCCGACGGATGGCCGAGCCAGCCGCAAGGGCAAGGGTTCATGGCCGCGATCAGCTGGAAGCGCGCCGGAAAATCGGCCTGGTGCGCGGCGCGCGAAATCGTGATGTGGCCCGACTCCAGCGGCTCGCGCAGCACTTCCAGCACGCGGCGGTCGAACTCGGGCAGTTCGTCCAGGAACAGCACGCCGTGATGGGCCAGGGACACTTCGCCCGGACGCGGCAGGTTGCCCCCGCCGACCAGCGCGACGCCGGAGGTGGTGTGATGGGGACTGCGGAAAGGACGTTGACGCCAGCGTTCGTGCGAAAAACTGCCTGCCAATGATTGCACTGCGGCCGATTCCAGCGCTTCGGCATCGCTCATGCGCGGCAGCAGGCCGGGAAAGCGTGCCGCCAGCATGGTCTTGCCGGCGCCCGGCGGGCCGACCAGCAATACCGAATGACAGCCGGCCGCCGCTACCTCCAGGGCGCGCTTGGCCTGCAGTTGTCCCTTGACCTCGGCGAAGTCCGGATACACGGGGTCCGCCGCCTGGCCATCGCGCCGGTAGCGGGCGAGCCGGGGCACCTCCGGCAAGTGCGAGAAATGCGCACACACTTCCAGCAAGCTGCGGGCAGGGTAGATCGCCGCGTCCTCGACCAGGGCCGCTTCGTCGGCATTCGCCTGCGGAAGGATGAAGGCGCCGGCTTCTCCCGTGCGTTGGCGGTGCATGGCGAAGGCCATGGCCAGCGCGCCACGCACCGGCCGCAGCTCACCCGACAGCGACAGTTCGCCCGCGAACTCGAATCGGTCCAGCTGTTCGCCGCGGATCTGGCGAGAGGCGGCCAGGATGCCGAGCGCGATCGGCAAATCGAAGCGGCCGGACTCCTTGGGAAGGTCGGCGGGCGCCAGGTTGACGGTGATGCGCCGCGCCGGCACGTCGAAGCCGGAGTTCTGCAGGGCGGCGCGCACACGGTCCTTGGCTTCGCGCACTTCCGCGTCGGGAAGGCCGACGATGGCCATGGCGGGAAGACCGTTGGC
>CBIHLT010000329.1:0-3781 GCA_966210615.1 uncultured Massilia sp.
TCAGTCGATGCCCAGCTTCTTGAGCTTGTAGCGCAGCGCCCGGAAGGTGATGCCCAGGGCGGCGGCGGTGCGGGTCTTGTTGTAGCGGTTTTCCTGCAGCGCGTGCTGGATGGCGGCGCGCTCGATCTCTTCGATGTAGGACGGCAGGCCGCTGGTGGCGGTATCGCGCGGGTCGAGGGTGCGCGGGTCCACGCCGGCCGGACCGCCCGGGGCGCCGGTTCCCGCAGTGCCCGCGCCCGCGGCGGGGCCGGGCTGGGGCAGGCGCAGGTCCTGGGCATTCAGGCAGTCGCCTTCGGCCAACGCCAGAGCGCGTTCGAGGATGTTCTCCAGCTCGCGCACGTTGCCGGGGAACGGGTAGCCGCGCAGGGCGTCGATCGCGTCGTCGCACAAGGTCGGGATGGGACGGCCCTGGTGCGTGGCCAGGCGCTCCAGGATGCGGGCCGACAGGCCGGGCAGGTCCTGCAGGCGTTCGCGCAGCGGCGGCACGCGCAACTCGATGACGTTGATGCGGTAGTACAGGTCCTGGCGGAAGCGGCCGTCGGCCACCAGTTGCGACAGATCCTTGTGGGTCGCCGACAGAATGCGGACGTCGACGTTGACCTCGGTATTGGCGCCGACCGCACGGATGGATTTCTCCTGGATCGCGCGCAGCAGCTTGACCTGCATGGGCAGCGGCAGCTCGGCGACCTCATCCAGGAACAGCGTGCCGCCGTCGGCGGCCTGGAACAGGCCGGGCTTGTCGACGTGCGCGCCTGTGAAGCTGCCCTTCTTGTGGCCGAAGAATTCGCTTTCCATCAGCTCGGCCGGGATGGCGCCGCAGTTGACCGGCACGAACGGCCCGGTGGCGCGGCCGCCCTCGGCATGGATGGTGCGCGCGACCAGTTCCTTGCCCACGCCCGACTCGCCGGCGATGTAGACCGGGGCCTGGCTGCGGGAAACCTTGGCGATGGTGCTGCGCAGTTCGGCCATGGCCGGGGATTCGCCGTACAGCCGCGCGGCCACGGCGTCGGCGTCGTTGCGCTGGGTCTCGCCCAGGTCGAGCGCATGGCGGACCAGGTCGCGCAGGACGGTCAGGTCGACGGGCTTGGCGACGAAGTCGAACGCGCCGGCCTTCAGCGCCTCCACCGCGGCTTCGACATTGCCGAAGGCGGTGATCATCGCGACCGGGGTATTGGGGTGCTTCTGGCTGATCTCCGACACGATTTCCAGACCGGACCCGTCCGGCAGGCGCATGTCGGTCAGGCACAGGTCGTAGCGGTTGCGCGCAAGTTGCGCGCGCGCTTCGCCGACGCTGGAGGCCGTGTCGCAGCGCAGGCCCATGCGGCCCAACGTCATGACGAGCAGTTCGCGGATATCGCGTTCGTCGTCCACCACCAATGCGCTGCGGGTTTCGGCCATCCGTTCCTCCGGCCGACACGATAGCGGAAGCGCCCTGTCCGGTCCAAGGCGCGATGGTAGGGGATTGGAGCCGCCTTGCGTTACCGGGGGGGTGTGCGGTGGCGGCCCGGGTCGGCGGCCTGGGGGCTGGTCGAGCGGGCGTGGGTGGCCTCGCCGGCAGCCAGGCGGATGCGGAAGCAACTGCCGCCGCCGGGCATCGGGACGTAATCCAATGAGGCCTGGTTGCCGCGGCACAGCTCACGGGCGATGTACAGGCCGAGGCCGGTCCCGTGCCCCGACGTGGTGAAAAAGGGCCTGAACAGCTGTTGGGCCACCTGTTCCGGGATGCCGGGGCCACGGTCGAGCACATCCACCAGCGGCGTGCCGTGGGTATCGCGGTGCACATTCAGCTGGATGCGCGCCGGCTCGCCGGGCAGGCGTCCATAGAGCAGCGCGTTGTGCACCAGCACGGTCAGCACCTGGTGCAGCTGGCGCGGGTCGAACAGGGCGGTGATGCGGCCCTCGGCGCCGGTGGCGCGCAGGCTGTCGTTCTCCAGCGGGTGGCTGGCCGCGTACTCGTCGATGAAGTGGCGTGCCAACGCCACCAGCTCGATGTGCTCGGGCTTGGCGGGCTCGCGACGCGCCAGGCCCAGGACGTTTTCGATGATCCCGTTCATCCGCGAGCCCTGCTGGCGCACGATCTCCAGCAGCCGCCGGTCCGCCGGGCGGATGTCGTCGGACTCCTCCAGCAGTTGCACGGCGTAGTTGATCGCCGCCAGCGGGTTGCGGATTTCGTGGGCGAGGCTGGCGGAGAACCGGCCCAGCGTCGCCAGCGTCAGGGATTCGGCCCGGCGCGCGGCCAGCGAGGTGTCGTCGAGGAAGATCAGCGTCTGGTCGCTGCCGGCCAGCAGCCGGGTGAAGCGGGGCACCACCTCCGGCTGGTCCGTCGACACCCGCAGGGGCGCATCGCTGGCGATGGAGTCCTGGCGCCAGGCGCGGAGGCGCTCGGCCAGTTCGGGCAGCGCGACGTCCAGCGTGCGCTGGCCGTCGCCGGCCTCGCCCAGCAGCAGGGTGGCGGCTTCGTTGGCCAGGCGTACCCGGTTGTGGCCGTCCACCAGCAGCACGCCGGTGCGCAGGCGGCGGATGATCAGTTCGTTGACCTCGACCAGATGCGCGGTTTCGTGGCCCCGGTGCTCGGCCAGCGCGTGCGCGGCGCGCATCTGCCGGCCCAGCACGCTGGTCAGGGTGGCGATGGCCAGGTACCCGATCGAAAACATGATCGGCTCGGCCAGCCGCCGGCCTTCGCTCTCCTCGACCAGCGAGGTCCAGGCGAATTCGCCGACGATGCCGGCCACCGCGACCAGCGCGATGCCCAGGCCATAGCGTGTGCGCAGCAGCAGGGCGGCCGCACCCACGTTGAACATCAGCATCAGCGCGATGCCGGTGCCGGCCCCGGGCACGGCGTGGATGGCGAGGATGCCGAACGCCAGGTCGGTGGCGATGCCCGCCAGCGCCTGCCCCTGCAGGTCGCCGCGGCGACCGAACGCGAACAGCAACGCCGCCAGCGCCAGGTAGGCCAGCGACAGGGAGCGGGCGAAGATGTCGTGGCGCGGCTCGCCGACCAGCCCGTCGATCGGCCCGAACAGCACGAATACCAGCAGCGCCGCTTCCAGCAGGCGGTACAGGGTGAAGAAGTAAAGTTCGCGGCGCAGGGCGCTGTCGGCATTGGCAACGTCGACGGCAGGCAGGCGTGGCAGCAAGCGGTGTCCCCTTCCGGCTCGGTGCCCGGAGTATAGGCGCGGACCCGCCCTTGCTTGTAGGAGCGGCTTCAGCCGCGATGCCGGACCTGGCATTCCTGTAGGAGCGACGTAAGGCGCGACCTGCGCTGGCTTACGTGGGTGCGCGGTCGCGACTTACGTCGCTCCTACAAGAGGATGGTGGATCCGATCGCGGCTGAAGCCGCTCTTACAGGTGGGACGGGGGGCTGGCCCGGCGGGCCCCGGTCCGCCGGTTTTGCCCGCCCCGCCGCAATCGGCGACAATGGCCGGCCCCCTCGCGCCCGCACCGTCTTCCGGTCGCCGCCGCGCGGGCATTCCGTTCAATTCCCCTCGGTGACGCATGAATTTTCACGAATACCAGGCAAAGCAGCTCTTTGCCGACTACGGCATTGCCGTACCGGCCGGGCGCGTGGCGCGCACTCCGGAAGAAGCCGTCGCAGCCGCCAAGGACATCCCGGGCGACCTGTGGGTGGTCAAGGCGCAGATCCACGCCGGTGGCCGCGGCAAGGCCGGCGGCGTCAAGCTGGCGAAGACCTTCGATGAAGTGAAGCAGTACGCCGCGGCGATGCTCGGCACGAAGATGGAGACCTACCAGTCGGCCGGCGTCGCACTGCCGATCGACACGG
>CBIHLT010000330.1:0-3527 GCA_966210615.1 uncultured Massilia sp.
GATCTGGTAGACCAGGCCCCAGCCCATGCGCGTGCGCAGGTCTTCGCGCACCTGCAGCAGGGCCGGCGGCACCGGGCCGGTGCAGACCATGTAGGCGCCGTGCTCGCGGATCTGGTTGAACAGGGCGAAGGCGTCGATCTGGCGCTGGGGGCTCAGCCGGTCGCAGTCGTCCAGCAAATACAGGCTGGTCTCCGGGGTGAAGACGAACTGGTCTTCCGGCGCGTCGGCCGCGATGTAGCGCGAGCCCGGGCTGGCCGCCAGGGCTTGCAGCAGGTGGGTCTTGCCGGTGCCGGTGTCGGCCCACAGGTAGGCGAAATGCTCGCGCGAGGCGCGCTGCGCGAACTGGTGCATCAGGTGCGCCATTTCCGCATTTTCTCCCACCTGGAAGGTGTCCAGGCTGTGCACCGGTTCGGCGCCCAGGTCAAGCACCAGCTGTTTCATGGTGTTGGTTGTTTGCAAACACAATCGAATGCGCACTATCTGCGCTGTTATAGTCGTCAAGCATTATAGAAGCTGCTGCGCAGGTAGTGGCTGCGCACGTGGCGGAATCCGACCATCAGCACGGCCGATGCCGGCAGCGCCAGCAGCACGCCGGCGAAGCCGAACAGCTCGCCGAAGGCCATCAAGGCGAAGATCACGGCCAGCGGATGCAGGCCGATGCGCTCGCCCACCAGGCGGGGAGTGAGAATGAAACTCTCCAGAAGCTGGCCGACCGTATAAATGACGGCCACCCAGATCACGGCGCTCCAGCCGGCGAACTGCAGCAGGGCCGCCACCAGGGCCAGCAGCATGCCCAGGCCGAAGCCGAGGTAGGGCACGAAGCCCAGCAGGCCGGTCAGCACGCCCACCGGCAGGGCCACGTCCAGCCCGATCAGGGCCAGGGCCGCCGAGTAGTACACGGCCAGCACGATCATCACCAAGAGCTGGCCGCGCAGGTACTGGGCCAGCAGTTCGTCGCTCTCGCGCGCCATGCCGGTAATCCTGGGCACGAAGCGGCGCGGGATGGCGCCCTGGATGCGCGCCAGCAGCGGGTGCCAGTCGAGCAGCAGGTAGAACACCACCACCGGCACCAGGGTGAGCGTCGCGATCCAGCCCAGCAGGGCGCTGCCGCCCACGCGCACCTTGGCCAGCACCGTGGCCCAGACGTCGTCGCCGCTGGCGGCCACCTGGCGCGTGAGCAGTTCGCGCAGGCCTTCGCTGTCGAGCTTCACATGGATGCCGTACTGGGCCAGCCAGGGCGAGAACATGGCGTCGAGCTTGGTGAAGAAGGCGGGAATCTTGGCCTGCAGCAGGGGGATCTCGGCGCGCAGCACCGGGACCACGATCAGCACCAGGGCCAGCACGCCCAGGATGAAGGCGGTAAGCACGATCGAGACCGCGACCACGCGCGGCATCAGGGGTTTGCGCAAGCCGTGTTTCCCCGTCCGGGCGCTGCTCAGGCGGTCGACGGCGCCGCCCAGCATGTAGGCGAGGATGGCCGAGGCGATGAAAGGCGAGAGGATGGGCCCCAGGGAGTACAGCAACAGCGCCAGTGCCAGCCAGAGCGCCAACCAGAATGCCGATTGTTTCTGCTCTGGAGTAAGGAAAAAGGGCATGCGGTGTTGTGATTGTTCGTTAAACGGGTTGGATGGGGGCCGTTTTGTTAAAATAGCGGATTGACCAATTCTGGTCTGCGCCTTCTATTTTACCGCCTCCGCTGCCAAATACCATGAGCCAACCATCTAATGTTTCTCTCTCCTACCGCGACGCAGGTGTCGATATCGACGCCGGCGACGCCCTGGTCGAAGCAATCAAGCCGTTCGCCAAGCGCACCATGCGCGAGGGTGTCCTGGGCGGCATCGGCGGCTTCGGCGCGCTGTTCGAGATCAGCAAGAAGTACAAGGAACCGGTGCTGGTATCGGGCACCGACGGCGTCGGCACCAAGCTGAAGCTGGCCTTCGAGCTGAACCGCCACGACACGGTCGGCATCGACCTGGTCGCCATGAGCGTGAACGACATCCTGGTGCAGGGCGCCGAGCCGCTGTTCTTCCTCGACTACTTCGCCTGCGGCAAGCTGGACGTGCCGACCGCCACCGATGTGGTGAAGGGCATCGCGGCAGGCTGCGAGCAGGCCGGCTGCGCCCTGATCGGCGGCGAGACCGCCGAGATGCCGAGCATGTACCCGGACGGCGAATACGACCTGGCCGGCTTCGCCGTCGGCGCGGTCGAGAAGTCGCAGATCATCGACGGCAGCAAGATCGCCCCTGGCGACGTGGTGCTGGGCCTGGCCTCGTCGGGCGCGCACTCGAACGGCTACTCGCTGGTGCGCAAGATCATCGAAGTCGCCAAGCCGGACCTGGAAGCCGACTTCCACGGCCGCAAGCTGGCCGACGTGCTGATGGCGCCGACCCGCATCTACGTCAAGCCGCTGCTGGCGCTGATGGCCTCGATGGAAGTGAAGGGCCTGGTGCACATCACCGGCGGCGGCCTGGTCGAGAACATCCCGCGCGTGCTGGGCGACCACCTGACCGCGGTCCTGGACGGCAAGTCGTGGACGATGCCGCCGCTGTTCCAGTGGCTGCAGCAGCACGGCGGCGTGGCGGATGCGGAGATGCACCGCGTGTTCAACTGCGGCATCGGCATGACCGTGATCGTCTCGAAGGAGAACGCGGATGCGGCGATGGCCCAGCTGCAGGCGGCCGGCGAGACCGTGTACCGCATCGGCGAGATCCGCGCGCGTGCGCAAGGGCAGGCGCAGACCATCGTCGAATAAGCTGGTCTTCGGCCGATGAAAAACGGGCACCCTGGGGTGCCCGTTTTGTTTTGTGCATGGCCGCTCTACAAACTTGAGTTCTGCAAGCACGCCGTTACAGTCAGCGCACGGCTCCCTGGCCGATATGCTTATCGAGAAACTTCTCCACTTTCTCCCAGAAATCGACGCGGTTCTTCGGCAGTGACCACCCGTGCCCCTCGTCCTGGTACTCGATCCACTCCACCTGCTGGTTGGTGCGCTTGACCGCATCGCGGAACTTGGTGCCGTGGTACATGGGCACGCGGCGGTCCACGCCGCCATAAGCAAGCAGGAGCGGCCGAGTGATGCGGGACGCCTGCTCGATCGGCGACGTGGCCTTGAGCTGGGCCGCGTCCTTGACCTGGTCACCGACCAGCACCGGCATCCCGTACTTCTTCCAGTCGTCGCCCAGGTCGGAGTCGAAACTCCAGTGGCCGTCGTACATCAGGTTGATGTCGGTGACGCCCACCCAGTTGATGCCGCATTGGTACAGGTCGGGATCGCGCACCAGGCCCATCAGGGTAGCGTAGCCGCCGTAGCTGGCGCCCGCGATGCACACGCGCTTCGGGTCGACCGTGCCCTGTTCCGCCGCCCAGCGCACGCCGTCGGCGATATCGTTCTGCATCGCCAGGCCCCATTGCTTCCAGCCGGCCCGGTAGTGCGCCTGGCCGTAGCCGCGGCTGCCGCGGAACTCCGGCTCCAGCACCGCATAGCCGCGCGAAGCCAGGAACTGCGATTCGGATTGCCAGCCCCAGAC
>CBIHLT010000331.1:0-3471 GCA_966210615.1 uncultured Massilia sp.
TTATTCTTTACAAAGCCGATATTTATCCACACAATCGTCCTGTTTAGCAAGGAAACCCACTTGGATGGCCGCTCAGAATAACGCACCCCTGCCCGATGGCCTGGAAATTGCCGGATATCGCATTGTAAAGAAAATTGCGTCCGGTGGGTTCAGTATTGTTTATCTGGCATATGACGGCGAAGGCAATGCCGTCGCCATCAAGGAATACCTGCCCAGCGCACTGGCATTGCGCCAGCCGGGCGAGCTGATACCGGTTGTTTCGAAACCGAATCTACCGATTTTCCGCATCGGCCTGAAATGCTTCTTCGAAGAGGGCAGGGCGCTGGCGAAAATCGTGCACCCGAACGTGGTGCGGGTGGTGAATTTCTTCCGTGCGAACGAGACGGTGTACATGGTGATGGCCTACGAGTCCGGCCACACCCTGCAGGACCACATCGCGCGGGTGGCGGCGCGCGGCAGCCGCCTGGGCGAGCAGTTCGTGCGCCAGGTGTTCAACGGCGTGTGCGGCGGCCTGCGCGAAGTCCACGCCAACAAGCTGCTGCACCTGGATCTCAAGCCGGCCAACATCTACCTGCGTACCGATGGTTCGCCCCTGCTGCTGGACTTCGGCGCGGCGCGCCAGACCATCAATATCGACGCGCCCATGCTGGCGCCGATGTACACGCCGGGCTTCGCGGCGCCGGAGCTGAGCGCCAAGGGCACGGCCCTGGGTCCCTGGACCGACATCTACAGCATCGGCGCGGCCATGTTCGCGTGCATGGCCTGCACCACGCCGCAGCCGGTGGACGCGCGCAAGCTCGACGACAAGCTGCCGGGCCAACTGGATGCGCTGGAAACGCGCTATTCGCGCGAACTGGTGGCCATGGTGCGGTCCTGCCTGGCGCTCGATCCGCTGGCGCGCCCGCAAAGCGTGTTCGCGATCCAGAAGGTGCTGCAGGCCGCGCCTGCGGTGCCGGTGCCCGAGCCGGAAGCCATCGGCGACGAGCGTCCGTCCGGCTGGCGCGGCCTGGCCGGCCGGCTCGGCCTGGGACGCAAGGCGGGAAGCTAAGGAGCAAAGGAGCAGTCATGCAGTTTTCCGTCTACCAGCAAAGCCACATCGGCGGGCGCAAGGTCAACCAGGACCGCATGGGCTACAGCTTCACGCGCGACGCGCTGCTGCTGGTGCTGGCCGACGGCATGGGCGGCCACCTGCGCGGCGAGATCGCCGCCGCCATCGCGCTGCAGACCATCTCGATGATGTTCCGCACCCAGGCCAAGCCGTATGTGAAGAAGCCCGAGCGCTTCCTCGAGGAAGCCCTGCAGCAGGCCCACCGCGACATCATCGACTATGCGGCCAGGCACCAGCTGCCGGACACGCCGCGCACCACGGTGGTGGCCTGCCTGGTGCAGCACAACTGCGCGATGTGGGCGCACTGCGGCGACTCGCGCCTGTACTGGCTGCGCCGCAACCAGATCCTGGCGCGCACGCGCGACCACTCCCACCTGGAATACCTGATCGAGAAGGGCCGCGCCACGGAAGCGGAGCGCAACACCCACCCGGACCGCAACAAGCTGTACAACTGCCTGGGCGCGTCCGGCACGCCCAAGGTGGAGCTCTCGCGCCAGGCCAGCCTGGAACCGGGCGACGTGCTGCTGCTGTGTTCCGACGGCCTGTGGGGGATGCTGCCCGACAGCGAGATCGTGCACCGGCTTTCGACCTCGACCATCGTGCAGGCGATTCCGGACATGGTGGCGATGGCGACCGCGATCGGCGGCGCGCGCGCCGACAACACCACGGCGCTCGGTATCATGTGGCAAGGGGCTGACATGCGCGTAGGCGACGTGCCGGGCGCCGACATGAAGAACATCATCTCTACCCAGATGCTGCCCGAGGACGAAGTCAGCTCGACGATCACCGCCGGCCAGCCGGCGCCGTCCGAGACCGACGCCTTCGACGAGGACGAGATCGAAAAGGCGATCGCCGAGATCCGCGAAGCGATCGAGAAGTCTTCCCAGTTACTCAAATAAGAAAGCACAACATGACATTTGAACACCGCCCGAGCGGGCGCGCGGTCGACCAGCTGCGTTCCATCCGCATCACGCGCCAGTACACCAAGCATGCCGAGGGTTCGGTCCTGATCGAGTGCGGCGACACCAAGGTGATCTGCACCGCCAGCATCGAAGAGAAGGTGCCGCCTTTCCTGAAAGGGAAGGGACAGGGCTGGCTGACGGCCGAATACGGCATGCTGCCGCGCTCGACCCACACGCGCATGGACCGCGAGGCCGCGCGCGGCAAGCAGACCGGCCGCACGCAGGAGATCCAGCGTTTGATCGGGCGCTCGTTGCGGGCGGCGTTCGACCTGGAAGCGTTTGGCGAGCGTACCCTGCATCTGGATTGCGACGTGATCCAGGCGGATGGCGGCACGCGCACGGCGTCGATCACCGGGGCGATGGTGGCCGCGTATGACGCCTTCAATGCGCTGGTGGGGCGCGGCGTCGTGGCGGCGGTGCCGGTGCGCCACTTCGTGGCGGCGATCTCGGTGGGGGTGTACCGCGGGATGCCGGTGCTCGATCTCGATTATGTCGAGGATTCGGATTGCGACACCGATATGAATGTGGTGATGACCGAGGCGGGGCACTTCATCGAGGTCCAGGGCACTGCCGAAGGGGCGGCGTTCGACCGGGCAGGGATGAACCGCCTGCTGGATCTGGCGCAGCTGGGGATCAGCGATCTCGTCAAGCTGCAGCGGCAGGCGCTGGGGTTGGCGGTTTAGCAAGCCAACCTGGGTCCCCTTGGCGGGGACCCAGGTCCGTACCGCAGCCACGACAGCACGCGCTGGCCCGAAGCAGTAAAATATCCCCCCTCCGCAGAATCCAACGCCCACACCATGACCCAACGCCTGATCCTCGCCTCCAACAACGCCGGCAAGCTGAAGGAATTCGCCCAGCTCCTCGAACCCATCGGTTTCGACCTGCACCCCCAAGGCGAATTCAATGTGCCGGAAGCGGAAGAGCCGTTCGGCACCTTCGTCGAAAACGCGCTGGCCAAGGCCCGTCACGCCTCGCGCCTGACCGGCCTGCCGGCGCTGGCCGACGATTCGGGCGTGTGCGTGAACGCCCTGGGCGGCGCGCCGGGCGTCTACTCGGCGCGCTATGCGGGCGAACCGAAATCCGACGCCCGCAACAACGAGAAGCTGGTGGCCGACCTGGCCCTTCAGGCCGACAAGTCGGCCTACTACTACTGCGTGCTGGTCTACGTGCGCCACGCCGACGACCCGCAGCCGGTGATCGCCGACGGCCGTTGGAACGGCGAGATCATCGCCCAGCCGCGCGGCGCCAACGGCTTCGGCTACGATCCGCACTTCCTGATTCCGTCGCTGGACAAGACCACCGCCGAACTGGACCCGGTCCGGAAAAACGCCATGTCGCACCGCGGCCAGGCCCTGCGCGCCCTCGTCGAGAAACTGAAATGATCCCGATCAAAGTCGCTGG
>CBIHLT010000332.1:0-3440 GCA_966210615.1 uncultured Massilia sp.
TCATCCTTCCTCCGTCATGCGGTAGGGCAGGCGGATCGAGGCGCAGGCGCCGCCGCCCGGCGGGGTCTCGATCGCCAGCTCGGCCTGGGCGCCGTACAGCAGCGCCAGGCGTTCGCGGATGTTGGCCAGGCCCACGCCTTCCGGGGCATGCAGGTCGATGCCGACGCCGTCGTCGCAGACGTCCACGTGCAGGATGGCGCCGACCACGTGGGCGCGCACCACGATCGTGCCGCCCGCTATCTTCGGCTCCAGCCCGTGCTTGATCGAATTCTCGATCAGGGTCTGCAGCATCATCGGCGGGAAGGGCGAGCTGCCGAGGAAATCGGGGACTTCCCAGCGCACCGCCAGGCGTTCCTTCATCCTGGCCTGCATGATGGCGAGGTAGGCGCGCGACAGCTCGATCTGCTTGCCGAGGGTGCCGCCGGTACCGGCGCGCATCTGCGGCAGCGAGGAGCGCAGGTACTCGACCAGGTGGGCGTGCACGCGCGCCGCTTCCTTGGGGTCGGTCTCGATCAGCTGGCCGATCAGGGCCAGGGTGTTGAACAGGAAGTGGGGTTCCACCTGGGCCTGGAGCGCCGCCATCCTGGCTTCCATCAGGCGCCGTTCCAGGGTGGCCACGTTGGCCTTGTCCGAGGCTTCCTTGGCCATCAGCTCGGCCCGCCGCTTGCCGCCGGCCAGCACCTTGACGCCGAGCGAGATCAGGACGAACCAGACGGCCGGTTCACCCAGGCGCAGGAAGACGCCGAAGGCGAGGGCGAGGAACCAGGTCAGGTAGAGCTGGCGCCACTCGACCAGCGCCAGCCAGTCGAAGAAGCGCCACCACAGGGCGCTGGCCTCGCTGACGGCGTCGCGCACGAAGTCCAGTGCGCGGTTGATCTGGGTGGCGGCCATGATTTACTCCACGTCGCGGTGCGCGACCGGGCGCGGACGGCGGTCGAAGATGGCGTTGGCGACATACTTGAACACCAGGAAGGCGATGAACAGGGTCACGGCCAGAGGAATGATGGTCAGGATGCAGGCCAGCACGATCGCGGCGACGAGCAGGACCGGCCACGACTGCGCGGCCAGGGTGCGGCTGCCGGCGTTCACGGCGCGCGTGAAGGCGCGGCCGGCAACTTTGACGTCGGTGACGAAGGACTGGAAGCGGGTGGTGGTTTTCATGCGGTACATTCCTTTCAGTGTGCGAATGGGGTCACTGTAGGCCCGCAGGGGAGTGATCGCCAGCATCATCCGATGAACTGCGCAAATGCCGGGATTAACGGTCGGCAGGAGGGATAAGCGGGACCACGGCGGAATGCGCCGCGGCAGCCCTGTTGACGTTTAGTTAGCAGTAAAACCGTCACCCCGGCCTCCGCCGGAGCGACGGTCTTGAAGCTGGCGAACCAGCGTTGACGCTCAATTATTGTTCGAGCAACTTGAGCGCCTCGCGCCGCATCACGTCCAGCATGCCGGCCTCGGGCGTGCGCGCACAGGCGGCCACGG
The DNA here is from genome assembly GCA_966210615.1 of uncultured Massilia sp. Lineage (GTDB taxonomy): Bacteria > Pseudomonadota > Gammaproteobacteria > Burkholderiales > Burkholderiaceae_D > Telluria. Next base: position 1,483 of record CBIHLT010000332.1, read on the forward strand.
TGGCGTCCAGTACCGGTCCCATGCCGGGGAAGGACTTGCCCTGGGCGTCGCGGTGCAGGGTGTAGACGAGCTTGCCGATCGATTCCACCATCACCGGCATGCCGCGCACGTCGCGTTCCGGGAAGGTGGCGGCCTGGTAGGCCGCGTCGACGTTGAAGTCGGCGCAGGTCTTGCCGGCCACCGTCGAGGCGTGGTCCTTGCGGAACAGGACCTTGACCAGGCCGCTGCGCGCGCCGGCCACCGGCGTGGCGGCGTCGCTGCGTTCGGCGATGCGGGCGGCCAGGGTGTCCAGCTCGGCCGAGCGCGACGAGGAGCGGACCCGCGCCACGCGCCGGCCTTGACCGTCCAGCGACACTTCGACCAGGGCCTCGCCCTGCACGCCGCGGCGCGCCAGGTCGGCCGGGTAGGCGCCGTCGGCCGGGTAGATCACCAGTTCGCGCCACACCGGCACCGTGGCCTGGGCCGCCGCCGTCGGCTGGGCGCCCAGCAGGGCCAGCAGCGCGGCCGCGCCCGCGACGCAGTGCCGGTTCATGCACCGCCTCCGTACGCGGCGCGCTCCTCCCAGTAGCTGCGCAGCAGGCCGTAGTTCACCGTGTCGGCGTACTGGCCGTGCACCAGCCAGCGCTGCGGCATATAGCCTTCCTTGCGGAAGCCCAGCTTCTCCAGCACCCTGGCCGAGGCGCTGTTGCGCGGGTCGATGTCGGCCTCTATCCGGTTCAGCTTGGCGGCGTGGAAGCCGTGTTCGAGCGCGGCGGCGATGGCCTCGGTGGCGTAGCCCCGGCCCCAGTGCGGGCTGCCCAGCGCGTAGCCGAGCTCGCAGCGGTTGTTCTGGTTGAAGAAGTGGTGCAGGTTGACGGTGCCGATCAGCTCACCGGTTTCCGCCAGCTCGATGGCGAAGCGGATGTCGGTCTCGTCGCGGTAGCTCTCCATGGCGCGCGCGATCGCGGTGTCGGCGAACGAGATGTCGGTCCAGGGATCGGCGCTCCAGTAGCGCACCACGGCCGGATCGGAGAATACGGCGAACAGGGCGGGGGCATCCTGGTGGGTCAGCGGGCGCAGCACCAGGCGTTCGGTGGTGAGGACGGGAGTGGAATAGGTCGACATGTCTCGATATTGTCAATGTAGTAAGCGCAAGCATACCATTGCTGGCGCCAGAAGTCGGCAGCGCGGGCATGGTGATGCATAACAACATGCTATCGATATCAGCGATTGATACTAATCAATATGGGCGTGTTCCGATTGCCATGTTGACTAAACTTGTTCACACTTTATCACTGCCCACCGCGTTGGCCCCATCGCGCCACCCGCTGCCGTGATGCCAAGGAGAAGACGATGAACGAGTCGAGACCGAGCTCGATGGCGTCCTTTTGGATGCCGTTTACCAATAATCGCGACTACAAGACCGACCCGCGCCTGCTGGTCTCGGCCGAAGGCATGTACTACCGCGATGTGGACGGCAAGCGCGTCCTGGACGGCACAGCCGGGCTGTGGTGCGTGCCCTGCGGCCATGCCCAGCCCCAGATCGTGGAGGCGATTGCCACCATGGCCGGCCAGCTCGACTTCGCCCCGACCTTCCAGATGGGCCACCCGTCCGCCTTCGAGCTGGCCGAGCAGCTGATGGCGTTCAGCGGACACAAGTTCGGCCACGTGTTCTACACCAGCTCGGGTTCGGAAGCGGTCGATACCGCCCTCAAGATGGCGCTGGCCTACCACAAGGCGCGCGGGGAGGGCGGCCGCACCCGCCTGATCGGGCGCGAGCGCGGCTACCACGGGGTCGGCTTCGGCGGCCTGAGCGTGGGCGGCATCGGCGCCAACCGCAAGCAGTTCGGCCCCCTGCTGCCGGGCGCGGATCACCTGCCGCACACCCACGACCTCCTCAAGAACGCCTTCTCGCGCGGCGAGCCGGACTTCGGCGCCGAGCTGGCCGACGAGCTGGAACGCCTGGTGGCCCTGCACGA
>CBIHLT010000333.1:0-3333 GCA_966210615.1 uncultured Massilia sp.
AGCGCCGGCCGTCGCCAGCGTCGATGCCGGCAAGAACACCTACAACGCCGCCTGCGTCGCCTGCCACGGCGCCGGTATCGCTGGTGCGCCGAAGCTCGGCGATAAGACGGCCTGGGCCGCACGCATCAAGCAAGGCGACGCCGTGCTCTACGACCATGCCATCAAAGGCTTCCAGGGCAAGGCCGGCGTCATGCCGCCGAAGGGCGGCTCGACCGCCTCGGACACGGACGTCAAGGCAGCCGTCGATTACATGGTGGCGGCAGCAAAGTAATTCTTTGTCACCACAAAAGCCCGCCGCAAGGCGGGTTTTTTTTCGCCCTACCTAATAAACAAGCAAGAGAAAATTGTCAAGCAATCGATTTACAGACAAATAATATTCGTTAAAAACCTCATAATTTTGCGTTGTATTTGGGCGAAATATTGAACACAAATGTTGATTCCAGTAGGAATCTTCTCTGCTTTAGCTTAACCTTCAGTTTCTTTCGTGGCGGAAAATCTTTAGCCACAGCAACTAGTGAAGAGACCTTTGAGATGAAATCGCAACTGAAAACCCTGGTAGCACGCACCCTGTCCACCACCATCTGCGGCGCCGTCCTTGTGGCGTGCGGCGGCGGTGACAGCCAAGATTCCATGGCGTCGAGCGACGACCGCTCCGCTTCCACTATTTACTCGGGCCGCTCGGTGGGGGCTACTTCGCCCACCACTTCGCCGACCACGACCTCCCCGAGCACCGTGACCCCGCCGGCGACCACGGCCAGCGCGATCACCAACGTCCGCCTGGAGAACACCAGCGCCACCGTCGCACAGAGCAATGTCCCGTTCACTTTCGGCCAAGTGTTCACTCCTGGTCACCTGGCCAAGGGCGCCAGCCTGGTCGGCCGCCTGAGCAATGGCACCACCCTGCCGCTGCAGATCGACGTGAAAGCCTCGCACCCGGATGGCTCGGTTCGCCACGCCGTGATTTCGGGCGTTCTCCCGAGCCTTGCAGCAGGCACCACCGCCACCCTGGACCTGGTGCCGGGCAGCGCGATTGCTTCCTCGACCGCCTCCAGCACCACCGATCTGCTGAACAGCGGCTTTACCGCGACGGCAAACGCCACGATCGCCGGCACCCGCTACTCCGCCTCCGCTGCCGATCTGATCAAGAGCGGCAAGTTCACCACCTGGCTGAGCGGCAGCACCGCCACCGAATGGCATGTGTCGGCTCCGCTCAAGAACGCCAGCGGCGCCAGCCATCCTCACCTGAGCGCCCGCTTCGCCGTGCGCTGGTACCCGGCCATCAAGAAGGCCCGTGTGGATGTGACGATTGAAAACAACTGGGCCTACGAGCCGTCGCCGCAGAACTTCACCTACGATGCCGAAGTGGTCGTAGGCGGCAAGGTCGTGTACTCGAAGCCGGCGATGGTGCACTTCCATCACGCCCGCTGGCGCAAGCTGTTCTGGAACGACGGCGCGACCGATCGCGTGAACGTCAAGCACAACACCGCGTATCTGATCGACACCAAGGCCCTGCCGAACTTCGACCGTTCGCTGGTGGTGCCCGAGACCGCATTGGCAGCCCTGAAGACGAAGTGGACCGGTACCAAGACCGAGCCGATGGGCGTAGGCATGGCGCTTCCCTACATGCCGAACACCGGCGGCCGCGACGATATCGGTCTGCTCCCGGCATGGGCGACAGTCTATCTGCTCAGCATGGACAACCGTGCCAAGCAGGTCACCATGGGTACCGCGGACCTGGCCGGCAGCTGGTCCATGCACTATCGCGACAAGCTGACCGACCGTCCGATCAGCGTGATGAACTATCCGTACATGACCATCCTGGGCCGTACCGCGGACGCCTACAATCCGGTGACCAAGAAATCGGAAGCCTTCCCGGCTTGCCCGACCACCGATGCATGCGCGACGCCGAACAAGCACGACTCCTCGCACCAGCCTGCATTCGCCTACTTCCCGTACATGGTGACCGGCGATTACTTCTACCTGGAAGAGCTGCAGTTCTGGACCATGTGGAACGTGTTCTCGTCCAATCCGAACTACCGCCAGACCAGCAAGGGCCTGCTGGCTACCGACCAGGTCCGTGGCCAGGCATGGAGCATGCGTTCGCTCGCGGAAGCCGCTTACATCACCCCGGATACGGATGTGCTGAAGTCGCATTTCACGACCCTGATGGCGAATAACCTGACCTGGTACAACACCAACTACACGGACAATGCTTCGGCCAATGTGTTCCATGCGCTGACCAACGGCGCCATGGTCTACAACAGCGGCACCGCCCTCGCGCCGTGGCAGGATGACTTCTTCACTTCCGCCATCGGCCACGCCGTGGACCTCGGGTTCACCGATGCGAAGCGTCTGCTGACCTACAAGGCGAAGTTCCCGGTCATGCGCATGACCGATCCGGGCATCTGCTGGATCGACGGCGCCCTGTACTCGATGACGGTTCGCACCAGCTCCACCAGCCCGTTCTTCACGACCATGAAGCAGGCCGCGGATCTGAGCCAGTCCCAGACCTTCCGTTCGCTGGCTTGCGGCAGCGCCGAGCAGGCTGCCTTCCTGAAGCTGAAAGTTGGCGAAATGACGGGTTTTTCCTCGTCGGCGATGGGTTACCCGTCGAACATGCAGCCTGCCCTGGCCTATGCGGTCGGCGTGAGCGGCACCAGCGGCCAAGCGGCATGGAGCAAGTTCATGAGCCGTTCGGTCAAGCCTGACTATCGCCCGGCACCGCAATTCGCGATCCTGCCGCGCTAATCGCACGCTGCTAAAAAACGGGACCTTTCGAGGTCCCGTTTTTTTTGGACCCTGCCCTTGCCCATGGAAGGCAAGTCGGCCTGGCCGGTTCGGCGGGAGGATGGAAGCGGGTCGGCGGGTGCAGCGGCCCTGGATGGACAACAGTGCCGGCATGTGTATTCCGCAGGTGGCGACAGGCAGGGGGCGCACGTACGCGGGGCCCTGCCCGCTGCGTGCAACGCGCCGGAAGCGGCGTGCACGCCACGCCGGAGCCTGTTACGCGAGCCTTCCTCTTGGCGCCCCGCTTGTAACCAAAAGCTTGGGCGACAAGGGCCTGTTTCGCCGCCGTAAACCGAAGAAGCGATGTTTTTCGACGACAAGTTACACGCAGTTCGAAAAAAATTTCCAAGCGCCACTTCCCTATGGAAACGCCCGAATTGTTACAGGAAAACACGGCGCCTGTTACAACTCGTTACGTATTTTCCGGTGAGCAGGAGTTATGCTGGGTAAATGTTTCGCAGGAAATTTCCTCAAGACACACTTTTCAGCTCAAAGGAAACCCCATGCACTTCGCTCTGCGCACCACCCTCGCCCTCCTGTCCGCCG
>CBIHLT010000334.1:0-3330 GCA_966210615.1 uncultured Massilia sp.
CAGCGCTCGATCGTCTGGCGCTCGATCCATCCATAGAACTTGCGCTGCAGCTTGGAGCTTGGATAGGATTTCTGCAGCATCGGATCGCGGAAATCCGCCACCCACGGCAAGCCCGTCAGGCGATGCAGGGTCAGCCCGATCAGGTGGGAGGTGGCGATCGGGAAGGTCGACCAGATCACTTCCGGTTTGTAGCGCCGGATCAGCGACAGCCCGGCGGGGATCGCGCCGAACCACCAGGAGATCCAGCGGTCCGGCAAGGCCAGGATTTCGGGATAACGCCCCTGGAAGCCGATGTGGCGCTTGCTGTCGAGCGCGAAGACCCGCTTCACCACGAGGTCGGGCGGAACGCTGGCCAGCTGCGAGGCATTCTGCTGGGCATACGCGCGCGGATGGGCCGACAGCACCATTGGCTCCCAATCGTAGCCGCGCAGGTGTTTGGAGAAGCTCAGGGTACGCTGGATACCGCTGCTTGCCGCCTGCGGGGGGAAATGAAAGGCAATTAATAGGGCGCGTTTACTCATTGTGGTATTTCCAATACTGGCGGGCAGCGATGCCCGTTGTGGTGTTGGCCCGGGTAGCGGGCGTTGCATATCCTGGTTCAAGACGGATCCCTGGCAAGCCAGCGCATCAGGCGCGCGCCGAACCAGAAGGGACTGGCATCCCATGGCCGGCTGCGCGGCAGCTGGAAGGCATCGTGGACCGGGCCGACCGCCCCGATCGCCGTGGTGAACGCGGCGCTGAATCCGGCCTCGCGGACCATGGCCACATGGCGCTGGTCGTAGTCCTTGCCCACTTTTCCGTTCGGATAAGCGAACAGGCGTACCGGCTTGCCGAGGATGGCTTCGAGCTGCTGCTTGCTGGCGCTGATTTCGATCCGCGCGCTGTCGTCGTCCAGGCTGGTCAGGATCGGATGCGATACGGTGTGCGCACCGATCTCCATGCCCTGGCGGTCCAGCTCGCGCACCATGTCCGAGGTCAGCATGAGGCTGTCCCGGTGCTCGTCGCCGACCAGGGTCTCGAGGTGTTCGACCACGCTGTGGCGCGCCTCGGGAGACAGGTATTTGCTGCGCTCCGTCAGGCGGTCGACCGACTGCCTGCGCTCGTCCGGATTGCGCAGCGAATAGGTGCCCAGCCCCAGCTCGTTCAGGTTGAGGGACGTCCCGGGAAGCGATTGCATGGCCTCCATGATCCGGTCGTTCCACATATTGCCGCTGCCGATGTAGCCGCTGGTCACGAACACGGTGGCGGGCAGGCCGTATTCGCGCAGCACCGGCAAGGCCAGGTCGTACACGGACCGGTAGCCGTCGTCGAAGGTGATGCAGACCGCGCGCGGCGGCACGCGCCCGGCTGCGCTTGCCGCCAGCGCCTCCTGCAGCGGAAGGACCTTGAAACAGCGGGCAAGCAATTCCATTTGCCAGCGGAAGGTCTCGAGGTCCGGCTCCGAGGCCAGCAGGGGGTTGGGCGCCGCGAGAACGCGATGGTAATTGACGATGAAAAACCGGTTCGCCGGCTGCATGGAGCACTCGAACGCGCGGCCCCAGGCGTTCAGGAGGAATTCGGTAGTATGCGTGATACGCCTAATATGCCCCATGTACCATCCGTTTCGATTGCTGCATCGGCACAGGGCCGGGTTGCGGGGATGCGGCGCAGGTGGCGGGGAACACACGTGTCTCGAGCACCAGAACCAGGCCGATGATCGCAAAAATCAGGTCGAAGTAAGCGAAGCTGAGCGCCGCGCCACCGAGCGCGAAGACGAAGATGCTCAGCTGGAGCATGGTGGCCAGGGTCGGCAGCCAGGATGGCGCGTTCATCGCGCGGGCCAGGCGGCTGATCCGGCTCGCCTTGCGGAAAGCGATGAACAGGATGGACACGTACATGAGCAGGCCGACAAATCCGTGTTCCCCCAGGACCTGGAAATAGACGCTGTGCGCGGCGCGCGCATAGTTGGTGGCGGGGACCGCATCCCCCGTGTAGAACCAGGAATAGGAACCGAAATGACGCGACAGCTCGAGCCAGTTGGGGAGATATTCGAGGGACTTGAAGCTTCCTCCGAACATGGGGTGTTGCATGGCCATGATGAAACTGAGTTTCCAGGCCACGACCCGGCCCATGAAGGAGTTGTCCTGGTCGGCCGATTCGATCGAATTGATCCGCGCCATCCATTCGTTCGAGGCCAGCTGGGCCACGAAGACGGCCAGGATAACGATGGCCAGGCCCATGATGAGCTTGCGGTCGGATTTGATGAACATGTAGGCGCCCAGCGCAAGGAGCGCGATGAAGCCGCCGCGCGACTGGGTGCCGATCACCGAAATGACGAGCATGGCGATGGTGCCCAGCAGGCCCAGCTTGATCAGTTTCGACCTGGCCCCGTACTCCCCGAGCAGGTAGTAGCAGATCGGCAGCGTCATCACGAAGGCGATGGAGAGCTCGTTGCGGTCTCCCAGGACGTGTCCTTCCATGCCCGCGATCCGGTGGTGGCCGCCGGTCGCCAGGAACTTCAGGCCTTCCACGCAGGCATAAAAGCCTACCGAGAACACGACGCACCACAGGATGAAGTCGATATGCAGCTTTTTTTCGGCGACCAGGACCACGAACACGAACAGCAGGATGATCTTGCTGAAGCGGGCCCAGATGTCCCAGCTCACCACCGGGTTCCCGAGCGTCATCGTGACCCCGATGGTGGTCCAGAGGTAGAAAGCCAGGATCAGCAGGCCCAGGCCCTGGAATTTGACCTTGGGCTTGTTCTTCATGGCCAAGTAGCCGAGGATGGCGACCGCGGTGAAGATCAGGTTGTAGCGCAGGCCGGAGGCGATGCCGTACACCCATCCGTTTGGAAAGAACAGGGCCGTCCACAGCCACATGCCTACCGCGACGAAGGGGCGCTGCGCCATGGCATACAGCATGACCGGCAAGAGGCCAAGCAATAACAAGTCACGCATGGGTTACCTTTCCCGGATCTTCTTGCTGTCCGTCTCTTTTTTTTCTTCCCGAAGAGCCCACAGGCACAAGCCAGTGACCAGCAGGAGATTCACTGCCCAAAGTATCGTTTCCATGATCGTTCAGTCACTCAGCGTTGCGCGGTTGATGGGTGTCCCGGCCGCCTCCCTGGCGGCCATGGCCGATGGGCCGGACGCGGGCGAAGAGGCGTTCGCCCGTGCTGGCCCGACCGGCATGCGAAGCCGGTCTGGTGCTACATGAAAGGAATGCGCGGCCGTGGATGGCTTCATGCCGCCCGGGCTTGGGTCAGGCGGCCGTAGATCTGCTTGTAGCGCGAGACGCTGACCGACCAGTTGCGTTCCACTTCCACGTACTGGCGCCCGGCGGCGCGCA
>CBIHLT010000335.1:0-3157 GCA_966210615.1 uncultured Massilia sp.
CGGCGTCGGTCGCGTACAGGTCGAGCAGCACGTCCATGTAGTCTTCGATCGAGCCCGGGCGCGAACGCGCGCGCATGCGCACCAGCCGGAACACCGGCAGGTCGTCGCTATGCATGGAGAACAGCTTTTTACCGGACAGGATGAACGCGACCGTCACGACCCGCGAAGGGCCGTCCTCTTCTTCGAGCAGGAAGTCGGTGCGCAGGTGCAGGTCGCCGTTCTCCGCTTCGTAGTAGCGCGCGGAGGCCTCGATGTCCTGCACTTCGTCCTCGTCCGGCAAGGTCACGCCATAGGCGGCCTTGACCCAGGTGCGCTCTTCCTCGGTCGGATCGGTCAGGTCGACCCAGACGGGAGCGACATTCTCGAGATCCTCGCGCGAGGCGATCGCTACCTGGTTCAGTCGGCCATTTTGTAGGACAAATACGTTGATCATGCGCTTTTTCTCGGCCGGGTTCGAAAACTAGCGCAAGTGTAACCGAGAGGCCCCAAACGCGGCCACCCCGTAACGACAATTTCCATGGGAAATCTTAATTAGCGTCTTACAGCGCCCCTAGGGCAAGGCGCATCGTCGAAGACAGTACGCGAGTACGGCGAGACGAATGCAACGCCGTCATAGGGGCGCTGCAAGGCGCTACGGCAAGTCGGCGAAGCGCATTTGCCGCTGGATCGCGTTGGTCCGGCGCACCAGGTAATTGGTGCTGCGGTGCTTGTCGTAGTAGCGCGGATTCGGCAGCATCACGGCCAGGCGGGCGGCCTGGGCGGGGTTCAGGCTGGCCGCAGAGGTCTTGAAGTAATGGCGCGCCGCCGCCTCGGCGCCGAACACGCCGCGGCCGTACTCGACCACGTTCAGGTAGACCTCGAGGATGCGCTTCTTGCTCATCACGGTCTCGAGCATGAAAGTGATCACCATTTCCTGGGCCTTGCGCAGGTAGCTGCGCGAGCCGGACAGGAACAGGTTCTTGGCCAGCTGCTGGGTGATGGTCGAGCCGCCGCCCACCACCTTGCTGCGCCGGTTGTTGCGCTCGTAGGCGCGCTCGATCGCTTCCCAGTCCACGCCGCCGTGGTCGCTGAAATTGGCGTCTTCCGAGGCCACCACGGCGCGTTTCAGGTTGTTCGAGATGCGCTCGTAGGGCACCCACTGGTGCTTGAGCCTGGCGTTCGGGTTCTTATCCTGCAGTTCGGACAACTGCTGGCGCATGAAGCTGGTCGAGGATGGATTGAACATCGCGTACCAGCACACCATGACGAAGAAATACAGCTGGATCGCCAGCACCAGCAGGATCGGCCCGAGGAAGACCCACTTGACCCAGCGGCGGGAGCTTCCCGCCTTGCGCGCTTTACTCATCGTTCTTCTTATTGACGCATCGATTTCAGGACGTCCGCCGTATCGGGCCGCACGCCGCGCCAGATGGCGAAGGCCTCGGCGGCCTGCTCCACCAGCATGCCCAGGCCGTCGCGCACCTGCGCGCCATGGCTGGCGGCGAACTCCATGAACACGGTCGGTTTATTTCCGTACATCATATCCAATGCCAGGGTGTCCTGGCAAAACACCCCTGGTGGGATGGGCGGCAGCTCGGCCGAGAGGCTGGCCGAGGTGGCGTTGATGACGACGTCGAACCCGCCTTCCACCTGTGCGAAGCCGCGCACTGCGATGCGATCCGCGAAGGATGGGAAATCGCGCGCCAGCGCTTCGGCCGTGGCCAGGGTGCGGTTGGCGATCACGAGTTCGCGCGGCTGTTCCAGCAGCAGCGGCAGCATGGCGCCGCGCGCCGCGCCGCCCGCGCCCAGCATCAGGATGCGCTTGCCCGCCAGCGGCACGCCGGCATTGCGGACGATGTCGGCCACCAGGCCGGGGCCGTCGGTGTTGTCGCCGATGATCTCGCCGCCTTCGAACACGAGGGTGTTGACGGCGCCGGCCGCGCGGGCGCGATCAAGCAGGCGGGTGGCCAGCTGGAAGGCTTCCAGCTTGAAGGGCACGGTGACATTGGCGCCGCGATACCCCTCGGCGACCAGGCGGCGCACGGTGGCGTCGAAGCCGTCGAGCGGCGCCAGGCAGCGCTCATAGCTGATGTCCTGGCCGGTGGCGGCTGCGTAGGCGGCGTGGATCTGGGGCGATTTGCTGTGGGCGATCGGGTTGCCGATCACGCAATATTTGTCAGTCATGCGCCGCCTCCGCGCAGTTCCGCCTGCATCTTGTCCTCGCGGGTGAAGCGGAAGCGGGTCACCACTTCCCACAGATCGTCCTTGCCGCGCGAGCGCATATTGGCCGGGAAAGCGCCGAACGGCGCGGCGCGGCGCACGATATCCAGCGCCGCCTTGTCCAGCGCCGCGTTGCCGGAGCTGCGCTCCACGCGCGGGCCGCCGTCCTTCATATAGATGGTCCCGTCCTGGAAGATCGGGATGTAGACCACCAGCTCGCCGTACAGCTTGCGGCCGTTCTGCTGCGGGAAGCCGAGGGTGCCCATTTCCTCGATGCGCTTCTGCATCGCCTTGTAATACAGGGCGTAGCCGACCTGGCGCGTGCTCGGCGTGATCTGGGTGCGCTTGGGGCGGCGGTTTTCTTCCTCGATGCGCTCGAAGATCTCGGCGGCGGCGCGCGAGATGGCGCGGCTGGTTTCCAGGTTATCGGCGCCGGTGCGGTTGGGGTCCGGCTTGTCCTTTTCCGTGACCGGGGGCGCGGTGAACTGCGAGCGGCGCGCGCGGGTGAGCACGTCCTGCTGTTGCTGTTCCAGTTCGGCGATGCGGCGCTGCAGGGCCTTGATGCTGTCGCCGTCCTCCACCTTGCGCAGGTCGGGCAGCGGCGACTTGGCGCGGCCGCTTTCCGCATTGCCGCCGCCGTCCAGGTTGGCCTGGGCCAGGGCGTCGGCCTTGCTCGGGGCCTTGTCGTGCTTGGCGTTGACCAGCACCACCTCCAGGCCCGGGTCGGCTGGCTGCTGGCGGAAAGCGTCCGGCGCGGCGAAGCGCACGGCCAGCAATCCTGCGTGGGCCGCGACGGAGACGGCCAGGGCGATCATCAGGGGACGGTTTTGTTGGAGAGACTTCACGCGCTGCGGGGGGCCGGGGGCTGTTGAATCAGGGAATTCAAACATTCTACCGCGCTAGATGGGTCAGCGGGTGGGTGAAGCGTGGGTGCAACAGTTGGGTTTCTTCAGCTGTT
>CBIHLT010000336.1:0-3130 GCA_966210615.1 uncultured Massilia sp.
CCGAACAGGATCGGCTCGGCGAAATCGTTCTTCCCCGCCTTCATCCACCAGAAATGCAGGATCGCCAGCGGGGCGATCACGTAGATCAGGCGGTGCAGCCAGCGCCAGCGCTTGCCGCCCAGGCGCTTGACCATGCCGTTGGTGCTGGTCGCCGCCAGCGGCACCAGCATCAGGAAGGCGATGAAGCCCACCGTGATGAAGGGCCGCTTGAGCACGTCCTTCCACATCGCGCTCCAGTCGAAGAAATGGTCGAACCAGAGGAAGGTGGTGAAGTGCAGCAGCGCGTAGAAGAAGCAGAACAGCCCCAGCATGCGGCGCAGGCGGATCACCCAGTTCCAGCCGGTGAAGCGGCGCAGGGGCGTCACCGCCAGCGTGATGCACAGGAAGTACAGCGCCCAGTCGCCGGTCTGGTGGGTGATGTACTCGAGCGGCTCGGTGAGCGCGCCCTGCACCGTCAGCCAGGCCATGTTCGCGAAGGGCAGCAGGCTCGCCAGGAACAGCGCCACCTTGATGGCGCTCAGCTGCTTCGGGCTAGGATTGAAGGCCATCGTCAGAAGAACTTCTTCAGGTCCATGCCCGTGTACAGCGAGGCCACCTGGTCGTAGCCGTTGAACATCAGGGTCTTGCGCTTGGGCTTGAAGAAACCGTCCTCGCCGATGCGCCGCTCGCTGGCCTGCGACCAGCGCGGGTGGTCCACGTTCGGGTTCACGTTCGAATAGAAACCGTATTCGTCCGGCGCCGAATCGTTCCAGGCGGTGCGCGGCTGCCTGCTGGTCAGGCGGATGCGCACGATCGACTTGGCCGACTTGAAGCCGTACTTCCAGGGCACGACCAGGCGCACCGGCGCGCCGTTCTGGTTCGGCAGCACCTGGCCGTACATGCCCAGGGTGAGCAGGGCCAGCGGATGCATGGCCTCGTCCATGCGCAAGCCTTCGACATAGGGCCAGTCGAGCACGGGGCTGCGCAGGCCCGGCATCTGGCTGCGGTCGGCCAGGCTGGTGAATTCGACGTAGCGCGCATTGCCGGTCGGTTCGACCTGCTTGAGCAGGTTCGACAGCGAATAGCCGACCCAGGGGATGACCATCGACCAGCCTTCCACGCAGCGCAGGCGGTAGACGCGCTCTTCCAGCGGCGCCAGCTTGAGCAGGCGGTCGATGTCGAGCGTCAGCGGCTTCCTGACTTCGCCGTCGATGGTGACCGTCCAGGGCCGCGGGCGCAGGGTGTGCGCGTTCTCGGCCGGGTCGGACTTGTCGGTGCCGAACTCGTAGAAGTTGTTGTAGTGGGTGGCATCCTTGAACGAGGTCTGCGGCTCCTTGGTCGACAGCGCCGGATTGGCCGCGGCGGCCAGGCGCTGGGCCGCGTTCTGGGCGAAGGCTTCGCGGTTGGCCATTTCCCAGATGCCGGAGCCGACGGCGGCCGTGGCCGCGATGCGGGCGATGAAGCGCCGCCGTTCTTCGTAGACCTCGCGGGGCGTGATCTCGGAAGGGAACGGGAGATCGATCCCGTTCGGATTGCGTTTGATGAGCATGATGGACCCCGCGAGCAGAGAGAAACTTCAGCTTACACGGATTGACTTAAAAGAACGTTAGACCGCCCACTTACTCAGCCGAACAAGCGCGGCAGGAGCGGGACAAGCGGGTCATCCAAAAAAACGCCAACCCGGCGGTTGGCGTTCGGGCTTCGGCGCCCGGCGCTCAGCGCTTGGTTCTCTGCGCGGGGATCGACACCATCGAGGGCTTGCTGGGGTCGGGGACATAACTCAGCTTCATGTCATCGCCCGTGCCCTGGTTGAACTCCATGACCACGTTGCCATCGCCGGAAACGAATTTGTTCTTCGAAACGGCGCGCAGCCGGATCGGCTTTTCGTTGTCGATGGTCGCATCGATGTATTGCGGATAGCCGCGCACATCGAGCTGCCATCCGTTCTGCATGGCATAGGAGCCGGCAATCTGCTTGAGTTCGTCGGTCCTGAGCCGGATCTCCTTGGCAGGGGCCGTCACCGTCACGGTCGTGATCGGCGCCGTATCGGGCCGGGGGTAGGTTTGGGTCTGCGCACCCGCGCTGGCGGCAAGCACCAGCAGGGATGCGGGAATCAGGAGGGATAGGGGTCGCATGATCGTTCCTTCACAAAGCAGAAACCTTTGGACAGGCGTCACGCCGGATCAGCCTCGGGGCGGGCGTCGGATGCCGCAAGCCGGCACTGCGCTTGCGGATATTTCAGTCTAGGTCAGCGTCCGGCCAGGACAAGGGGTGCGGGCAGGTGCATCACGAAACTGTCTCGAACCGGCAAACCTCATAGCCGCACGAAATGAGTTGGGCGGCCGGTGACGTTTACATTTAGGAAAGAAACTTTCCGGCATGGCCGAGCGCGGCTGGAATGCTTATTCGTCGAAGTCTTCCGCAAGGTTCTTCCAGCCCCGGCTCTTGGCGAAGGCGGCGAATTCCTCGGGCGCCTCGAGTACGATCAGGCGGCTTTCCTGCAGGCCCGGGTCGCTGTGCCCGAAGTCCGGGCCCTTGTACCCGACCGCACGCAGGCGGTCGATGATCTGCCGCACCAGCACCGTGTCCTTGTAGGCGCCGGGCTCGAGCTTTTTCGCGAACTCCACGTACACGTCGATGATCCCGTAGCCCTCGTCGAAAATGCGAATCGCCTTGACGTCGAGGGTACGGCCGCTGCTGTCCCGGGCCTGGAAGGCGCCGGAGAGTTCAATGTCGGAATCGGTAGTCATGGACGAAGCATACCACCGGCTTCGTTCAACGCAGCGCCGCCAGCCCGAATGTGCCGGGAAGGCTGAAGCTCACCGTCCAGCAGACGATGCCGTCCGCCAGCTTGCTCCCGCACATCGCGGGTGAATGCTATTGTCAAGAACGTCCTGATGTCGGCGCCAGGCAGGCGCCGGTCGCGGCTGAGACAATTCATTATCCAGGATGCAGCTTCCAATGACATCCCAGTGCTGGGGACACATGAAAAGGAAGCAAGGAGACATTGCATGGACCAATTGACTGGCGGCTGCCTGTGCGGCGACGTGCGCCTGGTGGCAACGGGACGTCCCTACCGGGTGGGCCTGTGCCATTGCCTCGATTGCCGCAAGCACCACGGCGCCCTGTTCTACGCCGCCGCGATCTTTCC
>CBIHLT010000337.1:0-3017 GCA_966210615.1 uncultured Massilia sp.
GCTCGGCGCCGAGCAGCCCTGGGCGGCCGCCTTCGGCAATGGCGGGCAGCGGCTGTTCCTGGTGCCGGGGCTGGACCTGGTGGTGGCCCTTAGCGCCGGCATGTACAACGACGAGGACGGCGTGGTGAAGGTGGGCAGGCTGCTGCAGCGGATCGCCGGCGCCGTGGCGCGCTAGCGTCCGTTTCGCGGCCTGGTCGGAGAAAGCCGGTCGGCGGGACGCTAGGCAAGCTCGCGCGACTGAGGCTGGACCACGCGCTCGTGCAGTTCCGGCGGCGCGTCGCGATACAGCTTGACGACGGTCGAGGTGCGGGTGCCGTAGCCTTCGGATTCGATGCACACCGGCGAGAGCATGCGCTCCACCTCGATCGGCACGCCGGTCTCCGGCAGGCGCAGGTCGGGCGCGCGGGTGGTGTCGGCCAACATTTCGAAATAGGCGTCTTCGGGGGCGCCCTGGCACAGCAGGCTGGCGAATTGCGCCTTGGTGCGCAGCACCTTGGGCCAGGGCGCATCGAGCAGGCCGTTGGAGATGCCGTAGATGCGGCCCGGTTCGAGCGGCTGGCCGTTGCGCGGGTCGGCGTGGCCGCGGTTCGAGTACCAGTACAGGCTTTCGTGGTCGCCCAGCACCAGGTTGTAGCCGTTGTAGTCGTCCGCGCGGGCCGCGATGCGCGCGACGTAGTCGGCCGCGTCGATCTCGTCCTTCAGGAAGTCCGCCACCAGGGCGCCGCGCGTGGGCGCGTTCTCGCGCCGTTCTCCGGGCGCGCGGATGTTGGTGAGGGCGGCGAAGCGCGGGCCCCTGGCGCCCGCCATCGAGACGCCCATCCAGCTGCCGCCGCCCTGCAGGTCGCGGCCCGCGATCACGTGAGGGTGCTCGGGCCAGGGCGCGGCCGGCGTGGCCGGGCGATCGTAGAATTCGTCGCGGTTGGCCGCCGCGATCACCGGCACGCCGGGAACGACGTGCCAGGCAAAGACTATCAAGCACATGGCGCTAGATCCGTGAATACTTCCGCCCGGCGCGGGCCGTCGATGATGGCGTGCAGGCCGGCGGCCTCCGCGGCGCGTTCCAGCGCCGCGGCGAAACCGTCGCCGACTCCGGGATAGACTTCCATCCAGGTTTGCAGGCCGTCCTTCGCTCCGGGACGGCGCTTGAGCTGCACTTGCACGCCTTCGCCGTCGGCGAGGCGCTGTTGCATCGCCCGCACCAGCGGGGCGAGGCGGGCGGCGTCGTGTTCGCGCACCTTGTAGTAGACGTACAGGTCGGCCATCGTCAGTCGTCGACGGCGTCGAGGCTGTAGGGCAGCGGCGCGAAGGCCAGGCGCGGGCCGGCGCCCGAGCCCAGGCGCACGTCCCCGTCCAGCGCGGCCAGCTTGATCTCGACCAGCACATCGGCGCCGCCGCCGCCGTTCGGGGCCGCGTTGACCACCATGCCGCAGGGCTGGTCCGGATCGGCGGCCGAGAACACCTCGTCGCCGGGACGGACCGCCGCGTTCTCCACGCTGGCCAGGGCCGCGCGGCGCTTGATCTTGCCAAGATACTTGGTGCGTGCGACGATCTCCTGGCCCGGGTAGCAGCCTTTCTTGAAATTGACGCCGCCCAGCAGCTCGAAGTTGACCATCTGCGGTACGAACTGTTCCTGCGTGGCGGCGGTCACCTGGGGCGAGCCGGCGTGGATGGCGGCCAGCTGCCAGGCCTGGCTACCGCCCAGCGCCAGTTCGTCCTTGAACGCGTTCAGGGCGGCGACGCCCGCGCCGGCCGTGGTCAGCCACAGGTAGCGCGGCGCGCCGAAAGCGTCGTGCAGGCGAATCACGGTGCCCGCTTCGCCGCTCACCTTGGTCATGGGCGCCGGCGGCAGGGCGGGCACGCAGCGGCGCAGCGCCGCTTCGGCATTGGCGCCGCCCAGGCCGAGTACCGCCTGGAACGGGGCTTCGTCGGTGGCGTCGCGCAGCTTGGCCTTGGCGCGCAGGACGAACATGCCGAGGCGCTTCTGCAGCGGCGGCTGGATCGCGCGCGGCAGCTGCAGGTAGACCGCGTCATGGTCGCGCCACATCAGGAAGGTGGCCTGCAGGCGGCCCTTGGGCGTGCAATAGCCGGCCAGGCGCGCCTCGTCCTGGCCCAGGTGCTCGACGTCGTTGGTGAGCTGGCCGTGCAGGAAAGTGGCGGCGTCCTCGCCGGCCACGGCGATCAGACCGAGGTCGGTGACGGGGGCGGCGAAGCCGGCGGCAAGGTCGGCGGGCGTCAATACACGGCCGAAATCCTCGACGTGGTGCGCCTCGTCGACGTGAAATCGGGCGCCGAGCGCAGTAAGTTGTTCAGTCCAGTGACTCATAAATCGAATATGATCTTGCAATTAGGCTTTATCATTACGGGCCCATTATAAAGATGTCGAGAAAATCGCGCCGGACACGGCGCAATACCAAGCAAAACCCCATGGCACTGATTAAAAAACTCCTTGTCGCCGGCGTCATCGTGGCGATCGCCGCGGTCGGCAGTTTCTCCTGGTGGGCCAAGCAGCCCCTGACCACGGCGGGACCGGCGCTCGAATTCACGGTCAACCCGGGCAGCGGCGCCGCCGCAGCCGCGCAGCAGATCGCCGGCGCGGGCGTTCCGCTCAACCGCTACCTGTTCGCCCTGCTGGCGCGCGTGACCGGCCAGGCCGGCAAGATCAAGGCCGGCAGCTATGAGCTGAAGCCGAATACCTCGGCGCGCCAGCTGCTGTCGCAACTGGTGCGCGGCGAATTCGCGCAGGAAGCGATCACCATCATCGAAGGCTGGAGTTTCCGCCAGATGCGCCAGGCGCTGGCGGCCCACGACCGCCTGAAGCACGACACCGTCAAGCTCTCGGACCAGGAACTGATGGCCAAGATCTCCACCGAGTACAAGGATCCGGAAGGCCTGTTCTTCCCGGACACCTATCTGTTCGCCAAGGGTTCGTCCGAGCTGGACATCTACAAGAAGGCGCACCAGGCCATGATGAAGCACCTGCCGCTGGAGCGGCTGTACCGCGACAGCCGCTGCGGCTC
>CBIHLT010000338.1:0-3009 GCA_966210615.1 uncultured Massilia sp.
CGGAATCGGGCCTGCGCCGCTGGAACCGTAGCCCATGCTGGCCGGCACGATGAGGGTGCGCTTGCCGCCCACCTTCATGCCTTCCACGCCCACATCCCAGCCGGTGATGACCTGGCCGCCGCCGACTTGGAAGCTGAACGGCTCGCGTCCCACCGACGAGTCGAACTGGGCGCCGCGCTGCTGCGCGGCATTGGGATCGTAGAGCCAGCCCGTGTAGTTGACGACGGCGGTCGAGCCGGACACGGCTTCCTTGCCGGTGCCGGCCACGTTATCGATCTTCTGGAAGGCGACATTCGCGGCTTCGGCCTGTGCCGGCGGCTCGCTGCGCTTGCAGCCGGTGACGGCCAGCGCCACGGTGGCGCCAAGGAGGATGGAGCTAAGCAGTTTTTTCATGTTCTTCTTTCCTTGAATGCTGGGGTGATGGCTGGGCCACGCCTGCTCAGGGCGCGCTGCCCTTGACTACGGTCCCGCCCTGGATCACGACCGCCGGCGCCTCGAGCAGCCGCACGTCCGCGGTCGGGTCGCCCTTCACGGCCACCATGTCGGCGAAGCGCCCTGCCTCGACGATGCCGAGATCCTTCCTGTCAAGCGCCTCGGCGGCGTTGATGGTGGCGCTCTGGATGGCCTGCAGCGGCGTCATGCCGTACTTGACCATGACGGCGAACTGCTTGCCGTTGCCGCCGTGCGGATGCACGCCCGCGTCGGTGCCGTAGACCATCCTGACGCCGGCCGCATGCGCGCGCTTGAAGTTCTGGCGCTGGATCTCGGTGACTTCGCGGTCCTTGCGCAGGTTGTCCTCCAGGACGCCGTTCTTCTTGCCCTCGGCCGCCGTGTAGTCGCCGTTATAGATGTCCATCGACAGCCAGGCGCCATGCTTCTTCGCCAGCGCGATGCCTTCGTCGTCGATCAGGCTGGCGTGCTCGATGGTGGTCACACCGGCGCGGATCGCGTCCTTGATCCCGGCCGCGCCATGCGCGTGGGCCGCCACCTTCAGGCCCCACTGCGCGGCCTCCTCGACCGCGGCGCGCAGCTCGGCGTAGCTCATCTGCTGCTGGCCCGGCTCGGTATTGCGCGAGAACACGCCGCCGGTGGCGCAGACCTTGATGACCTGGGCGCCATACTTGCGCAGCGCGCGCACCGACTTGCGCACCTCGTCCGGGCCGTCGGCGGTGTAGGGGTTCTTCTCTTCCATCGACGGCGGGAAATAGGTGCTGTCGCAATGGCTGCCGGTCGGCCCGAAGGACCAGGCCGCGGGAATGATGCGCGGGCCGCGCACCTTGCCGGCCGCGATGGCCTGGCTCAGGCCGACATCGTTCCAGTCCGAGGCGCCCAGGTTGCGCACGGTCGTGAAGCCGGCGTCCAGGGTGCGGCCCGCATGGGTCACGCTGAGCGCCGACCAGAAGCGGTCGTTGTATTCGAGGTGGCTGTAGCCGCCATAGGTGGGGTCGGAATCGAGATGGACGTGCATGTCGATCAGGCCCGGCACCAGGGTCATGCCCGGCAGCGCGATGCGCGTGGCGTCGGCGGCAGCCGGCGCGCCAGCATCGCGCTTGATGCTGACCACGCGGCCGTCGCGCACCAGGATCTCGGGGTTCGCGATCATGCGCCCCGCCCGCACGTCGAGCAGCCGGTCGGCCGTGATGATCACGTCGGCGGCCTGCGCGCCGGAACAAGCCAGGACAGCCATGCACACCGACGCGATGCGCCATGTCACACCATTTTTACGCTTCAAGAGATTCCCCCGCATTGTCAAAATATGAACCAAATGCAACTTTATACCGGGATCGCCTGCGCGCGTCCAGATGTCACGGGTGAATGGGGCCCTGTCCCGGGAATTCAGCGGCGGCCGCGGTAGGGCGCGGACAGCGGCTCGCCGATGAACAGGCCCTGGGCAGGCCAGGCCACGCTCTTCCAATAGGCTTCGATGGCGCTGTCGCCGGACAGGTAGTGGCGCAGCAGCACGGCGGGGTTAGGGAATTTCTGCCAGTGGTTGCAGGGTTCGCTCACGGTGCCGTAGCTGGCGGTGGCGCCCGCCTCCAGCCAGCGCAGGCTGCTCATCTGCGAGGTCCCGAGCAGGTCGCCGCCGAGCGAGGTCAGGTGGTCGGCCAGGGCGCCCGGCATGAACTTCAGGGTCTCCAGCTTGGCCACCTGGGCCATGCCGGTCTGGTAGATCATGATGTCCTGGGCGCCTTCCAGCACGTCGGCCTGCATGGTCTTGAGGGTGAGGCGGCGCGCGGCCACCTTGCCCTGCGGCGGGAAGAAGCCGGCGCGCGAGTTGCGCGCTGTTTCCGAGGTCACCAGGTAGTAGGCGGTGGCCGGCAAGGTGCGGAAGCCCGCCGCCATGCCGCGGTCGATCAGGGCCTTGGCCTGCGCGACCGATTCGGTCGGCAGCAGCATCGACGGCCGCAGTTCGTGGTCGGTGAAGGGCGCCTTCGACTTGGCATTGAAATACGGGCTGGGCGTGCCGGCGGAACAGGTCTTGCTGCACTGGGAGGCGTCGAAGCCCAGGCTGTAGGCGCCCGTGATCGAGTTGCACTCGACCGCATAGGGCGCGGTCCAGATCATCAGCACCGCCTGGACCTGGGGGCCGAGCTTGCCGTCGATCTCTTCCTTGAGCAGGCGGAAGCGCTCCAGGCTGATGCGCTGCGGCTTGCCCGCAATGCTCACATGAACGACGTTGGCCTTGGGGATGTTGCGCCGCTTGCGGTAGTACTCGCCCACGGCCACGCTGTTCGGTTCGGCGTCGTTGATGACGATGGCCAGCTGTTCCGGGCGCAGGGCCGCGGCGGCTTCAAGGCTGAACAGCGCGTTCAGGGTGCAGCAGGCGCACAGGACGAGCAGGAAGGAGAGCACGCGGTCGCGCAGGCGCGAAAGGAAATGCGAAGTCATGGATCGGTCGGCCTCTGGCAAAGGGAGCTCCGCCTCCGTCCCGAGGCGGACTGCTTCCCCGCATCATGCCATAGCCCGACCGCAGCCCCCGTTACGGATGACTGCGCGGATGACTGCGCG
>CBIHLT010000339.1:0-2968 GCA_966210615.1 uncultured Massilia sp.
GGGTATCGTAGAGCTGGATCCAGGACAGCGGGAACACGGTCACCAGGTGGAACAGGGCGTAGCTGGCCAGGGCGGCGAGGGCGCCGATGGCGATGTTGCTGCCCTGGCTTTTCACCAGCTCGCCGACCGGGGCCGGATCGAGCTCGTGGGCGTCCAGCAGGCGCGAGTATTCGCTGGTCGACACCAGGCGCAGGCGGGCGAACAGGGCCACGATATTGATGGTGAAGGCGCAGAAGAACGGATAGCGCCAGCCCCAGACCAGGAAGTCGTCCGAGGACAGGCTGGTCAGCAGGTAGGCGAACAGGCCCGCCGCGATCAGGAAGCCGAGCGGCGCCGCCAGCTGGCCCAGCATCGCGTACCAGCCGCGCTTGTGTTCCGGCGCGCTCAGCGCCTGCAGCGTGGGCAGGCCGTCCCAGGAACCTCCCTGGGCCACGCCCTGGCCGATGCGCATCAGCGAAAGGATCACGACCGAGGCCATGCCGATCTGGCCATATGTTGGCAAGAAGGAAATCACGACGGTACACGTACCCATCAGGAATAGCGCGATGGTGAGCTTGATTTCGCGGCTGAAGCGCTTCTGGATCTCCATGAAGATCACCGTGCCCAGCGGGCGCGCCAGGAAAGCGAACGCAAAAACGGTAAAGGAGTAGAGTGTCGCCTCAAGCCGGTCGGCCCAGGGGAAAAAGACCGCGGGGAAGACCAGGACGGAAGCGATCGCGTAGACGAAGAAGTCGAAATATTCCGAGGCACGGCCAATGACCACGCCGACGGCTATTTCTCCCGGGTGAATTTCGCCATCCCGGGCGTTGATGTTGCGGGCCCCACTGTGAGGGTGGGTGATCGGGGCGGCACCTGCGCCGCCGTACGTCGTCGTGCTTTGCATATTCTTCGTCTCCCTAAAGTACCGGCCGCCGACATGTAATCTTACCTTGTCAAAATAATACCTTTTGGCAAGGGTGGGACAAAACGTCCAATGTTCGCGGACGACCGTTGGCATTACAGTAGCATGTTCTTATTCCCATGTAACGTTAGATACCTAGCATGATTCCTAAAATTGTCCGCCGCGGACTGCCATTGCTCCCGTTAGCCGCCCTCGCAGGCTGCAATACGGTGGTGATGAACCCCACCGGCGATATTGCAAAACAGCAGGCCGACCTGATCACCATCTCGGTCCTGCTGATGTTGATCATCATCGTGCCGGTGATGATTCTGACCGTCCTGTTCGCCTGGCGCTACCGCAAGGGCGCCGACGCCAAGTACACGCCGGACTGGGACCACTCGACCAAGCTGGAGCTGGTGATCTGGGGCGCGCCGCTGCTGATCATCATCGTCCTGGGCCTGATCACCTGGGTCTCGACCCACAAGCTCGACCCCTACCGTCCGCTCGACCGCATCGACGAACACCGTCCGATCCCGGCCTCGACCAAGCCGCTGGAGGTGCAGGTGGTGGCGCTGGACTGGAAGTGGCTGTTCATCTATCCGGAGCAGGGCATCGCCTCGGTGAACGAGCTGGTGACCCCGGTCGACGTGCCGGTGCGCTTCAAGATCACCGCCTCGACCGTGATGAACACCTTCTACATCCCGACCCTGGCCGGCATGATCTACGCGATGCCGGGCATGGAGACCACCCTGAACGCGGTGCTGAACAAGCCGGGCAACTACCAGGGCCTGTCGGCCAACTTCAGCGGCGAAGGCTTTTCGCACATGAAGTTCGGCTACAAGGGCGTGAGCGCGGGCGAGTTCGACGCCTGGGTCCAGAAGATGAAGGCCAATCCGGGCGCGCTGAACCGCGCGGACTACCTGGCGCTCGAGAAACCGTCGGTGCGTGAGCCGGTGCGCTACTACGGCTCGGTCGAGCCGGCGCTCTACAACCGCGTCCTGAACCGTTGCGTGGCCGAAGGCAGCGTCTGCATGAACCAGCAGATGGCCGACGACCACAAGCGCAACCAGGTCGCCGCCGCGATCAAGGCCCTGCCGAAGGCCGCCACGGCCCAGGTGGCCAACGCGGAAGTCTGCGAGACCCCGGCGGCCGGCAACCCTAACAATCCTGTGAAGAAGTAACCATGCAAGACTCATTCGACTTGACGAAGCTTATCTTCGGTCGGCTCACCTGGGACGCGATTCCCTTCCACGAGCCGATCCTGATCGCTACCTTCGCCGGCGTCATCGTGGGCGGTCTGGCCCTGCTCGGCCTGATCTCCTACTTCCGCCTGTGGGGCAGCTTGTGGCGCGACTGGATCACCAGTATCGACCACAAGAAAATCGGCATCATGTACATGATCCTCGGCCTGGTGATGCTGCTGCGCGGCTTCGCCGACGCGCTGATGATGCGCGCCCAGCAGGCGTTCGCCTTCGGCTCCAACCACGGCTTCCTGCCGCCGGACCACTACGACCAGATCTTCACCGCCCACGGCGTGATCATGATCTTCTTCGTGGCGATGCCGCTGGTGACGGGCCTGATGAACTACGTGGTGCCGCTGCAGATCGGCGCGCGCGACGTGGCCTTCCCGTTCCTGAACAACTTCTCGTTCTGGATGACCGCCATGGGCGCCGTCCTGGTGATGGCTTCGCTGTTCGTGGGTGAATTCGCGCGTACCGGCTGGCTGGCCTATCCGCCGCTGTCGGGCATCCTCGCCAGCCCCGGCGTGGGCGTGGACTACTACATCTGGTCGCTGCAGATCGCCGGCGTCGGCACCTTGCTGTCCGGCGTCAACCTGATCGTCACCATCGTCAAGATGCGCGCGCCGGGCATGGGCCTGATGAAGATGCCTGTCTTCGTCTGGACCTCGCTGTGCACCAACATCCTGATCGTGATGTCCTTCCCGATCCTGACCGCGGTGCTGGCCATGCTGGGCATGGACCGCCTGTTCGACACCGCCTTCTTCACCAACGACCGCGGCGGCAACGCCATGATGTACGTGAACCTGATCTGGATCTGGGGCCACCCCGAGGTCTACATCCTGATCCT
>CBIHLT010000340.1:0-2850 GCA_966210615.1 uncultured Massilia sp.
CCGGTCGACCAGCCGGTCGAGCCGACGTAGCCGATCACCTGGCCCTGGCTGACCTTGGCGCCGCGGCGCAGGCCGGGAGCGAAGCGGCTCATGTGGGCGTAGGCGGTGCTGTAGTTCGACCAGTGCTTGAGCACGACCATGTTGCCGTAGCCGCCAGACACGCCGGCGAAGTCGATGGTGCCGTCGCCGACCGCACGGATCGGGGTGCCCGTGCCGGCCGCGTAGTCGACGCCCTTGTGCGCCTTCCACTTGCCCGAGATCGGGTGCACGCGCATCGAGAAGCCCGACGAGATACGCGAGAACTCGAGCGGCGACTTCAGGAAGGCCTTTTTCAGGGACTTGCCGTCCAGGGTGTAGTAGCCGCCCTGCTTGGTGACCGGGTCTTCGTACCACACCGACTGGTGAGCGACGCCACGGTTGATGAATTCACCCGCCAGGATGCGCCCGGTCTTGACCAGTTCGCCGTCGAGCCAGAAGGTTTCGTACACCACGCTGAAACGGTCGCCGCGCTTGAGGTCCGAGCGGAAGTCGATGCTGGTCGAGAACATCTCGATGATCTGGCCGACGATCGAATCCGGCAGGCTGCCGCCGTCGACGTTGGAGTCGGTGGCCGAGTACAGCGAGGTGGTGATGTCGCGCGAACGCATCTCCACGCGGCGCTCCAGCTTGGCCGGCACGTCGGTAACGCTGAATTCCTCGCCCTTGCGCGCCACGGTAATCGTGCGTGCATCGCCGTTCTTGCCGTCGGTGATGGTGCCGCGCAGCGACAGCAGCAGGCCGTGTTCATCGGTTTCGGCCTGGATGCGCTTGCCAGTCTTGAGGGACAGCAGGCGGCGGGCGACCTTGTCGGTGCGGACGAATTTCTGGGCGTCGGCGTCGTTCACGCCAAGACGGTTGAAGAGGGAACCGAGCGAGTCGCCGCGGCGAATGCGCTCTTCGTGAATGAATTGCTGCTCGTCCTGCTGGAGGGCGGCGATCTGGTCTGCCAGGTTCGGCAGCTCGAGATCCTCGGCGACTTGCTTGACGGGCAGATCCGACGCGTCTGGTGCGATAGGAGCCACGCCAACAGCGCCGAACGCGCACAGGCTCAGGAAGGCCGCGCCGGCGCTGAGGATGCGCGACTTGCGGGTCTTCGGGAGCAGTTGCAGCAGGCGGTTGCCAGTGATTTTATGTATAGGGTTCATGCAATCAGTTAAAATTTGCGGCTGAACTTCCAGGGACCTACATTTCTTATCGTTTTGAAAAGTTTTTTCAAAGCAACAGAAACAAGATCGAGCATCATACCACAGGTTATGGTCCTACAACCGTTTTAGCCTCTTTCCTACAAGAATTTATGACTTCCAACGCATCGGCCGGACACGGCAACCCGGTGACCCCTTCCACACCCCTGCCACTGACCGACAAGGTGCTCGAGTCGCTCGCCATCGCCAGGCGCGGCGTCGACGAATTGCTGATCGAGAGCGAATTCGCCCAGAAGCTGGCGCGCTCCGAGCAGAGCGGCAAACCGCTGCGCATCAAGCTCGGCCTCGACCCCACCGCGCCGGACCTGCACCTGGGCCACACCGTGGTGCTGAACAAGCTGCGCCAGTTGCAAGACCTCGGCCACCAGGTGATTTTCCTGATCGGCGACTTCACGTCGATGATTGGCGACCCGTCGGGCCGCAACGCCACCCGTCCGCCCCTGACCCGCGAGCAGGTCGAGGCCAACGCCATGACTTATTTCCGCCAGGCATCGCTGGTGCTGGACGCCTCACGGACGGAAATCCGCTACAACTCCGAATGGTGCGATCCGCTGGGCGCCCGCGGAATGATCCAGCTGGCCTCGCGTTACACCGTGGCACGCATGATGGAACGCGACGATTTCACCAAGCGCTACAAGAGTGGGACTCCGATTGCGGTGCATGAGTTCCTTTACCCTTTGATGCAGGGCTATGATTCGGTCGCTTTGCACGCAGATCTTGAACTTGGGGGCACCGACCAAAAGTTCAACCTTCTTGTTGGCCGCGAGTTACAAAAAGATTACGGCCAGGAGCCGCAGTGCATCCTGACCATGCCGCTGCTGGAAGGCCTGGACGGGGTCGAGAAGATGTCCAAGTCCAAGAACAACTACATCGGCATCACCGAGCCGGGCAACACCATGTTCGGCAAGCTGATGAGCATCTCGGACGAGATGATGTGGAAGTACTACGACCTGCTGTCCTTCCGCTCGATCGAGGACATCGCCCGCCTGAAGGCCGGGATCGCCGGCGGCGCCAATCCGCGCGACGCGAAAGTGGCGCTGGGCAAGGAAATCGTGACGCGCTTCCACTCGGCCCAGGCGGCCGAGGACGCGCTGGCCGACTTCGTCAACCGTTCCAAAGGCGGGATCCCGGACGAGGTGCCGGAAGTCGCGCTGTCCGGCGCGCCGATGGGCCTGCCGCAGGTGCTGAAGCAGGCCGGCCTGTGCGCCTCGACCTCGGAAGCGATGCGCATGATCGACCAGGGCGGCGTGCGCGTCGACGGCGGCGTGGTGAGCGACAAGGGCCTGCAGCTGGGCGCCGGCAGCGTGGTGGTGCAGGTGGGCAAGCGCAAGTTCGCCCGCGTCACTCTGGCGGCATGATCGGGCTGTTGCAACGGGTCAGCGAGGCGGCGGTACGTGTTGACGGGGAAACCGTCGGCGCCATCGGCCCCGGGCTGATGGTGCTGGTGTGCGCCGAGAAAGGCGATACCGAGCGCGAGGCCGATGCCTTGCTGGCCAAGCTGCTGGGCTACCGGGTCTTTTCCGACGAGGCCGGCAAGATGAACCGCAGCGTGACCGACACCAGCGGCGGCCTGCTGCTGGTGCCGCAGTTCACCCTGGCGGCCGACACC
>CBIHLT010000341.1:0-2821 GCA_966210615.1 uncultured Massilia sp.
GCCGCCAGCAAGGGCAGCCAGGCCGGCAGGCGCACGCCCTGCGCGCCGAACACGCCGCCGGCGACGAAGGCGAAGGCGGTCGGCCACCGCATGTGGCCGACCTGGACCTTGTCCTGCAGGTAGACGGCGAGCACGAAGCCGCCCGCCAGCATGAGCAGCGCCCTTGCCTTCCTGGCCGCCATGCGCGCCAGGAAGGGATAGGCCAGGTAGAACAGCAGCAGCAGGGTGAAGAACCACAGGCCGGCGCCCAGTCCGCTGTAGTTGCGGATGCCGAACCAGTTGAGCACGCCGGACATGCCGGCGGCATGCACCAGGCTGTGCCAGTGCAGGACCGTCTTGCCCTTGAAGGCGACGATCACGGCGATCAGGGCCAGGACCACCCAGTAGCGCACCGCCAGCCGCTCGAGCTTCTTGCGCCAGAATGTGGCGCGGTTCACGTGTTCGCCGTACAACAGCCGGGTGAAATAGCCAGAAGAAAAGGCAAACAGGAAGAGGCCGAAGGTGACGGGAATCCAGACCGACAGGCCGAAATTACGTACGCCAAAGTGACCCAGCACAACGGTGAAGATCGCCAGGACCTTGGCGACGGAAAAATTCAGGCTGACGCGATCGCTGATCGGGCCGGTGCGCACGGCGGAGGCGGCCGGTGCGCCGGTAGCGACCGTGGTCGAAGGCGTGGAGGGAAAACTGGGAGTGCGCGCTGGGCCCATGGACGGAAGGGGCGCCTGGCGCCCGGTGGATTGGGGTGCCGTCAACCTAACATACAAGTGTCAGAAAAACAATTACAACACTCGCGGCGCCGAGCACGCGTGGCGCAGATGAAACTGGGGGAGAAGATGATGGCGCGGCTGGCGGGGATCGAACCCACGACCCTTGGCTTCGGAGGCCAATACTCTATCCACTGAGCTACAGCCGCATTGGAAATGCGAGTGCGAAGGATACAGTCTTTCTCTTCTCGCGTCCATGAGTACCGTCGCGCCACGACTTGATTTTTAATTACAGCGGGCAAGCTTTGAGACTATAATCGGCCGTTTGGCAGTGTTTGCAAGAAAGCACGTTATAGCGCACACGCGGCGCGCAGCATACGCGGCTTGATGGCGGACACGGAAGCGAAGACGGCAACGCGCGGAAAACGCGGCAGGCGCCGAGATTGGCAGGTTTTTTTAATAGCATTAAGGAAATCATGCGCGACGCACACAACGAACACCAATCGATGATCCGGACGCCGAAGCAGCTCGTCGTCGCCGTCACGGCATTTTTCCTCGTCATCGTCATCGGCATCATCCTGCTGGTCATCTTCGCCACCAACGACCGCCTGGTCGGGGCCGGCACCGACAGCCAGAGCGCCGAAGCCATTGCCTCCCGGGTGCGTCCGGTGGCCGAAGCCGGCTTCACCCTGGTCGATGCCAACGCACCTAAAGTATTACAGGCCGGCGGCGCCGTCTACGCGGCGGTGTGCGCCGCCTGCCACGACAGCGGCGCCGCAGGCGCGCCCAAGACCGGCGACAACGGCGCCTGGGGCGCACGCATCGCCCAGGGCTACGATACCCTTATCAAGCACGCGATCGAAGGCATCCGCGCCATGCCCGCCAAGGGCGGCAATCCCGACCTCGACAACGTCGAGGTGGCGCGCGCCGTCGTCTTCATGGCCAACAAGAGCGGCGCCAGCTTCAAGGAGCCGGCCACGCCCGCACCGACTGCTGCCGCCGCCGCAACAACTGCTCCTGCTGGCCCTGAAGCCGCAGCGGCTCCTGTTGCCGCCGCACCGGCAACAGCTGCCCCGTCTCCCGCCGCGCCGACCGTCGCCAGCGCCGATGCCGGCAAGAACACCTACAACGCCGCCTGCGTGGCCTGCCATGGCGCCGGCATCGCCGGTGCGCCGAAGCTCGGCGACAAGGCCGCCTGGGCCGCGCGGATCAAGCAGAGCGACGCCCTGCTGTACGAGCATGCGATCAAGGGTTTCCAGGGCAAGGCCGGCGTGATGCCGCCGAAAGGCGGGTAGACCGCCTCGGACGCCGACGTCAAGGCAGCCGTCGATTACATGGTGGCCGCAGCGAAGTAATTTAACAATTCTCAAACGAGCCCGCCGACCCCGGCGGGCTTTTTTTCGTCCGGATAATTAAATAAACAAGAGAAAAAAGTCAAGCAATCGATTTACACACAAATAATATTCGTTAGAAACTGGATAATTTTGCGTTGTATTTGGGCGAAATATTGAGCACAAATGTGAATTCCACTGGGAATCTGTTTTGCTTTGCCGTAACCTTCAGGTTCTTTCGTGACGGAAAATAGTTAGTCACAGCAACTCCTGAAAAGGTTCGATATGAAATTCCAAATGCATACCCTGGCAGCACGCACCCTGACCACCACCATCTGCGGCGCTGTCCTCGTAGCCTGCGGAGGCGGCGAAGCCGCTCAGGATGCGACCATGGCCTCGACGACCACGAGCATGAGCGATGTCCGCACCGCCGGCACCATCTACTCCGGCCGTTCGGTAGGCAGCAGCACCGGCACCACCTCGCCGACCACCGTCAGCCCGGCCGTGACTTCGCCGGCCACCACGGCTGCCGCCATCACCAACGTGCGCCTGGAAAACACCAGCACCACCGTTGCTCAAAATAATGTTCCTGTGACCTTCGGCCAGGTGTTTGCTCCCGGCCACCTGGCCAAGAGCACCGGCCTGGTCGGCCGCCTCGACGACGGCAGCACCCTGCCGCTGCAGATCGACGTGAAAGCCACCCACCCCGACGGCTCGGTGCGCCATGCAGTCATTTCGGCCGTCGTGCCGACCCTGGCTGCAGGCCAGACCCGCACCATGGAC
>CBIHLT010000342.1:0-2785 GCA_966210615.1 uncultured Massilia sp.
TGGCGGTCGAGCCAGTGCCGACGCCGATGATTTCGCCGTCGACCACGTAATCGATGGCGGCGCGCGCCACTGCCTGCTTGAGTTCGTCTTGAGTCATGATGCTCTGTTGGTAGAAGAAAAGAATGCGACATTTTAAAGGATTCGCATCGCCTCCCGGGAAAAACGGGTGAACAAGGCCTGCAATCGCTTTTCGTACGGCGCCGATTAAGACAAGTGTTTGCGTCGGAAAAATTTACACAAGCTTAACGCAGCAAAGAGTTGACTACTGCAAATCATTGTTTCCATTGCGAAATTTATACATGGCATCTTACTTGCTTTAAGGTGCAGAAACCCCAACTCTTGTCCTGAAAACCGATCCTATGAAACTGAAACCGCGTTCCATCTTCGTCGTCATTGCTGGCCTCGGCGCCGCCCTGCTCTCGACCACCGCCAGCGCCGGCTACTCGGCAGCCAGGTTTCCCTGAACTTCAACAGCAACAACGCGAGCTCGCTGGTTGCTTTCGCCAATCCGCAGACCGTCGGCGCCGGCGTCGAGTTCACCGGCCAGAGCACCGACGTCTTCGGACAGGTATGGAACCTCAGCGTCGATGTATTCGACACCGGTGTCATCATCAAGACGAATTCCGGCAGCTCCGGCAACATCAGCAGCAATGCCGACCGCTTCCGCTTCGACCTCAATTTCATCGGCATGCCGGTGTCGAACATGGAACTGACGAACTTCTCGATTGACGCGCGCTTCGGCAACGGCCTCAGCAGCATCGTCTCTGGTGGTCCGGGCAACATCCGCTTCGGATTCCACTCCATGTACACGACCGCCACCTACACCTTCGAGAACGTCAAGTCCACCCAAGTGCCCGAGCCGGGCAGCGTCGTCCTGCTGGGCCTTGGCCTGGCCGGCCTCGGCGCGCTGCGCCGCCGCCGCCGCGGCTGATCCTCGGCCCAGGCTTCTCCCGCCGGCCGCGACCGATGTCGGCCTGCATGTGCGTGTGAAGGAGAGTGCGATGCAAGCGCATATCCTGACCGTGGTGCCCGGTACTCAGTCCAACATGGTTTGTCCTTACCGATGAAGAAATCCAACATGCATCGCCTTGCCTTGTTTTGCGCGCTGATCGGCCTTGGCGGCGCCGGATGGTGCCGGGCCGAGGAGCCGAGCTTGTGCACCTCGCTGTGCGCGTCGCAAAAGCAGGAATGCAAGAGAGACGCACTGGAGGCGACGGAAAACGATACGTCGAACCTCCTCGAGATGGAAGAGAAGAACCCGTACGCGCGCAACGCCGCGCGCGCCCAGGTCGCTCCGGAGATGACGCGCACTGCTGAAAGGTCGGCTTTCCAGAAGCGAAAGCAGGAACGGTTCGACGCCTGCGATACCAGGTTCCGGCAGTGCAACCGTGCATGCGCCGCCTCAAGCTCTTCGGTGGTGATAAAGAAGGCCGGCGATACCCGGTAACCATCCTGCGCGGCATCTGCTACGCCAGCCGGCCGAGCAGGGTCTCGGATTCGCCGCATCGGCCGGGAACAGCACCAGCAATTCTTCGTACAAGCTCATCATCAACCACATCCAGGGGGCACCATGCTGCGCAAGCTCTTGTTTTTAGTATTTGCTTTTACTCCGCTGATCGCAACATCGCAGGATCCCGCGCCGAATACCGTTTCGCCAGCATCTCCGGCAGAAATCAGTCCAAATGGCGTGGCAGCAGAGTTCCTGTGCAAAAATTGCGAAGGCGGACCTTATAATCCAGTCGCCCATTATGGCATCTACACCGACTGGACCGAGGTGCAAAAAGAACATCTGTTTCAGCTGCGCAGTGCCATCCTTAATCAGGATGTATGGCATCAAATGGAATCGAAGGCTCACTTCGACAATTGCGATTTCGTTGGCGCGACGGGCTATATCCAGACGCTGATGACTGAGCTGGAACAGCTCGCAAAAACGGCGCAAGATGCCGAGAAAAAGAATGACATCGACGGCAGGGACGGCGCCGTCAGAAAATCCTACAAAGTAATTGGCCAGATATTACACGGCATCCAGGATTTTTACTCGCATACCAATTACGTCGAACTTGTCGTACAGCGGATCAAGAATAAAGAAATTTCTGCGGCCAATTTTGATTCACACACCATCGATTTGTTTACGGCAGACGCACTCACGCAATTGAAAGAGCTCGAAAAGAAGGGATTGGTGAGCGGCGTTGTTTCATGGGGCTTTCCCAAGAAATGCGCGCCAAATGCCGCTTCACATGGCGATTTGGCCAAGGACAGCGACAAAGGCCATGGCGCCGTCAAAGTGCCGGAGCTTGGCAACAAGACGCTTCATAGCCTTTCTTATTCGCTCGCAAAGCATGCATCCAAGAGATTCATGTAT
Source organism: uncultured Massilia sp. (assembly GCA_966210615.1). GTDB lineage: Bacteria > Pseudomonadota > Gammaproteobacteria > Burkholderiales > Burkholderiaceae_D > Telluria. The sequence continues at coordinate 2,363 of CBIHLT010000342.1, forward strand.
TACGCGTGGGAAGAATGGTCCGTCCTTGATGTTGGAAAATCTCGCGACCGGTTCCCGCTCGATGTGATGATCGATCGGCGCCAATAGCTTCAAGGCAGTCGGCGCCTCAAGCGGGCCAGCGACAAGCCGAGCCCGCGGCTCAGATTTTCCTCGTCCTTGGGATTCTTCAAAAATCTCGCCAATACCTGCTCGAAGAGCGCTAGCTGATCCTTGTAACAGGCCTGCCGCATGGCGCCAGGCTTGCCCAAGTGCCGGAGCATGAAATAATCGGCCAGCAAATCGCCCTGCGCCTCCATGTTGTAATCGCCCAGGGTCGCTCCCTGGCGCAGCGTGTAGTCGTAGGAAAGCCCGATACGGAAAGCCCCGCGCAGCCGTACCGGATAGCCCAGCTGGTGCTGCCACACATGCACCATCTCGTGCATG
>CBIHLT010000343.1:0-2700 GCA_966210615.1 uncultured Massilia sp.
GAGCGAGCCGGGAATTTGCGCATTTTATTTGTCGGTCGGCCAGGCGTTCAAGGACGTTCGCTTTGCGCCCGAGACGGTCGACCAGGCTATCGATGCTCAGATTGAAAAGCCCCTGGTTCAGGCCGAAAAGGAGGTCGGATGATCATCGAACGAAAAGCAGACCGGCGCCGCAGCGCGTCGTCGTACTTCACCAGCCCGGTCAACGACCGCCGCCGGCCAGCGTACGAGCGCCGCGGCACGGTGCCGGCGACGCCGCTGATGCCGCGCGAGGTGCTGGTGCACGGCGAGCGCCGGTTGCTGCCTGACGCTGGACTGGAGTGAACATGCCGACCAATTACCTGACCGCCGACGAGCTGGCCGAGCTTATCGGCTGCGCGCCCACCAGCTTCGCGTGCATGCGCCGATACCTCGAGCGCCACAGCTGGCCCTTCGAGCCGAACCTGCGGGGATTCCCCAGGGTCAGCCGCGCGTATCATGACGCCCGCATGACCGGCGCCATGTCGCCGAGCGCGCCGCCGGACGCGGCCGCCGAACCTGACTTCAGTATGTTTTCGCAATGATCGGAAGAAGAAAATCACCGGACGGCATGCCGTTCCGCCTCTACGAGCGCATCGGCAAGTTCAAGGTGAGCTATGGCTACAAGCTACCGGACGGAACCTGGGCGTTCCGCCTGACGGCTGCCGCCAGCGACAAGGACGCGTGCGCCCGGATCCGCGCAGAGGCTATCGACCGGGCCAATGAATTGAACGGGGCACCGGTGGAGAGCGGCGCGACGGAGGCGCTGTTCAAGCGCTACTTCACCTGGCAGCGCAGCCTGCCGCCCGAGAGCGAAGAGCGGAAGGCCGACAGCACGCTGGACGAGAACGAGCACAACGAGGCCAAGCGCCTGCTCCGCACGTTTGGCAAGGTGAAGCCCTCGGTCATCAAGCCCGTGCACATCTACAAGTACCTGGACGGCCGGGCCGCCGAGGGCGCACCGGCCAAGGCGAACAAGGAGATCGCGCTGCTGTCCGCGGTGCTGGAGTTCGGGCGGCGCAAGGGTGTGCTCGAGACGAACCCCTGCCTGAACATCAAGTACAACAAGACACGGCCGGACACCCGCTACGTGACGCCGGCCGAGCTCGACCTGGTGCTGCGCACGGCGCGCGAGCGCGGCGGCATGTATGTGGTCGCGGCGCTGTGCTTGCGCGCCGCCTACCTGACGGTGAGCCGTCCGGACGAGATGCGCAAGATCACGCGCCAGGCCATCACCGACCTCGGCGTCGAGATGGCAGTGGGGAAGCGGAAGAAAGGCCAGGCCCAGAAGTTCAAGCTGATCGAGTGGTCGACCGAGCTCCGCGCCGTCATTGACGAGGCGTTGAAGCTGCAGCGTACCACCAGCATGTATGTTTTCGGCAACAGCGACGGCCAGCCCTACACCACCAGCGGCTGGAACACGAACCTGCGCCGCCTGATGGAGCACGCCAGGAAGAAGGCCGAGAAGGAAGGGGTCGAGTTCGCGCGGTTCACGCTGAAGGACATGCGGCCAGCGGCGGTCACGGACCGGGTGGACGAGGGGGACCAGGACATCATGAACGCCACCGGGCACAGCAGCGATCGCATGGTCAAGCAGGTCTACGACCGGCGGAAAAAGAAGACAGCCAGAGCGACCGAGTAGCAGAGGTCGCCAAGTTTCCGGCAAATTCTCACTGAGGCTTAAAAAAATGGCTGAACTGCCCAACTACTAGGCAGACATAATCGTGCAAGCTAGTGATGAGTTCAAACAAAGGGTACTTCTTCTCGTCGCAGATCACCGAGACGACGGCCTGTACCTTAATGTTGCCGCCAGCTTTCTCGAGCGGATGTCTTGTCCGGTATTCTAGGAGAGGCACACCTGGGGCAAGCGGCCCGGCCCAGATGGTTACATCGGGCGGAGTATTGAGATCCGCGGCTAGTTCATCCGCAAATATCACAGTAGCGGAAAGCTCAAACGTTTCTGGTGCAAACAAGGCGACAGCCGGGATCCGGTGCTTGTCCGAGTTATTCACGCGCTGGAGCAGTATTAGTGGGTCCTTTTCCGAAAGCTTCTCGGCACCAGGAAGATCTCGGTTAAATGGCTGAATCATTTGAATCAGACGAGCCGCCTCTTCTGGCAACTGCTGCAGGTAGCGTTTCCCCACCTTCGCGAAAGCAGTTGGGTCATCGAAAATAGGGAAGGCTAAGTCCTTCGGCCGTAGCGGCGGCTCGGCCTGGAGCCTTGCGAGCGCAAAGGCCAGATTGTCGAGCGCACTGCGTAAATTGTGAGCGAACTCGCCGAGCGTCAGCCCGAGGTCGTCAAAGGGCAGCGCCTCCTTGAATGGGTCGAGCACAACTTTATACCCGTGACGGTTAGGAAGGAATTCGACGTGCGTTTGGGAGGGGTTATTTTTGGCCCACTCTGATGCAAAAGCGATCAACGCATCACGCTGTTTTGCCGCGCGCTCAAGCTTTAGCATGACCGGCCGGATGAGTTCGTCCACGTTCCTCCAGTGCTCAACAATATGGCCAGAGGGTAATAAAACGCCCGAACAGTAGTGGCCATCTTCCAAAAATTGGAATTCATCTTCCAAAAACGGAAACGGGCTACAGCGATGACGCTTGTAACCCGTTGTTTTTACTGCTGAATTCTTGGGGTGGCTGATGGGACTCGAACCCACGACGACAGGAATCACAATCCTGGAC
>CBIHLT010000344.1:0-2659 GCA_966210615.1 uncultured Massilia sp.
TGGGGCCGGACTCGGGCTGGGTCAACGGCCAGGTACTGCGCGCCAACGGCGGCCTTGCCTGAAGGCACGCTGCGGCGCCCTTGCAACAAGCGGGCTCCCGCCACGGCGCCGATGCGCCGTGCACGTGCGTTTGCACGCCTTGTCTCCTTGTCATTTGCGAAATTATGCGAGAATTGTTGTGAAACGCATACCTTTCCCAGTACGACGACCTATTCTTCTGCCATGCAAACCAAAGTCTGTATTAGCGTCGATACTGAATTCAGTATCGCCGGCGCCTTCCACGACCATTCGCTGGCGCCGGTCGCGGAGCAACGCGTCTGGTGCGTGGTGAACAACAAGTCCCATGGACTGGGTTTCATGCTGGATTGCTTCGCGCGCCACCGCATCACCGCGACTTTCTTCGTCGAGGCGATGAACCGCCACTACTTCAAGCACGATCCGATGCGTCCGATCGCCGAGCAGCTGCATGCGGCCGGCCACGAGGTGCAGCTGCACGTGCATCCCTGCTGGACCGTGTTCCAGCATGAGGATTGGCGCGAGCGCGTGCGGGTGCGCAAGACGCCGGGCATCGACGATTTTTTCCGCCGCCCCGAAGACGAATCGCTGCGCCTGATCGAGGCCGGCATGGAGTTCTTCCACAACTGGCAGCTGCCGGCGCCCACTGTGTTCCGCAGCGCCAGCCTGCAGCACGACGACACCCTGTTCCGCGCCCAGGCGCGTGCAGGGATTCCATACAGCTCCCACATCGGACTGGCGGTGTTCGACAGCGGCGACCCCCACTACCGCCTGTACAGCGGACGCCACGAACGCCATGGTGTAATCGAGTGCCCGATCCTGACCTTCAGCGACTGGCGGCTGCCGGGCAGACAGCACCTCAAGACCCTCACCATTACGGGCAGCAGTTTTGCCGAGGTACGCATGACGCTGGAACAGGCCTACCGGGAGGGCGTCGAACAGGTCGTGATCCTGACCCACCCCTTCGAGTTCGTGCACAACCGCGATTTCACCGTTCGCCAGATGCGCCGCCACGCGCTGAACCAGCGGCGCCTGGAAAAGCTATGCGCCTTCCTGGACGCAAACCGCGACCGCTTCGCCCCGACCGGCGTCGCCACCGCCGCCAGCGCGCCGATGCAGGCCCAATCCAGCCGCAACCTGCTCATCCGCGGCAGCCTGCTCAAGGCCGTGCCGCGCATGGCCGAACAATTCGCCTACGAGAAATACTGCCGCTGGCAGCTTGCGCGCCAGTAAGCCTCCTGCGCGCAGGCTCTTGCTTCAGGACTTAGTCTGCAGCAAGTAGGCAGAGTTCCCCACCACATCGGTCAGCCGGAACACTTCGTCCCGGTGCAGGAGCAGCGCCTTGGCCAGCTGGCCGAAGGCACGCGGGTCGCGGTACGGCGGATAATCCAGCACCGAGGGCGCCGCGCGCAGCAGCGACAGGCCGTAGCGCACTGCGGCGATGCGGCTGACCGAGGCGTTGCGCGGGCGGTCCAGGTCGACCCGGTGCGCGCCCGGCTGGAAGAAGGCCGCCGGCAGCATGGCCGGCTCGTCATAGCCGGCCGCATACACCTTGGCCGTGGTGCCGCCCAGGCGCGGGTTCACCTCCAGGAAGAAGGCTTCGCCGCTCGCGCGGTCGAGGATGAAGTCGTAGTGGAACACCCCGCGAAGCCCGACGGCCTGCTCAAATCGGCGACAGGCGTCCAGCAGGCCCGCAGGCAGGGCAAAAGGCTGGAGCGCAACCGCCAGTCCGGCCGACTTGATCGAGGTGCAGAAGGCTTCATGGTGGTCCCATGAACCATCGGCCGACCGTGCCGCATGGACAACCAGGTTGGGACCTGACACGAAGGGCTGGGCCACGATCCGCCCTTCCGGCGTCGTCATGCCGCGCGCCACGGCCACCGCTTCCGCAGCGGTGGCGACCAGCTTGACCTTGAACGAAGGCCGGACCAGGCGGGTAATATCGGGGCGCAGCACCAGCGGCCCGGTGATGTCCGGCAGTTCGCTGCCGCGCTCCAGCACGTAGGTCGGCATGACCGGCAATCCGGCTTGCCGCGCCAGTTCCACCTGGCGCGACTTCGATTCCAGCAAGTCATACAGCTCCGGCGTGTTGAGCATCAACCCGGTGCCTGCGAAGGCGCCGCTACGCTGGCGTGCGTGCAGCTTCAGCGCCAGTGACTCGGACAGGGCGGCCAGGCCCGCCACCTTCAGGCGAACGCATTCTTCCGATACTTTGTCCAAAATGTCATCCAGGGCTGTCCCTGCCGGGAAAAAGCAGTAGACATCGGACAGCCTCTGCAGTCCATCGGGAACGCGCCGTCCTCCGGTCTGGAAGAAAGCGGTCCGGTAGCCTGCGCAGCGCCAGCTGCGGATGCAGGCCAGTTGCGCCGGGCCGAACGGGCCTATGATGCCGAGGAGTGGAGCTGGAGACATAGTGGAACGAAACGATAGCGAAAGAGGCCATGCGGCCGGGCACCGGTGCTGCATCGATAAAAATGCACTCGGAAAATTCTATCACTCATCGAGTGTGTTTTCATTTTTTTAATGAATCGTGTGAGCGGCGGCGACCCGTATAATCGCTCTCATCCCCTTCTTTCGACGCGCATGACTATCCGCCTGGCGATCTTCGACTTCGACGGCACCCTGGCCGATTCGTTTCCCTTCT
>CBIHLT010000345.1:0-2650 GCA_966210615.1 uncultured Massilia sp.
GCCGAAGTGCCAGCATTTCGGCTACTGCGGCGGCTGCTCGATGCAGCACCTGGAGCCGTCGGCCCAGGTCGCCATGAAGCAGCGCGTCCTCGAAGACAATCTCTGGCACCTCGGCAAAGTGAAGGCCGAGACCATCATGCGCCCGATGTACGGCCCGACCTGGGACTACCGCTACCGCGCGCGCCTGTCGGTGCGCTACGTGGCCAAGAAGGGCGGGGTGCTGGTCGGCTTCCACGAGCGCAGCTCGTCCTACGTGGCCGACATCACCACCTGCGAGATCCTGCCGGACCACGTGGCGAAGATGCTGGTGCCGCTGCGCGAACTGGTCGGCGCGCTGTCGATCTACAACCAGATGCCGCAGATCGAAGTGGCGATCGGCGAGGAGACCACGGTGCTGGTTCTGCGCATCATGGCGCCGCTCACGCCGGCCGACGAGACCCTGGTGAAGTCCTTCGCCGACCAGTGGAACATCCAGTGGTGGCTGCAGCCGAAGGGCCCGGACACCGCTTATCCGTACTACCCGGAAGGCAAGGAGCTGTACTACACGCTGCCCGAGTTCGGCATCCGCATGCCGTTCAAGCCGACCGATTTCACCCAGGTGAACCACCACATCAACCGCGTGCTGGTGTCGAAGGCGCTGCGCCTGCTGGAAGTGCAGAAGACCGATCGCGTGGCCGACCTGTTCTGCGGCCTGGGCAACTTCACCCTGCCGCTCGCCACCCAGGCGCGCGAAGTGGTGGGCATCGAGGGCAGCACCGCCCTGACCACCCGCGCGCTGGACAATGCCAAGGCCAACGGCGTGTCCGAAAAGACGACGTTCTACACCCGCAACCTGTTCGAGGTGAGCAAGGACGACCTGGTCGCGCTGGGCAGGTTCGACCGCATGCTGATCGACCCGCCGCGCGACGGCGCGATGGCGCTGGCGCTGGCGCTGGCCGACCTGCGCGAGACGCATGAGGAGATGATGCCGCAGCGGATCGTGTACGTGTCGTGCAGTCCGTCGACCCTGGCGCGCGATGCGGGGATCCTGGTGCACAAGGCTGGTTACGTGATGAAGAAGGCGGGGGTGGTGAACATGTTCCCGCATACTTCGCACGTGGAGTCGGTGGGGGTGTTCGAGCTGGGGCCGAAGCCGGTGTCGGGCGCCGATTTCGACGCCGGCGCCGTCGTCATCGCGGAGCAGGGCGGGGAGCAGTAAGCGTCGCGTCTGCTCATCGAACTTGGGCCCCCGCGCAGGCGGGGGGGGGGCAAGTTTGCAAGGTCGCGTTAGCTCCCCCTTGCACTACGCACCCATAAAAAAACCGGCCCTCAGGCCGGTTTCTCTTCAAGCTGCGAGGATTCGATCAGTCATCCCCACCCGCAATACCCAGCAGGCGCAGCAGGCTCGTGAAGATGTTGTACACGTCCAGGTAGATCGCCAGGGTCGCGGTGATGTAGTTGGTCTCGCCGCCGTTGACGATGCGCTGCACGTCGAACAGGATGAAGGCCGAGAAGATACCGATCGCCAGCACCGAGATCACGATCGTCAGGACCGGGATCTGCAGGAAGATGTTGGCGACGATCGCCAGCAGCAGGACGACGACGCCGGCGGTCAGCCAGCTGGCCATGCCCGAGAAATCGCGCTTGCTGGTGGTGGCGATGCTGGCCATCACGGCGAATACGCAGGCGGTGCCGCCGAAGGCGGTCATGATCAGGCTGCCGCCGTTCGAGTAACCCAGGGTGTGGCGCAGGAGCGGGGTCAGCATCAGGCCCATGAAGAAGGTGAAGCCGAGCAGGAAGGCGACGCCCGCCGCCGAGTTCTTGGTCTTTTCGATGGCAAACATGAAGCCGAACGCAATCGCCATGAAGATCACGAAGCCCATGATGCCGCTGAACATCGGCAGCTGCAGGGACACGCCGACAAAGGCGCCCAGGACGGTCGGGATCATCGACAGCGCGAGCAGCCAGTACGTGTTGCGCAGGACTTTGTTGCGCGACGCTACCTGACCGCCCTTGGTCAGGTCGATGGTACGTTGCTGTTGCGTACTAGGGAACATAATGCCTCCGGTTGGGTAAAAGGTGCGTCAGGGTCAGCATAGCCCAGCCAGCTTAAACCTGCATGAAGGTGCAGGAAACGCGTGCCGGATGAACATGGTGAAACTGGGCGGTTTTTCGCCGCCACTGTAACACTCCGCTTGCCTTGGCCGCAATAGCCTCTATATGGAGGATGTATGGTAAAATTAAAGGTTGATTGAGTTCCAAAGTTCTAACGAATTCTCGATTCTAACCTTTCTTTTTATTGGAGTTTTTACAATGGCAATCGAACGCACCCTGTCCATCATCAAGCCGGACGCAGTTGCAAAAAACGTGATCGGCCAAATCTACAGCCGCTTCGAAGGCGCTGGCCTGAAGATCGTTGCTGCCCGCATGGCACAACTGTCGCGCGCTGAAGCCGAAGGCTTCTACGCCGTGCACGCTGCCCGTCCGTTCTTCAAGGACCTGGTCGACTTCATGGTCTCGGGCCCGGTCATGATCCAGGTGCTGGAAGGCGAAAACGCCATTGCCAAGAACCGCGAACTGATGGGCGCAACCGACCCGAAGAAGGCTGAGGCCGGCACCATCCGCGCCGACTTCGCCGATTCGATCGACGCCAACGCCGTGCACGGTTCGG
>CBIHLT010000346.1:0-2597 GCA_966210615.1 uncultured Massilia sp.
AGGCCGCCGTTGGCGCGCAGTACCTGGCCGTTGACCCAGCCCGAGTCCGGCCCCACGAGGAAGGAAACGACCTTGGCGATGTCCTCCGGCTCGCCCAGGCGCTCCAGCGGCGGCATGGCGGCGTAGTGGGCGATCTGTTCCTGCGTTTTTCCGTTAAAGAATAATTCGGTGGCCACCGGCCCCGGCGCCACGGCGTTGACGCGCACCTGGCGGCCGCGCAGTTCCTTGGCGAAGATTCCGGTGAGGGCTTCGACCGCCGCCTTGCTGGCGGTATAGGCCGCATAGCCGGGCAGCCTGGTGGCGACCACGGTGGTCGAGAAATTCACGATGCGCCCGCCGTCGTTCAGGCGCGCGGCCGCTTCGCGCAGGGTGTTGAAGCTGCCCTGCACGTTGATGGCGAAGGTCTGGGCAAACAGCTCGTCGGTCGTATCGGCCAGCGGCATGGTCTTGAGGATGCCGGCGTTGTTGACCAGCACGTCGACCTTGCCCAGCTCGCGTTCCGCCGTGTCGAACAGGGCGCGCACCTGGTCCGCCTGCGAAACGTCGGCCCGCACCGCCAGCGCCGTGTGGCCGGCGGCGCGCAGGCGCTCCACGGTCCGTTCGGCCTCTTGCGCATTGCCGGCATAGTTGACGGCCACCTTGTAGCCGTCCTCGGCCAGCCGCTGGGCGATGGCGGCGCCGATGCCGCGCGAAGCGCCGGTGACGATGGCGACCTGCTGTGTCCTGGTGTTCATGCTGGCTCCTGTTGAAGTGAATGGATGGACATATGATCGACTGTTAGCGGAAAAAGATCATTACCTTCACATGGGCTTCTTCATTCCACATCGATCAACAATCGCGCCTTGTTCAACAGTGTGTTTCTTCGGCACGCGCAGCCTTACAATAGTGGCAATTCTCCTGACGAGGCGTTGACGACTTATGGCCTACATCCATCCTGCCGGCTGGCGCGAGATGTCCGTGACCGGCGCCGCGGCGCGCGAGATCGAAACCCTCGCCTACCTCGACCAGCGGCTGTCCGACGCGCCCTACCACATCTATCACGGCGTGCACTGGACCAATGTCGAGCAGGGCTACTCGGTCTACGGCGACATCGACTTCATCGTGGTGGCGCCGAACGGGCGCATGCTGGTGATCGAGCAGGTGGCGGGCTTCCTGACCGAGACCAAGGATGGCCTGGTCAAGAACTACCTGGGCAAGCCGCGCAAGATCCGCAACCAGATCCTGTCGACCATCGAGGGCCTGACCAAGCGCTACCAGGGCGAGCTGTCGATCGACTACCTGCTCTACTGTCCCGACTACATCGTGCGCGACCAGCAGCTGGCCGGGATCGACCCGCATCACATCATCGACGCCACCAACAAGCCGAAGCTGGCGCGCGTGATCCGCGAGGCACTGCCGCTCACGCCCAAGACCGACGAATTCGACAAGGTCACGCGCTTTTTGGGCGACACCCTGAACCTGCGGCCCGACCCGAGCTCGATGATCGGCCACGCGGTGAGCATGGTGACGCGCCTGTCGGGCGGCCTGGCCACCTGGGCGCGGCGCCTCGACTTCGAGCCTTTCCGCCTGCGCGTGGTGGGCACGGCCGGCAGCGGCAAGACCCAGCTGGCGCTGGCCGAATTCACGGCCGCCATCGACGCCGGCCTGCGGCCGCTCTACGTCTGCTTCAACCGGCCGCTGGCCGACCACATCGAGCGCATGGTGCCGGCCGGCGGGCGCGTCGCCACCTTCCACACCCTGTGCGACGCCTGGCTGCGCGCCCAGGACCTGACGCCCGACTATTCCTCGCCGGATGTCTGGACCGACATCGAGAAGTCGCTGGCGGCGGCCGAGCTGCCGGAGACCTGGCAGTACGACGTGGTGATCGTGGACGAGGGCCAGGATTTCTCGACCGTGTGGCGCGACATCGTGCTGCGCATGCTGAAGGAAGGCGGGCGCGCGATCTGGCTGGAGGATCCGGACCAGAACCTGTACGGGCGCGAGATGGTGCCGCTGCCGGGCTGGGTGACCCTGCACTCGAACACGAATTACCGCAGCCCGCGCCAGATCGTCGACATGTTGACGTCCATCGGCGCGGCGCGCCAGCCGGTGGAGGCGGGCAGTCCGTTCAAGGGGGCGGATATCGAGGAACTGACCTATCCGGAAGGCGATACGGAAGCCATGCTGTCGCAGACCCGGCGCGCGGTGACCCTGTGCCTGGCGGCCGGCTTCGGGCGGCAGGATATCGCGATCTGTTCGTTCCGGGGGCGGGAAAAGTCGACCATCCTCAAGCTGGACAAGCTGAGCGACGCGCACTCGCTGCGCTCGTTCACGGGCGGGTATGACTTGTTCGGCAATCCCTTGTTCCGCGAAGGGGGGCTGCTGGCGGAGTCGGTCTACCGCTTCAAGGGACAGTCGGCGCCGGCGCTGATTTTTACCGAGATCGATTTCGAGGATCTCGATGAGCTGTCATTGCGCAAGCTGTTCGTGGGGATGACGCGGGCGAGGCTCAAGCTGGTGCTGGTGATGAGCGAGAGGGCGTCGGTGCAGATACTTGACCGGGTGAGTGCTCGTTAAAGCGAGTGGCTGCCCGTCGAACTTGGGTCCCGGCCTTCGCC
>CBIHLT010000347.1:0-2589 GCA_966210615.1 uncultured Massilia sp.
AACGCCACCAGCAGCACGCGCCAGGGCGCCTCGACCATCACCCAGCAGGTGGCGCGCAACTTCTTCCTGTCCTCGGAGCAGACCTTCAAGCGCAAGGCCTACGAGGCGCTGCTGGCCTGGAAGATCGAGAAGAACCTGAGCAAGGACCAGATCCTCGAGCTGTACATGAACCAGATCTACCTGGGCCAGCGCGCCTTCGGCTTCCAGTCGGCGGCCCAGATCTATTTCGGCAAGGACCTGCGCGACATCACCGTGGCCGAAGCGGCCATGCTGGCCGGCCTGCCGAAGGCGCCGTCCGCCTACAATCCGGTCGTCAATCCGACCCGCGCGAAAACCCGCCAGCAGTACATCCTGCAGCGCATGCACGATCTCGGCTACATCACCGACGCCCAGTACAAGGAAGCGAAGGACGAGCCGCTCAAGATCAAGTCCGACAGCAACGCCTTCGGCGTGCACGCCGAGTACGTGGCCGAGATGGCGCGCCAGCTGGTCTACGAACAGTTCAAGGAAGACACCTATACCCGCGGCCTGAACGTGTTCACCACCATCACCAAGGCCGACCAGGACGCCGCCTATCTGGCGGTGCGCCGGGGGGTGATGGACTACGAGCGCCGCCACCCCTACCGCGGCCCGGAAGGCTATATCGAGATCCCGAGCAACAAGACCGAGGCGGACGAGGCGATCGAGGCCGAGCTGGCCGAGCATCCGGACAGCGACAACATCGTCGCCGCCATCGTGCTGCGCGCCTCGCCGGCCAAGGTGTCGGCGACCATCGCCTCGGGCGAGACGATCGAGATCGCCGGCCCCGGCCTGGCCTTCGCCAAGTCCTGGCTGAGCGACAAGGCCGCACCCAACCGCCGCCTGCGCCGCGGCGCCGTGATCCGCGTGATGCAGGACGACGATTCGAAGTGGCTGATCACCCAGATGCCGGAAGTGGAATCGGCCTTTGTGTCGGCCAGCACCGAGGACGGCGCGATCCGGGCGCTAGTGGGCGGCTTCGACTTCAACCGCAACAAGTTCAACCACGTGACCCAGGCCTGGCGCCAGCCGGGTTCCTCGTTCAAGCCCTTCATCTATTCGGCTTCGCTGGAGCGCGGCCTGTCGCCGGCGACCATCGTCAACGACGCCCCGATCTCCTTCGACGCCGGCCAGACCGGTGGCCAGGCCTGGGAGCCGAAGAACTACGACAACAAGTACGAAGGCCCGATGACCATGCGGCGCGGCCTGACGCAGTCGAAGAACATGGTCTCGATCCGCATCCTGAACAAGATCGGCGCGCGCTACGGCCAGGAATACGCGACCCGCTTCGGCTTCGACCCGGACCGCAACCCGGCCTACCTGACCCTGGCCCTGGGCGCGGGCGCGACCACGCCGCTGCAGATGGCCGGCGCCTACGCCGTGTTCGCCAACGGCGGCTACCGCGTCAGCCCCTACCTGATCTCGAAGGTGACCGATGCCGACGGCAAGGTGCTGTCGGAGGCGCGTCCGGAGCGCGCCGGGCTCGAGGCCAACCGCGTGATCGATGCGAGGAATGCTTACCTGGTGGACAGCATGCTGAAGGACGTGGTGCGCTACGGCACCGCGGCCAAGGCCTTGTCGCTCAAGCGCCCGGACCTGGCGGGCAAGACCGGCACCACCAACGATTCGATCGACGCCTGGTTCGCCGGTTACCACCCGAAACTGGTGGGCATCGCCTGGATCGGCTACGACCAGCCCAAGAACCTGGGCAACCGCGAGACCGGCGGCGGCCTGGCGCTGCCGATCTGGATCAGCTACATGGGCAAGGCGCTCAAGAACGAACCGGTGGTGGAGCGCGAGGTGCCGCCGGGGCTGGTGCTGTACGGGAACGACTACTACTATGCGGAGAGCCCGCCGGGGACGGGGGTGCAGACGCTGGATGTGGGGCCGCCGCCGGCGCCGGCTGAGCAGAAGGCGCGGGATGCGGTGAGGAATGAGCTGTTTTAAGTTCTAAAGCAACTTGGGTCCCCGCCTGCGCGGGGATGACGTTCGGACGCACGTGGCCGAAGTCACTGAGTGTGTAGCTCCCCCGCACTCAAACCAACGTCATCCCCGCGAAGGCGGGGACCCAAGTTCGCAGCACACATCCAACGCAACAACGGCGCCTCAGGCGCCGTTTCCACTTTCAAACCAGCGAAACCTGCGCCCCACCCTGCTCGCTCGCATACTTCGACAGCGACGCAAACAGCTCCGACTCATCCCGCGTATTGCGCCATTCATCCCCCACGCGCTTGTAGTGGAACCCGCCCGAGCGCGCCGCCACCCACATCTCCTGCAAGGGCGCCTGGCTGTTGACGATGATCTTCGATCCATTGTCGAGGAACTCGATTTCCAGCACGTTGCCGCTGCGCTTGCACTCGACATCGATCGCGTCTTCGTCGTTCAGGCGGTCGAGCGCCTGTTCGATCTGGTCGAGGGTGCTTTTGGCAAGCGCCAAAAATTCGGTTTCGGTCATGCTAAACTCCAAAATCTGCCAATAAAACCTGATTTTAATCGTGAAGTCCTCTATCGCGCTTCTTCTCTCGGCTATCGCCCTGAGCGGCTGCGGCCAGACCGGCCCGCTCTACATGC
>CBIHLT010000348.1:0-2569 GCA_966210615.1 uncultured Massilia sp.
AACACGTGGTCGGTGAACAGGCCGCCCGGCAGGTGGCGGATGTGCAGTTCGAGCGGGCCGTCGAAGGAGGGGGCGTTGCCGATGCTGTAGGCGCGGCGCTTGCCGTCCTTGAGCAGGAATTCGATGTACTGGCCGGCGCGGTAGGCCAGCGCTTCGTTGGCCGGCAACTGCAGGTTGACGATGGCGACGTCCGGCGCGGCCTTGCGGATGGCGGCGATCCGGGTCGGCATCTTGCGCACCGGGTAATCGCTGCTGCCGCCCACTTCGCGCGCCTCGATCACGAGGTCGCCTTCCGGCACGGCGCAGCAGAACAGGGACATGCCCTGGGTTTTCTCGGTGTCGCTCAGGGCGCGCTGCTGGTGCGGCTTGTGGTCCACCGCGCCTTCGAGCACCTTGCCCTTGCACGAGCCGCAGGCGCCATTCTTGCAGCCGTAGGGCAGGCCGATGCCGGCGCGGATGGCGGCGGCGAGGACGGTTTCGTCGGCTTCGCAGGTGAACTGGTGGCCGCTCGGCTGGACGGTAACTTGGTAGGTCATGCGATATCGTCGGTTGTGCGCCTGCTGGTGCAAGCTGTTGATCTGATGGAGTTTTACTGCGAGTTTTACTGCGAGTGCCACTCCATAAGGGCGCCATTCTACACCGGCCCCGCCGGGGCCGGGGAACGCCCCGGCGGGCGCTGTGCTAGAGTACCCGGCTCCGATCCGCTCAGCCTTGCCCCGACCCATGCCCCGATCCGCCGCCTTCGACCGTCCCCGCCTGCTCGTCGTCGGTTGCGGCGACGTCGGCATGCGCCTGCTGCCGCTGCTGAACGGCCGCTTCCGCGTGTTCGCCCTCACCAGCCAGCCGGAGCGCCGCGCCGCCCTGCGCGCCGCCGGCGCCGTGCCGGTGGTGGCCGATCTCGACCGCCCGCACACCCTGGCGCGCCTGCGCGGCCTGGCACCCTGGGTGCTGCATCTCGCGCCGCCGCAGCAGCAAGGGCCGCAGGACCTGCGCACGCGCCGCCTGGTGGCGGCGCTGGGCCAGGTCAGGCGCATGGTCTACGTCAGCACCAGCGGCGTCTACGGCGACTGCGGCGGTGCGCTGGTCGGCGAGCAGCGCCCGGCGGCGCCGCGCAATGCGCGCGCGCTGCGCCGCGTCGATGCCGAACGGGTGCTGCGCGCCTGGGCCATGGCCACCGGCGCCCGGCTGGCGATCCTGCGCGTGCCCGGCATCTATGCGCAGGACCGCTTGCCGCTCAAGCGCCTGGAGCAGGGCACGCCGGCGCTGCGCGCCGAGGACGACGTGTACACGAGCCATATCCATGCGGACGACCTGGCGCGCATCGTGCTGCAGGCGCTGCGGCATGGACGGCCGGGGCGGGTCTATCACGCGGTGGACGATACGCGCATGAAGATGGGCGAGTATTTCGACGCCGTTGCCGACGCGCTTGCGCTGCGGCGTCCGCCGCGCCTGCCGCGCGCCGAGCTGGAGAAGGTGGTGTCGCCGGTGCTGCTGTCCTTCATGTCCGAGTCGCGCCGGCTCGACAACACGCGCATGAAACGCGAGCTGAAGGTGCGCCTGCGCTATCCGGACGTCGCTACCGCGCTGCGGGCGCTGGCCGTACAATAGAGGCGCCATGAAAAAACCGATGACCTACGAAGCATACCTGGACGAAGTCACCACCCTGATCGTCGAAAAATACAATCTCGACGACGCCGCCGCGATCAAGATCGTGGTGGATGCCCAGGATGCCGGCTATTTCGTCGCCCACGACGACAAGCCGGCCATGCGCAGCCTCGACCGCGCGCATGAGGACGCGCGCGCCCTGTACCAGGCCAGCGCCTTCGCCAAGCCCAAGCGGGCGAAATAAGCCTCGCCCCCCAGGCCGCCGCCCGCGCAGCCTGGTCCCTCCTTCCCGATTCCGGCCATGCAAACGCAGGGCCGGCGCCGCGTCACGTCCCCTGCATCGGCAAAAACCAGCGGCCTTGAGCAAAAGTTAAGCAATGTATGTATCATTTCGCAATCCGCGAAAAAAGCCATATAAATGGTGCTGTTCTGGCTCCAGGTGCTAACTTTCGCTGTAAATTCCGAGAATTTAATAAATTAATAATATTCCTGAAAGAGCCGCCATGCCGATCCGCCGCCTGCCTTCCGAGGCACAGTACGACCCCAACCGCGTCCTAGACGCCATCATCGACAAGCTGCGCCTGAAGAACGACGCCGCGCTGTCGCGCGTGCTGGAAGTCGCGCCGCCGGTGATCAGCAAGATCCGCCACAACACGTTGCCGATCGGGGCCACGATCCTGCTGCGCATGCACGAGGTCAGCGACTTCAGCATCCGCGAACTGCGCGCGCTGATGGTCAAGGCCGATACCGGCTACGCGCCGGCCTGAGAATCCGGAAACGCCCGCGACCGGGCGGCGGACCGGAGTCCGCCGTGCCGGCCGCGGGAAAGGGCGGTGCGGTCAGGCCGCCAGCTGTGCCTTGCCGGGCGACGCGCACCATGCGGTCCTGACGGCTTCGGTCAGCACTTTTCCGGGCGACGCGCACCATGCGGTATCGCCGCCCTTGGCGACGGCCTTGCCCGGCG
>CBIHLT010000349.1:0-2459 GCA_966210615.1 uncultured Massilia sp.
GCTTAGACGTTGAACAGGAAGTTCAGCACGTCGCCATCCTTGACGATGTATTCCTTGCCTTCGGCGCGCATCTTGCCCGCTTCCTTGGCGGCCTGCTCGCCCTTGAGCGTGATGTAGTCGTCGAAGGAAATGGTCTGGGCGCGGATGAAGCCGCGCTCGAAGTCGGTGTGGATCACGCCCGCGGCTTGCGGCGCGGTGGCGCCGATCGGCACGGTCCAGGCGCGCACTTCCTTCACGCCGGCGGTGAAGTAGGTCTGCAGGCCCAGCAGCTTGAAGCCGGCGCGGATCAGGCGGTCCAGGCCCGGCTCATCCATGCCCATGTCGGCCAGGAAGTCCTTCTTGTCGGCGTCGTCCATCTCGGCGATTTCCGATTCGATCGCGGCGCAGATGGCCACGATCGGGGCGTTCTGCTTGTTGGCGAATTCGGTCAGCTGGTCCAGCAGCGGGTTGTTGGTGAAACCGGTGTCCGACACGTTGGCCACGTACATGGCCGGCTTGGCGGTGATCAGGCACAGCGGCTTGACCAGTTCCATTTCTTCCTTGTCCAGGCCCATGGTGCGGACCGGCTGGCCCTTGTCCAGGTGCGGCATCACGCGTTCCAGCAGAGCGACCAGCTTGGCCGCATCCTTGTCGCCCGAGCGCGCCTTCTTCTGCTCGCGGTGGATGGTTTTTTCGACGGTGCCCATGTCGGCCAGCGCCAGTTCGGTCTGGATGACTTCGATGTCGTCGATCGGGCTGACCTTGCCTGCCACGTGGATCACATTGTCGTCCTCGAAGCAGCGCACCACGTTGACGATGGCGTCGGTTTCGCGGATGTGCGACAGGAACTGGTTGCCCAGGCCCTCGCCCTTCGACGCACCGGCCACCAGGCCCGCGATGTCGACGAACTCGACGATGGCCTTGACGACGCGCTCCGGCTTGACGATCTCGGCCAGCTGGTCGATGCGCGGGTCCGGCACCTCGACCACGCCGACGTTCGGCTCGATGGTGCAGAACGGATAGTTTTCAGCCGGGATGCCGGCCTTGGTCAGCGCATTGAACAGGGTGGACTTGCCGACGTTGGGCAAGCCGACGATGCCGCATTTGAGGCTCATGGGAATTCTTTCTCTCGGTAGACGCAGGCGGCGACGCGGCCGCCCTCAAACCTCACATTGTACCTCTGGACGGGGTGTATTGCCCAAAAAACGATCTCGTGACGCAACAGTTCGCGCCACGCAGGCCATTGGGTGACGGCTCAGATCGGCTGGATGCGCGACGGGTCCGGCCGCTCGGCGAAGGCCGCCAGCTCGTCGCGCAGGCGCTCTCCTTCCCCGATGGCGCGCTGCCAGTTGCGGATGCGCTCGTTGTGGTCCAGGCCGTAGAACTTGAAGTCGTTCCGGTCCGGCAGCTTGGCGCGCGGAAGGGTCTTCAGGAATTCCTCTGACGGCGCCACGATCACGACGTTGTCGAGCCAGCCACGGTTGGCGCCGCGCGCGGCGCGCCGCCACGGCAGGCCCTTGTCCAGCCAGCCGGGCACGATATGGGGCGTGAAGTGCGGATACAGCACGATGTCGCTGCGCCCTTCCCCCGCCGCGCGCGCATAGGGCAGCGCCAGGTGGTAGTCGATGATGCCGCCGTCCCAATAGTGGCCGGGTGGCAGCGCTGCGATGCCGGTCACCGGCTTCATGATCAGCGGCAGGGTGCCGGAGGCCAGCAGGCCGGAAGCCAGGTTCTCCCGGCTCAGGTGTGAAAAATGGGTGGTGAAGGCGTCGAAGCGCTCGCGCAGCCAGGGCGCGCTGGAACGCTGGTCGCCGATCACGACGCGCTCCATCAGGCGGCCCAGCCAGGCGCGCGAACCGATGTTGTGCAGGGCCGCCGAGGCGAAGCCGCGCAGCTCGGCATAGCGGTGCGCCGGCGCCGCCAGCGAGCGCAGGCCGCGCACGGTCAGCAGGTGCAGGCGGTGGTGCGGGTGGTTGACGATGTCGTCCTCGTGGCCGCGCACGAATTCGCCGAGCAGGCCCTGGACCACCGCGTCGATCTCCTGCTGGGTCGGCTTCTTGCTGGTGTAGCGCTGGCCGGCGTACAGCTCGCCCAGGCGCGCGAAGGCCTTGGCCGGGTCCTTCTGGCAGGCCGCCGCCATGCGCCAGGCCCCGATCGAGGAGCCGATCAGGGTACGTTCGCGCGGGGCGCCGGCGAACCATTCGCCGAACATCCACTGGTCGAGCGACTGGAAGATCAGGCCTTTCGGACCGCCCGCCGCGGCCGGCACGATGGCGATGTCCTGGGCGCGCAGGCCCTGCGCGCGGATCTGTGCGAGCGCCAGCGGGCCCGCATGGAAGGTAAGCGACTTCATGGCCGAAATTATCGCAGGAAGCTGGGGCTTGCGCCGGCTCAAGGATCGCTTGTCGCCGGTACGTAACATGGTTCGGTCGCGTGTCTGGAGAACGCCCATGTCCTTCCGCCTCCTTGTGCTGCTGTGG
>CBIHLT010000350.1:0-2386 GCA_966210615.1 uncultured Massilia sp.
ATACGAGATACTGATCGGTCTCGTGGGCTCGGGAGATGTGTATAAGAGACAGGACCTTGGCGAAGGCGATGAAGAAGATGGGGTTCGAGCCGTAGTAGCGCGCCCCGGCTATGCTTCCATTTACCCGCAGCGCCAATTCGTCATCCCCGCGAAGGCGGGGATGACGTTTTATGGCAGCGTGATGCTCAGTCGACGTTCCGACCCAAGGCCTTCAGCGACGCGCGCACCCCGCGCCCGTAGGCCGGATCGGCCTTGTCGAAATGCCCCAGCTGGCGCTCCAGGATCTCCGCCTCCACCTGGCTCAGCGGACCCGCCAGGTTGTCGCACAGGTTCTGCCTTTCCTGCGCATCCATCAGCCTGAACAGATTGCCCGCCTGGGTGTAATCATCCTCCTGCCCGCGGAAGTCGAAGCGCCCCGCGCCGCCTTCCAGCGCCAGCTCCGGCTCGCCATGCCCCATGCCCTTGGCTCCGCGCCCCACGGCATCGAGGGTGTGGTAGTTGCGCGCCGCCCCGCCATTGCTGACCGCCATGGCGCCGTCGCGCTGGTGGTTGTGGAAAGGGCAGCGCGGCGCGTTCACCGGCAGGTGCTGGTGGTTGGTCCCGACCCGGTACAGCTGCGCGTCGTGGTAGGCGAACAGGCGGCCCTGCAGCATCTTGTCCGGCGAGTAGCCCATGCCCGGCACCACGTTGGCCGGCGAGAACGCGGCCTGCTCGACCTCGGCGTGGTAGTTGACCGGATTGCGGTTCAGCTCCAGCACGCCCGCCGGCTGCAGCGGGAAGTCGCCATGCGGCCAGACCTTGGTCAGGTCGAAAGGATTCCAGCCGGTGCGCTGGCTCCACTCGAGCAGCTGCTGCTCGCTCGCCACCTGCACCTTGACGTCCCATTGCGGGAAGTCGCCGCGGGCGATCGCCTCGAACAGGTCGCGCTGCGCATGGTCCGGGTCGGTGCCGGCGATCCGCGTGGCCTCCGGCGCGCTCAGGTTCCTGATGCCCTGGCGCGTCTTGAAGTGCCACTTCACGTAATGGCGCTCGCCGCCGGCGTTGATCAGGCTATAGGTGTGGCTGCCGAAGCCGTCCATGTGGCGATAGCCGTCCGGGGTGCCGCGATCGGAGAACAGGATCGTCACCTGGTGCAGGCTCTCCGGCGCCTTGCTCCAGAAGTCGAACATCATGTTGGCCGATTTCAGGTTGGTCTGCGGGTCGCGCTTCTGGGTATGGATGAAGTCCGGGAAGTTGATCGGGTCCTTGATGAAGAACACCGGGGTGTTGTTGCCCACCAGGTCCCAGTTGCCTTCTTCCGTGTAGAAGCGCAGGGCGAAGCCGCGCGGGTCGCGCTCGGTGTCGGCGCTGCCTTTCTCGCCGCCGACGGTGGAGAAGCGCAGGAAGACCGGCGTCTGCTTGCCGAGCTCCGAGAACAGGGCGGCCTTGGTGAAATGGCGGATGTCGTGGGTGACGGTGAAGCTGCCGTAGGCGCCGGAGCCCTTGGCGTGCACCACGCGCTCGGGAATGCGCTCGCGGTTGAAGTGCTGGAGCTTCTCGATCAGGTGGAAGTCCTGCAGCAGCAGCGGGCCGCGGCCGCCGGCGCTCAGCGAGTTCTGGTTGTCGTCGACCGGGATGCCGGAGGCGGTGGTCAGGCGGGGCTGGGTCATGCGGGAATCTCCTCGTTGATGTGTGAACGTCAATGGAAGAGATTCTAGGCCGCGATGCCTGAAAGAAAAAGATAATTGGTTTAATTATTTCGATAGGTTTTTACAATACAGTCGAGCAGGAAACTGCTAGGCGTCTCACTGCTCGTTCTTGAAGATGCCCCTGACGTTCATCGCCATCAAGGCCGCCTGCAGGGTGATCAGGGCCCAGGCTTCGTCGTGCCAGCCCCAGACGATCCACAGCACGTTACTGAGGATGAACATCGAGAAGCCGAACACGCGCCGCTCCGGGCGCTTGGAACCGATCAGGTAGGCGGCGAACAGGGTGACCGCCATGGCGGGCCATTGCAGGAAGTCGAGGAATCCATCCATCCTTCAGGCGGCCTTCCTGCGGCGCGCCGGCGCCTTGGCGGCGGGAGCTGCTTTCGCTGTCGTTTTCTTTGCAGCGGGCTTGGCAGCCGGTTTCGACGCCGTGCTGCGCTTGGCGGCTACGCGCCCGGTGCTGTGCGCAGGCGCCTTGCGGGGACGCGGGGCTTCCTCTTCCTCCTCCTCCGCCTCGGGCTTGCGCGATTTGCGCGGCGGCGGTTCGTCGTCGTCGTCGTCGTCCGCACTGGCGGCCTTGGCCGGCTTCTTGCCCAGGCTGGCCTGGAGCAGGGCGACCAGGTCGATGACCTTGCCCGACTCGCGCTTTTCCTTTTCCGGCTCGGGCATGGTGATGGTCTTGGTCTGCTTGGCCTTGA
>CBIHLT010000351.1:0-2187 GCA_966210615.1 uncultured Massilia sp.
AGCGGCAGCCAGGCTGCGCCCGCGCTGACCGTTACCGGCACGCTGCAGACGCCGGCGTCGACCGGGGCGGTACCGACCGCATCCAGTACCCGCTTGACCAGCGCGGCCACGTGGCCCGGATCGGTGCCCGGCGCATAGATCATGAATTCCTCGCCGCCCCAGCGCAGCACCATGTCGCTGTCGCGCACGGCCGCGCTGAGGCGCCTGGCGACGTCGACCAGCACCGCGTCGCCCACGCCATGGCCCCAGCGGTCGTTGATGCTCTTGAAGTGGTCGATGTCCATCAGGATGAAGCAGTCGACGCCCTCGGGCGCCTGGCTGCGGCGCTCCTGCTTGCCCTGGTCGGCTCGGGCGCGCATCTTTTCCAGGAAGGAGCGCCGGTTGTGCAGCCCGGTGAGCGAGTCGCGCATCGAATGGAATTCGAGCTGGGTGTTCACCTGCTGCAGGCGCGCATTGCTGCGCGCGGCGCGCCGGTACAGCACATAGACCACGGCGCCCGCCAGCACCGTCAGGACGGCGGCGAAAGTGGTCGCCAGCTGGGCCGTGCGGCGGCTGCCCAGTTCCGCGTCCTTGAGGTGGTTCTCGCGCTGCAGCAGCACGATCTGGCGGGTGCGCTGGCTGGCGTCGAATTCTTCCTGCAGGGTGGCGATGGCGCGGTCGCGCGCGATCCGCGCACTGCTTTGCTGGAGCGCCTGCTGCTCGCGCACGGTGGCCAGCGCCTGCTTGTAGCGGCCGGCCTGCTCCAGCATCCGGCCGGTCTCGTCGAGCATGGCTTCCAGGTCGGCGGTGGCGCCGGCCCGGCGCAGCTGGGCGGTGACCGAGTCGACATAGGGCATGCCCTCGGCGATCCGTCCTTGCCCCATGAGCCCGAAACCCAGGTTGGCCTTGGCCATGACGAGCATGTTCTCGTCCCTGACCTTGTTCGATGCCGCCAGCGCCAGGCGCGCCTCCCTTTCGGCGCGCGGGAAATCCTGGCGTCGCAGGTAGTAGTCGGCGATATTGCCGCGCACATTGGCTTCCATGCCCGTCAGGCCGCCGCGCACGGCCGTCGCCAGCGCCCGCTCGAAGGCAGCGATGCCGTCGGCGCCGCGCCCGAGCCGGATCAGCGCGATACCGTGGGCGAATTGCAGCTGTGCGGCCGTCGGCGTCGCCATGTCCCGTTCCGCCAGGCCCTGGCGGGCCGCTGCGGCGGCCTTCTCCGGATGGTCGCTGTTGATGTAGAGCTGGGCGATACGGGCCTGCAACTGGGCGCGGTCATCCTTGCCGTCCGGGTCGGCCTGCTTGACCTGCTCGAGGCGCATGGCGCCCAGGTAGGCGGCCAGCGCCTCGTCGTACCTGGCCTTGCTGTTCAGGATGTCGCCCTGCAGGGTCTCGACCGATGCCCTGACGACGATCGGCGCATCCTTCGGCGCCGCCTGCTTCACACTGTTCAGGATCGCCTGGGCATCGTCCAGCCGGTTCAGGCCGAGCATGCGCCTGACCTCGCCCAGGCGGGCGCGTGCCGCCGTGGCCTGGTCGCCCTTGGCCAGGGCCAGCGCCAGCGCCTTGCGTTCGGCGGCGTAGGCCTGTTCCAGCTGGCCTGCATCTTCGTGCAGCCAGACCTCGACCCGAAGCAGGTCCTGGCGCAAGGCATACGGCAAGTCATCTTGCGCGGCTGCCTGCAGGGCCTTGAGCCGCCCGAGAGCTTCCCCGGTGGAGCGCCCGGCCAGCTTGCGGATGGCGTCCAGCTCGCTTTGCGCGCCCTTCGGATCGACAGGCGCGGCGCCCAGGTCGGCGGCCAGCAGCGACACGGACAGGAAAACGCAGGAAACAAGGCGGGAGGAAAGCGGCATGGTGGGTGGCGGACGCGTGCACGGCACGGCGGTCGGAAAAGAACGAAGATTATTTATGGAAATATTTATTTCCTCAAGGGAATGATTTGGCGCCGTGTCCAATGTGGCAATGAATTGACGTGTGCATGCAACACTTGGCAAGCCGGGCCGCGTAGCGGGGCGAGCGCGGTGGGCGTGCATGCGCCAGCTCAAGCTTCGAGGCGATTGCACGAACCATCGACATGGCGTAGCGTTCTTATGCTGAGTTGTCATCCGTCCAACCTGAAGGAGAGCTTGAAGGAGGCTTATTCATGACTGCTAGCAGCACGACCAAACCGGTGGAAGAGGGCATGCACACCGTGACGGCGCACCTGGT
>CBIHLT010000352.1:0-2015 GCA_966210615.1 uncultured Massilia sp.
CGCGAAGGCGGCCGTACCGTCGGCGCCGGCGTGGTTGCCAAGATCATCGCCTAATCAAGCGATGCAAGAGGGAGGCGTCATGCCTCCCTCGAACAGCATTGCCAGCATACGCGCGTGTGCTGTATAATGCTGGATTCAGCGAGAAGTTTTCGTAGGGGTGTAGCTCAATTGGCAGAGCGTCGGTCTCCAAAACCGAAGGTCGCGGGTTCGATTCCCTCCGCCCCTGCCACCGAATCTGGTGCCAGGCACCGAAAGAAAAAGTATGTCGAACCAATCCGTGCAAACTGTCAGCACCTCGAATGACAAGTTCAAGGTCGCCCTGGCGGTGGTTGCTGTGATTGCAGGCATTGTCGGGTTCTTCTACCTGACTGGCCAGAACAAACCAGCCTTGGTCGCCGCCGGCGCCCTCTTGGCTGGTTTAGTTTTTGCTGTCCTGCTTTTGTGGACCTCCGCTACCGGTCGCGATTTCCTGAGCTTCGCCAAAGAGTCCGTGCGCGAAACCAAGAAGGTTGTCTGGCCGACGCGCCGGGAAGCCATGCAGATCACCGGCATCGTGTTTGCCTTCGTGGCCGTGATGGCGATTTTCCTGTGGGGCACGGATAAATTGCTCGAATTCCTGTTGTACGACGTGATCCTGGGTTGGAAATAAACATGAGCGAAAACCAAGATAACGTGCCGGGCGATGTCCCGGCATCTGACGCTGGTGCGCCGTTGAGTGTCCCGGTCAGCAACAAGCGCTGGTATGTCGTGCACGTCTATTCCGGCATGGAAAAGAGCGTGATGCGTGCGCTGACCGAGCGCATCGAGCGCGCGGGCATGCAGGAACAGTTCGGCCAGATCCTGGTGCCGACCGAGGAAGTCGTCGAGATGCGCAACGGCTCGAAGGCCGTTTCCGAGCGCCGCTTCTTCCCGGGCTACGTCCTCGTCGAAATGGAAATGACCGACGAGACCTGGCACCTGGTCAAGAACACCAGCAAGGTCACCGGCTTCATCGGTGGCAAGTCGAACAAGCCGACGCCGATCCCGGCGCGCGAGATCGACAAGATCATGCAGCAGGTCCAGGAAGGCGTCGAAAAGCCGAGGCCGAAGGTCCTGTACGAAGTGGGCGAGCAAGTGCGTATCAAGGAAGGCCCCTTCACCGACTTCAACGGCAACGTCGAGGAAGTCAACTACGAAAAATCGAAGGTGCGTGTCTCAGTCACCATCTTCGGCCGCGCGACTCCGGTGGAGCTGGAGTTCGGGCAGGTAGAGAAAGTATGACCCCTTGCGGGAAAGAGTTAAGCGAAGCTTCGCGTCGCGAAGCGCAGCGGTACTCTGTCCCCAACAAATCAAATACAGCGCTTTAATCGGAGCGTCGCAGCAGCAAGGCGGAATCCGGTAAGAGGAGCCCCGCCGAGCGAGTAGTCGCGGTGGGGCGCTACTACTCAAGTCAAGATAGGAGCCATTCATGGCAAAGAAAATCATTGGCTTTATCAAGCTGCAAGTTGCGGCCGGTAAAGCAAACCCGTCCCCACCGATCGGCCCTGCACTGGGTCAGCGCGGCCTGAACATCATGGAATTCTGCAAGGCGTTCAACGCCCAGACCCAGGGTTTCGAGCCGGGCATGCCGATTCCTGTCGTGATCACCGCGTTCGCCGACAAGTCCTTCACCTTCGTGATGAAGACCCCGCCGGCAACCTACCTGATCAAGAAAGCCGCTGGCATCACCAAGGGTTCGCCGAAGCCGCATACCGACAAAGTCGGTACGCTGACCCGCGCCCAGGCTGAAGAAATCGCAAAAACCAAGCAGCCGGACCTGACCGCCGCCGACATGGACGCAGCAGTGCGTATCATCGCCGGCTCGGCACGTTCGATGGGCATCACGGTGGAGGGTGTGTAATGGCTAAGCTGTCCAAGCGCGTCAAAGAAATGAAAGCAAAAGTGGACCGTAACAAGGTCTACGCGTTCGACAACGCTGTGTCGATCGTCAAGGAATTCGCCACCGCCAAGTTCAACGAGTCGATCGACGTCGCCGT
>CBIHLT010000353.1:0-1903 GCA_966210615.1 uncultured Massilia sp.
GTGTTGAGGGGGGCTAAATGGGGTGGATGCGTTATGGGTATGCTGCGACACTTGGGTCCCCGCCTGCGCGGGGATGACGTTTACAAGGTGCGTGTCGCAGGACTAATTGTGGCCCGTCCCCTTGAACGTCATCCCGCGCAGGCGGGGACCCAAGTTTGCACGAACAGTGTCAGCTCAAACCGGCATCACATCTGCTTGAACAAATGCAGGAAGCTCCGGCTCACTTCAAGCTTCTCCGGCCTTCCTTTGATCTGCACCAGGTGCCGCCCGCGAATATCCCGCGTCACACCCTCGATCGCGTTCACGTTGACCAGCGTCGCACGGTGAATCTGCCAGAACAGCGACGGATCCAGCTCATCCGCCAGGTCGCGCACCGGCTTGCGGATCAGCGCCTCGAAGCCGGCCGTCTGCACGCAGGTGTATTTCTCGTCCGAGCGGAAGAACAGGATGTCCTCCACCGGAATCATGCGCAGGTCCTGGCCGATGCTGGCCTGGATCCACTGCAGGTGCCTGGGCTTGGGCGCGGCGATCTTCTCGGCCAGTTGAGACAGCATCGCGGTCACGCTCTGGTTGACGTTTTCCTCCGGACGCTCCAGGCGCTGCTTGAGGCGGTCCACCGTGACCTTCAGGCGCTCCGGCTCGGTCGGCTTGAGCACGTAGTCGATCGCGCCGCGCTCGAAGGCTTCCACCGCGTACTGGTCGTAGGCGGTGACGAACACGATCTGGCTGCGCTCGCCGATGTCGCGCGCCGCTTCCATGCCGGTCTTGCCCGGCATGCGGATGTCCAGGAAGGTCAGGTCCGGCTTGAGCTGGTCCACGAGTTCCACCGCTTCCTCGCCGTTCTTCGCTTCGCCCAGGATCTCCAGTTCCGGCCACACCTCGGATAGGCGCATGCGCAGCTGGTCGCGCATCAGTCTTTCGTCATCGGCAATGATTGCAGTAGGCATGATCTTCTCGTTGCGGGAAAGGGGTAACAATTATTCAACGAAACGGGGCGTCAGGCAAGTAGCCTTTTCCGCCCTTATTTGGATATGTGATAGGGCACGGTGATGGTGGCGATCACGCCGCTCGGGCTGTTGGCGCCGATATGCAGGCTGGCTGCGTCGCCGTGCAGCAGCTTGAGGCGCTCGCGGATCGTCTGCAGCCCCAGGCCGGTGCCGTCGCTCGGCACCACGCCGAAGCCGACGCCGTCGTCGGTGACGGTCACGCGCAGCTTGTTGTCGGCCACGTCGGCCACGATCTTGAGCGTGCCGCCCTCGGGCTTGCACTCCAGGCCGTGCTTGATCGCGTTCTCCACCATCGACTGCAGCATCATCGGCGGAAAGGCGGCGCTGCGCAGGCCATCGGGGATCTGCAGGTCCACCGTGAGCCGTTCTTCCATGCGCATCTTGAGCAGGTTCAGGTAGGCCTTGACCATGTCGACCTCGCGTCCAAGCCCCGTGACCACGGCGTTGTCGCGCATCTGCGGGAGCACGGCGCGCAGGTACTGGATCAGGCTGCGCTGCATGGCCGAGGCGCGCGGCGGGTCGACCTGGATCAGGTGCTCGACCGAGGCCAGGGTGTTGAACAGGAAGTGCGGCTCGACCTGGGCCTGCATCATCTGCATTTTCGTTTCCGACAGCTGTCGCTGCATGGCTTCGCGCTCGGCCGCCGCGTTGGCCAGCTGGGACTGCGCTTCGGCGCGCTTCTTGCCGCCCACCAGGGCCTTGGTGCCGAACAGGGCCAGCACGAACAGCAGCACGAAGTTCATGAACCAGGTCGAGGCCTGCTTGTGGTAGCGCGACACCTTCTGCTCGGCCGCGTCTTCCACGGCCGCCTCGATGGCGTTCGACAATTCCTCGCCGATCTGGGGCGGCAGCTCGATGTGGACCGAATCGCCGTTCGGATGCACGCCGGGCTGGGC
>CBIHLT010000354.1:0-1868 GCA_966210615.1 uncultured Massilia sp.
GCCGGCCAGCCCGCAACCTGTTCCTTCGTCTTCGAATGCAAGCAACTGAGACCGCCCCCGTCAGTACGCCCACCCTCGGTACGCCCACGGTCAAGCGCCGCGTCCTGGCGATGGTCTACGATGCCTTCCTGCTGCTGGCGGTCGAGATGCTGGCGGTGCTGCTCTACCTGCTCCTGACCGGCAACCGCCAGGAAGCGGCCTACCAGCACGGGCTGAAGGCCTTCATGTTCCTGGTGGCGGCCGCCTATTTCATCTGGTGCTGGGTCGACAGCGGCCACACGCTGGCGATGAAGACCTGGCGCATCAAGGTGGTCCAGCTCGGCCATGCCCGCCTGCCCTTGCGTACGGCGATCATCCGCTTCCTGCTGGCCTGGGGCTGGTTCGTGCCGGCGCTGGTGGCCTACGGCCTGTTCGGCTTGCACAGCAAGGGCCTGATGGCCATTAGCCTCGTCCTCGGCGTGGCCGCCTGGGCATTGACCGCCTTCCTCGACAAGGACCGCCAGTTCCTGCACGACAAGCTGGCCGGCACCCGTCTCATCGCACTGCCCAAGCGCGCCCGTTCCTGAACCCCGGTCAGGCCGGGGTGACGAGCTTGAGTCCCACGATGCCCGCGCCGATCAGACCGATGCACGCGATCCGCGCCAGCGAAGCGGATTCGCCCAGGAACACCATGCCCGCGATGGCCGTGCCCACGGCCCCGATGCCGGTCCAGATCGCGTAAGCCGTCCCCACCGGCAGTGTCTTCAGCGCATAACCGAGCAAGGCGACGCTCAGCGCCATCGCGGCCAGGGTGCCGACCGTCGGCCAGAGCCGCGTAAAGCCGTCGGTGTATTTCAGGCCGATGGCCCAGACGATCTCGAACAGCCCTGCGGCGAACAGCGATAACCACACCATCTTCTTTCCTTTCATGCGTTTCCAGGCCTGAATGCCTGACGCGATCCTACTGAAGGCCAGGTGAAAGAAAAAGTCAGGAAATATCAGTAAAATTGATAGATGGCATTCGACCTCGACAACTTGCGCGTCTTCCTGGCCGCCATCGACCACGGCTCGTTTTCCGCCGCCGCCCGCGTGCTGAAGCGCGTGCCCTCGGCGGTGAGCATGGCGGTCGCCAACCTCGAGGCCGAGCTGGGCCTGGAACTGTTCGACCGCAGCGGACGCGAGCCCAAGCCCACGGCGCACGCCCAGGCTTTGCTGCCCCAGGCGCGCGTGCTGGTCGAACAGCTGCAGCGCCTGAACAAGCACGCGCTGTCGCTGACGCGGGGGCTGGAAACGTCCCTGAGCATCGCCATCCTGCCCGAACTGCTGGCTTCCGCGGCCTGGAGCGAAGCGCTCGCCACCTTGGGCGCGGAATTCCCGCTGCTGGAAATCGAAGTCCTGAGCGCGCCCCAGGCCGACGCGCTGGCGATGGTGCAGAGCGGCCGCGCCCAGCTTGCGCTGGTATTCGAGCGCTACGGCATGGACGCGCGCGAGGTGTTCCAGGAGGTGGCCGAGGAACGCCTGGTGGCGGTGCTCGCCCCCACCCACCCCATGCTCGGCCGCCTCGGCGCCGAGGCGATCCGCGATGCGGACCTGCTGGCCGAACGCCAGATCGTCGTGGCCGGGCGCGACGCGCTCCAGGTCGACAAGCGCATCGCCGTCTCGCGCCTGCAATGGCGCACCGACAATCCGGTGGCGGCGCTGTCCCTGGTGAAGGCGGGACTGGGCTGGGCCTGGCTGCCGTCCGGCTTCGTGCGCGATCCGCTGGAGCTGGGCGAACTGGTCGAGATTCCTGCGGCAAACTTCACCAATGTGCTGCGTTTCTTCGTGGACGTGATCTGGACCGGCGAACGGCCGCTGGGCGTGGCGGCGACGCGCTTCGTGGCATTGCT
>CBIHLT010000355.1:0-1649 GCA_966210615.1 uncultured Massilia sp.
TCATATTCAGTGCGTATAGTGCGGTCGGTAGAAACACGATAATCCCCCTGCAAAGCCCCGTCCAAGACTAAGTTGGTATCGTTTTAATACCTGGGAGGTATGATGATCGAGCTTCGGCACCTGCGTTATTTCGTCGCCGTGGCGGAGGAGCGCAACTTCACCCGTGCGGCCGAGCGCCTGCATATCGCCCAGCCGCCGCTGAGCCGGCAAATCCAGCAGCTGGAACAAATCCTGGGCGTGGCCCTGATCGAGAAAGGATCGCGTCCCTTGCGCCTGACCGAGGCTGGGCAGTTCTTCCTGGCGCACGCCAAGCCGCTGCTGGACCAGGTGCGCGACCTGAAGGCCATGACCTGCCGGGTGGGCAAGCTGGAACGCACGATCAGCGCGGGCTTCGTCGCCTCGACCTTGTACGGACTGCTGCCCGACATCATCCGCCGCTACCGCGAGCGCTATCCGGAAGTGGAGGTGACGCTGCACGAAATGACGACCGTGGAGCAGATGCAGGCCCTGAAGGAGGGGCGCATCGATGTCGGCTTCGGGCGGCTCAAGAGCGAAGACCCGAGCATTCGCCGCATCCTGCTGCGCCAGGAGGCGATGGTGGTAGCGCTGTTTCCCGGCCACCGGCTGGCCAGCGGCGAGAATCCCGTGCGCCTGGTCGACCTGGTGCACGAGCCGCTGCTGGTCTACCCGCGCAATCCGCGCCCCAGCTTCGCCGACCAGGTTCTCGCGCTGTTCAGCGACGCCAACCTGACGCCGGACCACGTGGTGGAAGTGCGCGAACTGCAGATCGCCATGGGCCTGGTCGCGGCGGGGCAGGGCTTGTCGATCGTGCCGGCCAGCGTGCAGGGCATGCACCACCGGAACGTGGTGTACCGGCCGATCGTCGACAAGCATGCGGTGTCGCCGATCTTCTTCAGCGTGCGCCACATGGACCGCTCACCGGAACTGGAGCAGATGCTGGCTGTGATCTACGAGATCTATGACGACTACGGGCTTCCTCACGTGAAAGAAAGCCTGTAAGCGCCCCGGCAGGGGTGCTCCTGCGCTCTGATACCTCCCGGGTATCGAATGGATACCTAATCAGTGTTGGACTCGGGCTCCCGAGTTATCTACGCTGCAATCAGGACTGCGCTCGAACGGAGCGCCTCCGGCCACCAGACACAAGGAAGCACACCAGGCGGAATGAGGCTGGCGGTACTGTTACGCCGGTAGTCCGGCGCAGCCGGGCGGGAGCAGGCATTGCTGCTGCGGCTCCGGACCCGGTGACGTCAGGACAGGCCGTCCACACCGGAAAGGTATTGAACGCGCCATCCGGTCCTGGCCGTAGTTGGATTGGTCGGCGCCGGCACCCGAGAAACGACACCACAGGGACACCCATGATCGACAAAACATGCGACACGCTCGAGCGCGCGGTCGCTGATATCCCGGATGGCGCGACCATCATGATCGGCGGCTTCGGCAACGCCGGCATGCCGTCGGCGCTGATCGACGCCTTGCTGGCCCAGGGCGCGCGCGAGCTGACCATCGTGAACAACAATGCGGGCAATGGCGAAACCGGCCTGGCCGCGCTGATCAAGGCGCGCCGCGTGCGCAAGATGGTCTGCTCGTTTCCGCGCCAGGCCGATTCGCACCACTTCGATGGGCTGTAC